>CAVRCC010000016.1:0-96326 GCA_963719395.1 uncultured Gammaproteobacteria bacterium | reverse complement strand
GCCGCCAGCTCCTCGCCCGTTTCCTCATCCCGCAGCACATGGGTCACGAACCCGACGGCTTTCATTCCCGGCGAGGGAAATTCAATCAGCACCACCCGCTGAATCTGGGTCGGCTCCTGTTGCAGCGATTGGACCAGTTTCCGGGTCGAGCCGTAGATAGTCTGCACCACCGGTAGCCGGTGCATGAGCGCTTCGAAGCCGGCGATCAGCCGTCGCCCCACCACCCGGGTCGCCGTCCAGCCCAGCAGATACAGGCCGATCAGGGTGATCAGCGCCGCCAGCAGGTTTTGGAACCAGGGGGTAAGCAGCCAGTCGGATAAAATTGGCAGTTCGTCGTGAATGGCGCTGGCAAGCCCGCGCGCCCACGGCATTCCAATCCGGGTCAACTGGCCCAGTACGAACTCAAACACCAGCCAGGTGATCCAGACCGGGATCACCGTCAGGATGCCGGTCACCACATACCGTTGCGCGTGCGGCGGCAACTTGTGATGATGTGTAACCTTTGCCATCGTTTCCAGCCTCGAACGACCGTCTTGAACCCTGGTGCCTCAATCTTCTTGGGAGTCCGCTGTCCACCGCGCCCAACCTGCCGCTGCTGATCGAACCGGAGCAGCTTCAGCCACATCTTGCCGACCCGGCGGTTCTGATCGTCTGAATATGTGCGATCCGGCCAGTTACGCCGCCGGCCACATTCCCGGCGCGGTCCATCTCGACTACTCGGATTTGGTCCGGGTCGAGCCGCCGGCGATGGGATTGTTACCGGACGCGGCGCGGTTGAGCGAAGTACTGTCGCGACTCGGCCTGACCTCAGCGCGGCGGGTTATTGCCTACGATGAGGAAGGCAACGGTCGCGCCGGTCGGTTGTTGTGGACGCTGGCGGCGCTCGGCCACGAGCGGGTGTCGCTGCTCAACGGCGGCATCCACGCCTGGGACGCCGCCGCCGGACCGCTGGAAGCTCGGTTTCGCCATCCGTCGCGCAGCAGTTACCAGGCCGGCTTCGCCGATCCGCCGATGGTGGTCGCCGACCGGGATTATATCCTGGCGCGGCTGGGCCAACCGGACTTGGCGCTGCTGGACACCCGCACGCCGGCCGAATTCGTGGGTCTGGACCAGCGCGCCGCCCGCGGCGGCCACATCCCCGGCGCGATGAATCTGAGCTGGACCGATGCCATGGACCCGCAACGGCAGTTTCGTCTCCAGCCCGATCCGGTGTTGCGCAAGCTGCTGGAAACGCGCGGCGTGACCCCCGACAAGGAGGTCATCGTCTATTGCCAGACCCATCACCGTTCGGCGCATACCTCTGGGTGTTGCGCTATCTCGGCTATCCCCGGGTGCGCGGCTATCCCGGCGCCTGGTCGGAATGGGGCAACGATCCCGACCTGCCGGTCGAGCGCTGACGGAGCCGATCATTGCGAATTCATCCAGCAACGTCCGCCGCCACGAACAGCCGCTCGCGATAAAAGCGCAACTCCTCGATGGAATCGCGGATGTCCTGCAACGCCAAATGAGTGGAGGTTTTATTGAACCCTTTGATCCGTTTCGGATACCAACGCCGGGCCAGTTCCTTGAGCGTGCTTACGTCCAAATTGCGATAATGGAAATACGCCTCCAGTTCCGGCATGCAGCGCGCCAGAAACCGCCGGTCTTGGCAGATGCTGTTGCCGCAGATCGGTGATTGGCCCTTGGGCACGTACAGACTCAGAAACTCCAGGGTGCGCGCCTCGGCCTCGCGTTCGTCCACGGCGCTGGCGCGGACCCGGGCGATCAGCCCGGATGCGCCGTGCTGCTTCTGGTTCCAGTCGTCCATCGCCGCCAGCGTCGCGTCGCTCTGGTGGATGGCCAACACCGGCCCCTCGGCGAGAGTATTGAGCTGGCTGTCGGTGATAATGGTGGCGATTTCGATGATGCGGTCGGTCTGGGAATCCAGGCCGGTCATTTCCAAATCAATCCAGATCAGGTTGTCGGGAGACATGGATTCTTCGTGGGATAGGGTAGGGGTAGAAGAGGAACTCGCCGGTGGTGGATCGGCGAGGGTGACCAAGCTAAAGTTTACGCTGAATCTGGCGGGCGCGGGGTAGTTCAGACATGGCCGGACGCCGGCTGACCCAGCGTCAACGGGAGCAGATCCTGCGCGGGCAGGAACGCCGGCGCGAGCGCGCTGGCCAGCGGCTGGAACTTCAGGACGACGTCGGGCTGGGTTCGGAACAGACCGGTCTGGTCATCGCCCACCACGGCCAGACTTTGGTGGTCGAGGATGAGACGGGCCGGTTATATCGCTGCACCGCGCGGCAGAACCTGGGTCGGTTAGCCTGCGGTGACCGGATCGTTTGGCAGGCGTCCGGCGCGGAGGAGGGCGTGATCGTGGCGGTGGGCGAACGCCGCTCGCTGCTGACCCGCCCCGATTACCACGGTCAGCCGCGCCCGGTCGCCGCCAATCTCGATGCGGTGGCGGTGGTGCTGGCGCCGGAACCGGAACCCAGCGAATATCTGATCGACCGTTACCTGGTGGCCATCGCCGCCATCGGCGTCCGGGGCCTGCTGGTGCTGAACAAGCTGGATTTGCTGGATGCGCCGGCGCTGGCGGCTTTGACCGAGCGGCTGGAACCCTATCGCCGGATCGGGTACCCGCTGCTGCTGACCAGCAGCCACACCGCGCACGGTTTGGACGAACTGCGCGCCTGGCAACGCGGCCGCGTCAGCCTGCTGGTCGGGCAATCGGGCGTGGGCAAATCGTCGTTGATCAAGGCGTTGCTGCCAGACCGCGAGATTCGCATCCAGGCCGTGTCCCAAGTGACCGGCCACGGCACGCATACCACCAGCGGCAGCACGCTCTATCACCTGCCGGACGGCGGCGATCTGATCGACACCGCCGGCGTGCGTAGCTTCGAACTGGGAGAGATTAGCCTGAGCGATCTGGACCGGGGGTTCACCGACATCGCGCCATATCTCGGTCGCTGCCGGTTTTCCGACTGCTACCACGAGAGCGAGCCGGATTGCGCGCTGCGGGAAGCGGTGGCGCGCGGTGAAATCGCCTCGCGCCGGCTGGACAGCTACCGGCAACTGCGGGCCGCGCTGGAAACGACGCCCAAACCAAGGCGTCAGACACCCTAATCGCGATGGTCACCTACAACCTGTGGGTTTCGTCATCCTCGCGAAAGAGAGTCGGTTGCATTGTTCAAATGTCATAGACAAACAGCCTGCTATCAAAACTCAACAGCGGTACCAAGCCTATTAGAGTGGCTGGTAACCTCTATTCGAGAGTACCGCGCTCACCTTCACCAAGGCGGGATCAAGCGCTGTAGGGGTAAGCTGCGCACCGGTCGATGCGGCAGTTAACGAGAGCCGTTGACCGCTGACGCGAAAGATACGGCATAAAGTGACTTTATTGGCTTCATCATGCACCATCAAGGCCAGCGGAGCGGGCGCACTATCGCGGCTCATGCGGTCGGCAAGAATGAGTAGCAGAGAAGAGGTCGCTCCCAATCTTTCGAGATCCCTGGTGTTACTGCTTGCGGCGAGCGGCCATCCCGCCTCATCGCCGAGCAATACCGCCTCAAAGTTGCCTTTTTCCGCGATCTGATCGAGTAATGTCGTCAGGTCACTATCATGACCTAACTTGGCCTCTAAATGCGAAAGCTCGTGAGAAAGCTGCTCGCGCTGCACCAACGGGGTTAGCACCTGCTGAATGGTCGCTCGCAGGCTATCTTCCTGTTCGTTTTGTCGTTGCAACAACTGCTCTGGCAACTGCTTCATTTCAGCGGCCTGCATTAGAGTCTGCCTGCGCAACTTCTCTCGCGCATGGTACCCTCGTTTTACCCCGAACAAATAGCCGGCGGTCAACAGCAAGGTTGCGGCGCCGATTCCAATTATGGCGGACAGTAGTATCATGGTCGCTCGCTATCGGTAGGAACTTCCTGGCAGTTCTCAATACCTTTGATCTGCAGAAACACGCGCCGGTTGTCTACCGAATCGGTGGGTATTCCTTCGATGGGATCGCTTTCACCGGCGGCGAGGATAGTCATCTGTGGCTCCGGTACGCCGGACTTGTTGAGTAACGCGACTACCGTCTTCGCTCGTCGATAGCTCAGCAGCAGATTTTGGCGTTCCAACCCCACAGAGTCAGCGTGGCCCTTGACTGACACCTTTGCCTGTGGATGGTCATTCAGCCATTTCCGCAGCCGTTCAAGATGTAACTGGATATCACCCGTAATGACTGGATATATGCCGCCTTGCCTGAATGGGATCGTGATGGCTGGTGGACAATCCACGAGCTTAGAGGGCAATGGCGTGGAAGCCGGTGTCGTCTGCTCGTCCGCAGGACTATCTTGCAAATCACTCGGCCTCGCAGGCACGTCGGCAGGGACGCTGGGCGGTGGAAACGGCTCTGATTGAATGCTCTGATCGCCCTTTGCCACCGCCGCACCTTCCAGAGTTTCCACGGGCACAGCAGTCGGCTTTGTTGGAAGGTTAGCGGCCGGTTGGGTCGCTGATACAGAGCTTTGCTCCTGGATCAGGTTGCCTTGGGATCGTTGCTCTTGCAGTCGGGGTTGCTCGTTCATCCAGAGCCAAGCCGTGGTGGCCGCGAGCAGCACTCCGATGAGGGTGAAACCCATCGGTAGCCACGTTGGCGTGTCTTCACCGGTTACGCGATACTGTTCCGGTGTATCTGGCTGTTCACGGTCGCTCATGGCGCCCTGCTGGAGGTAATGACGAGCGGTCTTCGCTCAAGCGTAACCATCATCTCTCGCCACATTCTCAGCGACGGTCGTGGCCCAACAGGCCGGCTACGAGGGCTGCTTCTCATGGCGCTTGCTATTAAATTAACGATTCGATGAGAGCATCGAGCAGTTGGGGATGGCTAAGCGACAGGTAGCTTAAACAAGGGGCTGATGAGATCCACGCCACATTCCAGATCGGCGCACCAATCGATGAATCGTCGGACCATCTCCTTGCCCTTGAAGAAGGCTCCGTGTTGTGGCGCGATGAGTTCGATATCGAGTCCGCGAACCATGGTTGCCCAAGCTTTCATGACTTTGTTCGAGGCCATATAGCGCCGGTGAAAGCCTTCCATATAGGGGATATGAGCGTCGAAATCGGCCACACAAGTGTAATCCATGCCCAGCGAGGCGCCCAAATCGCCGCTATAGAGAATCTTTGAAATCGGGTCGTAGATCTGAAAGTTGCCTTCGCTGTGCAGGAAGTGTGCGGGAAGAAACAGCAGGCGCGCACCTTCAAGGTCGAATAGCATCCCTTCATCGGGGATGGGCTTGAGCCGGTCCGCGACCAGATGATCAAACCCAAAATGGGGTACAAACCGCATCCACAGCTTCGATATGTAGGCGTCTGCATCCGTGGTCATCAGCCAACCATTCACCGCCGCGACGATGTCCGGATCTTGGTGAGAGAGAAAGATGCACCGCAGTTTGGCCTTGCCAAGGATGGAAAATGTTTCCGCGAGAACCTTGCTATAGATTTTGTGGCCGCCCGGATCGAGGATCATCCCGCCGCCATCGTGGACGATCATGTGCTGGTTGGCTTGGATTGCCAAGCCACCGAGACCGAAATCCTCCAGTAATACGTTTCGGTGCGTACCATCATCATAGAGCACTGTATTCGGCATTCTTTATCTCCAAACCACTGCAACCGTTTGCGACCTAAAGAATGTTCTTAATGGCTTTGATCGCTTCGCGCATGTCGAAAAAAATCAGTCCTAGCTTGCTGTTTTCATTCGTGAGGACCAGCAGCAAAGCGCCACGGCCGGCACTGATCATCACGGAATAGCCATGCTCGCCGCGGACGATGACTTCTTGGACGTCCCCCCGGCGTAATTCTACAGCGGCGCGGGTGCCTAAATTCAGCAGCGTTGCAGTCATTCCGGCGACGCGCGTCTCATCCAGGTCTTGCGGTAAGGCGCTGGCGATCATCAGTCCGTCTTCGGAAATCAAGGCGCTCGCTTCGACGCCGGGCGATTCGTTCTGAAGATTCTTGAGAACTTTATTGAGATTATCCAATCGCGACATAGGGGTCTCCTGTTCAATACTTGGACTTAGAAGGTGAGTGAGCCATGGATATTTTCCCGCAGCCGACTGCAAGTGCTCCAGAACATTAGACTCATTCCCCTCTTGAGTGTGGCTACCGATAGCCTGCGCGCCATCCCCGAATAGCAATCCGGCAGGTTGGGGTTCCAAGTCCTTGGCATCAATGCACAGGCCGGCCTGGGGCGAACTACCCAGCGACATGGTCTGGAATTCGTCGGTGCTGGCTGGCTGGTCGCGTTTGGGCAATACATCGACCAGGTCGAGCTGATAGTGGCCAACCCGCGGCGGCGACGCCGGTATTGGAGACGCCGAAGTCTCCCTCCCAAGCGGGATGAAGGAAACGGTATCGACCACATCGTCCGCCGTCTCTTGCCACGGCTCGAAGGAGTGCGCGTCGACCCTCTGTTCGGCCGCTGTCGCGGTACGCGCCTCAGCCGACGGCGACACCGGTGGGGCAACCGCTGCTCTCAACGTGGCCCTCTCGACCGGCGGCGTTCTCACCGGCTGTTTGGCTCTCATCGTCTGTTCGCCAGAATCGAAGGAAAAATCGAATTCAGACAGGGCCAGGTCGAAGTCGGTGGGTTCGGCGGCGAACCCCGGTGGGGTTTCAGGAGCGGTTGCACCGTCGGGCCGGCCACTTTCGATCTGGGTGGCCAAGCTGGATTGTTCGCCGAACAAGCAAATCCGGGCGGTTTCGCTCACCAACTCGGGCGTGATGTCGTGTTCCGACTGCAGGCTGGCAAACAGAAAGACCGTGTCGCACAGGAGGGCGATGGCGCGGGGCACTCCCTGACAATGTAAATTGATACGCTTGATGGCGGCGGGAGACAGTAAGTTCCCCTCGGCGTGGCCCGCCATCTTGAGGTGATGTTCGATAAATAGGCCGGTTTCCAGCTCGCTCAGTCGTTCGAGGTGACAGCGGCCCCGAATACTGTCCCGCAATCGACGCAATTGGGGCTGATCCAGTTTGCTGGCGAGATCCGGCAACGCCGCCAGCACGACCTGCAGGCGCTGACTCGGGATCGCTGGGGTTTCCACGAACTCCTGCAAGTGGAGCAGAACCTCGGTGGCCAGATGCTGGGCATCGTCGACGAGCAAGGCGATGGGTTGATTGCGGCGCGCTCGGGTAGCCAAGGCGTCCAGCAACAACCGGCCCTGCCGTTCGACATTCAATCCGGCGGCTGTCAGCCCGAGGTTCGTGCAGAGGTAATTGAGGATATCGGGAAAATCGAGGTGGGCGTCGACCAACAGGATGAAGTGGATATCGTTGGCCTCCGCCATGCAGCGGCGCAACACCAGCGTCTTACCGACCCCGGCCTCGCCGGTGAGCAGGATGACCCCCCGCCGCTCCCGGATACCGTCCAGGATGTCGGCGCAAGCGGCGTCAAAGTTGGTGTTGCGAAAAAAATCTTTCGGATCCTTCGACTTAAAGGGTTTACTGTTGAAACCAAAATGGGCGGTATACATAACATCTCTCTTTGTGCCACCAGTTTTGTCATGTAAATGTACAGTTTTCGTGGCGGTCCCGATAGTTCTTGTTAACGGTAGAATTATAACTTTGAATTAAAAAAATTACAGCCTATAGCCTTCGCGCTATGCTTGCAGCAATGGCGACATCGGGTCAGCAACTGTCATCATGACCGCCTTTCTGTTCTCCGGTATCTTATTAGGCTTGAGCGGTGGCCTGGCGCCGGGGCCGTTGCTGACCCTGTTGGCCAGCGAAACACTGCGCCACGGCGCCCGGGCCGGGGTCTGGGTGGCGCTGGCGCCGCTGCTCACCGATCTGCCGATTATTTTGGCGACGGTGTTGCTGTTGCGGCCCTTGACCGACCAACCTTGCCGCTGGCGCTGATCCATCTGGGCGGTGGGCTGTATCTGGCCTGGCTGGGCTTCCAGAGCCTGCGCTTTCGGGGCGCGGAACTGGAGCCGACCGACCCGGCCGGTTCGCTGCGGCGCGGGGTGATCGCTAACTTCCTGAATCCCAGCCCCTATCTGTTCTGGCTGGCGGTGGGCGCGCCGACCGTGCTGGCGGCTTGGCGGGAGGGGTGGTCGGTGGCGGCGGGGTTCGTCGTCGCGTTCTACGCGCTGCTGGTGGGGTCCAAGGTGCTGCTGGCCATGGCGCTGGGCCGCGCCCGCCACCTCCTGCGCAGCGGCGGCTATATTGTTCTCATGCGCGGTTTGGGTTTGTTGCTGCTGGCGTATGCGCTGCTGTTTCTGCGCGAGAGCGGGCGGCTGCTGGTCTGAACCGGCGTCCCGACCGACATGGACCTTCTCCCGATTTCCCAGCCTGACCCAACGACGATGACGACACCCGAACTCTTGCAACAAACCGTTCGAACCCTGCTCGATTCCCAGATTCAAGGGGTGCTGGCGACCCAGCACCAGCAGCAGCCCTACACCAGCCTGATGGCGTTCGCTGTCACGCCCGATCTGCGGCGGATCGTGTTCGCCACCGCGCGGGCGACGCAGAAGTACGCCAACCTGCAGGACAATCCCCGCGCTTCGCTGCTGGTCGACAACCGCTGCAATGCCGCGACCGATTGTCGGGATGCGGTGGCGATTTCCGCCCAGGGCGCGACCCACGAAGTCAGCGCGGCGCAACGCCCCGAGTTGCTGCAACTCTACCTGAACAAACACCCACACTTGCACGGCTTTGTGACCAATGCCGGTTGCGCGCTGGTGCAACTGGATGTGGAGTGCTATTACGTGGTCAGCCAGTTCCAGAGCGTGGCCGAATTGCGGATGGCTTGACGTTCTCGAAAAGAATTTGGAATATAGGGATGAATTTTTATTATTTTCGGATATAAAGCCGATGGGTTATGGTAATGGCCAGATCCATACCGGCCCGACATCGCAATCGCTCGGACCTGGCACGCGCTGTTCTGTCGACCGCCCACTGGGAGAATCCTGATGACCACCCACCGTTTGCTCTGGCTGGCCCTGCCGCTGTTGGTATTGGCGTTCGGCATCAGCTATCCGCCTGGCGGCGTGGCCGGCCAAACCGTCGTCCTGCTGAACGTGTCCTACGATCCCACCCGCGAGTTGTACAACGATTTTAATGCGGCTTTCAGCAAGCACTGGCAGGCTAAAACCGGCGATGCGGTGACGGTTCGCCAGTCGCACGGCGGGTCCGGCAAGCAGGCGCGCTCGGTAATCGACGGGCTGGAGGCCGATGTGGTCACGCTGGCGCTGGCCTACGACATCGACGAAATCAGCGCCAAGGGCGGCTTGTTGCCGGCGGATTGGCAGCAGCGGTTGCCGCACAACAGTTCGCCCTATACCTCGACCATCGTGTTTCTGGTGCGCAAGGGCAATTCCAAGGGTATCAAGGACTGGGACGATCTGGTGAAACCGGGGGTGAGCGTGGTCACGCCCAACCCCAAGACCTCCGGCGGGGCGCGCTGGAATTATCTGGCGGCCTGGGGCTACGAACTGCGCCGGTCCGGCGGAGACGAGGCCAAGGCGCGCGATTTCGTGGCCCGGTTGTACCGCAACGTCCCGGTGCTGGATTCCGGCGCGCGGGGTTCCACCACCACCTTCGTCGAGCGCGACATCGGCGATGTGCTGCTGACCTGGGAAAACGAAGCGTTCCTGGCGGTCAAGGAATTGGGCAAGGACGATTTCGAGATCGTGATGCCCTCGATTAGCATTCTGGCCGAGCCGCCGGTGGCGCTGGTGGACAAGATCGCCGACAAGCACGGCGTGCGCGCGGCGGCCCAGGCCTATCTGGAGTATCTGTACAGCGCCGAGGGTCAGGAACTGGTGGCCAAGCACTATTACCGGCCGCGCGACCCGGCGGTGGCCGAACGCTACCGGGACCAGTTTCCCAGCCTGCAACTATTCACCATCGACGAGATGTTCGGGGGCTGGGCCAAGGCGCAGGCCGCGCACTTCAAGGATGGTGGTTCCTTCGATCAAATCTATCAGCAAGCCCGCTAAGCCATGCGCGCGGTCGACCCTTGCGGCGTCCCGCGAAACCGGTAGGCAGGGCCGACTTCTTGAACTATGCTGAAATCTCCCTGATCTTCAAAAGGAATAGGCTCATGCACATCCCGCAAAACCTGCTCGATGGCAGTATTTGCCCGGTGACCGCCGTCGTGGGCGGTCTGTGTCTGGCCGGCGCGGCGCTGGCGGCGTATCGGTCGGTAGAAAAACCGCATCCCCTGCGCTTTGCGGCGGTAAGCGCCTTCATTTTCGCCGCGCAGATGATGAATTTTCCGATCAGCGGCGGCACCTCGGGCCACCTGCTCGGCGGCGTCCTGGCCAGCGCCCTGCTGGGCGTGCCGTTTGGAGTGCTGGCGCTGGCGCTGGTGGTGGCGATCCAGGCCTTGGTGTTCGCCGACGGCGGCTTGACCGTGCTCGGCGCCAACGTGTTGAACATGGCGGTGCTCGGCGCCGGTCTCGGCGGCTTGCTGCGGCTGGGGCTGCTGAAGAAACTGCCCGCCAGCGGAACTCGAATTTGGATCGCCGCCGCGCTGGCCGGTTGGGCGTCGGTGATGTTGGCGGCCCTGGCCTGCGCGGTCGAACTGGCGCTGGCCGGGGTGTTGCCGCTGGGGCAAGTCGCACCGGCGATGTTGAGCGTCCACGCGCTGATCGGCGTGGGCGAGGCGCTCGTCACCTGCGCGGCGCTGGCGCTGTTTGGCCAGCCGACGGCGATCGGTACGGTTCCCACTTCCCGGCGTTTCGCCGCCCCAGCGCTGGCGGCGTTGCTGATCGCGCTGTGCCTGAGTCCGTTCGCCTCGCCGCTGCCGGACGGTCTGGAAGCAGTGATGACCCAGTATCAGGTTCTACACGAGGCCGCGCCGCTGTTCGTGACGCCGCTGGCGGATTACCAGGTCGCCGGTGTCGCCTCCGAGCTGCTGTCCACCGGCTTGGCCGGATTGATCGGCGTCGTGTTGACTTTCCTGGTCGCCGGGGCGCTGGCGTTGCCGCTGACCCGCGCCCGCGCGGCTTGATCTATCCTTCGGCGTCGTCCGCGAGCAGGGCGGCGCCGCGTCCGCGAATCACCGCCGTGTAAAACCGCGCGCTGGCCTTGGGCGTCCGGCGCTGAGTCGCATAGTTCACGTGAATCAGCCCGAACCGTTGCGAATAGCCGTGCGCCCACTCGAAATTGTCCAGCAGCGACCAGGCGAAATAGCCACGGAGATCGACTCCGTTGCGCAGGGCCGCCAGCGCCGCGCGCAGATGGTCGCGCAGGTAGCGCCGACGTAACGGATCGTCCACCGCGCCGTCCGCTTGCGGCGGATCGTAGAACGCCGCGCCGTTTTCGGTGACATACAGCGGCAAAGGTCCGTAGCGGCTGGCGACCCACTCCAGAATGTCGGTCAGCCCTTGCGGATAGACTTCCCAATCCAGGCCGGTGTGAGTCTGGCGCGGCTGCCGGACCCGGCCAGCGGCCAGCGGCCAGTCGCCAGGGTCGTGCCGAACCACCTGCCGGCTGTAGTAGTTGACGCCGAGAAAGTCCAGCGGCTGGCGGATGAGGTCGAGATCGGCGTCGGGAAACGCCGGCCAGGCCGCACCGAAAATGTCCGGTAGCTCCGGCGGATAAGCGCCCAGAAAGACTGGATCGAGGTAATAACGGTTCCAGTAGGCGTCGGCCCGCATGGTGGCGTTCAAATTTTCGACTGTTTCGCTGGCCGGGTATTTCGGTTCCAGATTGACCACCAGTCCGATGTGATGCCGACCCTCGGCCCGGTAGGCTTGCACGGCGGCGGCGTGCGCCCGCAGCAGGTTGTGGGCGGCGATGGGCGCGGCGTAGGGGTTGCGCTGGCCCGGCGCCAGGACGCCATGCAGATAGCCGCCATCCACCACCACCCACGGCTCGTTCAGCGTGACCCAGAGTTTTACCCGGTCGTCCAGCGCCCGGAACAGAACGCGGGCGTAGTCGGCGAACCAGTCAGCGCTAGCGGGGTTCAACCAACCGCCCAACCGGTCCAGCGCCGCCGGCAGATCCCAGTGATAGAGCGTCAACATCGGCTGAATGTCGTGCTCCAGCAACGCATCCACCAGACGCTCGTAGAAGTCCAACCCGCGCCGATTGATCGGCCCGCGTCCGTCTGGCAACACCCGGCTCCAGGATACGCTGAAGCGGTAGGCGTTCAGGCCCAGCGCCCGCATCAGTTCGATATCTTGCCGGTAGCGGTGGTAGTGATCGCAGGCCACATCGCCGGTCTCGTTGTCGCGAACCCGGCCGGGGGTGTGGGCGAATTCGTGCCAGATGCTCGGCCCGGCGCCATCGGCCAGCGGCGAGCCTTCGATCTGATAGGCCGAGGTGGCGGCGCCCCAGAGAAAATCGGTGGGGAATGGAGCAGGGTCTAACATGGATCGAACACTCCAGGTCAGGGGTTGGAGGATGCGTTGAATCTCCGAATAGCAGACATCGTTGGAAACCGAAAGCATTTCTTGCAGTCTCCATTGAAATTGAATTCAGGAACGCCTTCATGTTGCATCCCCCTTGCTCAGACCCGGCAGACTCCGTCGCAACTTCCCTTCCAGTCAGCGGTTATTGTTCTGCGCTGAAGACTCGGCTTTCAGGAAACGACCCGGCGCGTGCAGGAAATGCATCGCGCCATTGCCGACTTGTCTTTTCAGGCATCGCGATGGATTCCCGGCATGGCCGGACCCGCGCGATTGGCGCAGAGCGCGCACGACGCCATTGCCGATGGGATCTACGCCGCTATCCGGCAGAGCGGCGGCGGGTTGCTCGCGGCCGCCGCCCTGCTCGAACAGCACGCCGCCGCCAATGCGCCCGCCGAGGTCGTACCGCCCAGCCGTTTGGCCACCGGCCTGCGCAGCGCGCTCAATGCCGCCGTTGGCGATCATCTGGCCAGCAACGCCAACCCGCTCGCTATTACCATGGGTTTCCATGCCGCCGGTCATCGGATTCCACTGACGGCCGATGGCTTGCGCGCCCAATTTCCCGATCCGGGCGACCGGTTGGGTGTGTTCATCCACGGACTCGGCTGCGACGAGCATAGCTGGCAACCGTCCGCCGAAATCGCCGAGGACCCGTCAAGCCATCCCTACGGTGCGCGGTTACAGGCCGATTTGGGCTACACCCCGCTCTACCTGCGCTACAACACCGGTTTGCCGATTGCGGACAACGGCCGCCAACTGGCGCGGCTGTTGTCCGACCTCCTCGCCGTCTGGCCGCGACCGGTGCGGGAACTGGTGCTGATCGGTCACAGCATGGGCGGCTTGGTGGCGCGCGGCGCCTGCGATCAGGCCGCCGCCGAGAACCTGCCCTGGCTGAAACCGACTCGCATGGTGATTTGTCTGGGTTCGCCGCATCGCGGCTCTCCCCTGGCGAAACTGGGCCACCTGACCACGGCCGCCTTGCATCTCTCCAAGGTGACCGCGCCGCTGGGCAAAATCGCCGCCGCTCGCAGCGCTGGCGTCAGGGATTTGCGCCACGGGTTGCGCGCGCAGGAGGAACGCACGCAAGCGGCGGCGGTGGCGTCTGGCGTGGCCTATCGCTTTATCAGCGCCAACCTGACCGAGGATCCCGATCACCCGCTCGGCCATATCCTGGGCGATGGCCTGGTCACCCTCCACAGTGCCACGGTCCCTGAATTGTCGGACGACGTGGATTCGGTTCGCCTGGGGGGACTGGGCCACATGGCCCTGCTGAATGAGCCTCGGGTGTATGAGCGGATCAGGCAATGGCTGGAAACGCCCGGCGAGAGTGGCCAATGACCGAGCCACTCTACCGTCACACCGTCGGTGCCGGGCCGGACGTGGTGCTGGTGCATGGCTGGGGCATGCACTCCGGGGTCTGGGAAGACGTGGTGGAAGCCCTGCTCGACCATCACCAGGTCACGGTGCTGGATCTGCCCGGCTATGGCTACAGTCGTATGGTGGGCGCCGGGCATACCCTGAGCGATCTGTGTGCGGCAGTGCTGGCCGTCGCGCCGCCCCGCGCGATCTGGGTCGGCTGGTCGCTGGGCGGACTGGTGGCCCAACAGGCAGCGCTCACCGCCCCGGAGCGGGTGAGTCGGCTGGCGCTGGTCAGCAGCACGCCCTGTTTTGTGCAACGGCCCGACTGGCCGCACGGCATCGCCCCACCGGTGCTGCGCCGCTTCGCCGAGGAACTGCGCCAAGACTATCGCGCCGTGCTCAAACGCTTCATCGCCCTGGAAGTCCACGGTAGCGAACACGCCAGCGCCCAGTTACGCCAGCTCAAAGCCCTGTTATTCCAACATGGCGAGCCGGACGTCACGGCGCTGGAGGATGGGCTGGCGATTCTGGAAAGTACCGATCTGCGCGCCGAGCTGCCGCGCATTGCCTGCCCGACCCTGCTGCTGATGGGTCAGCGCGACCAATTGACGCCGGCGGCGGCGGGGGAGGCCATGCGTAACCTGCTGCCGGACGTCCGCTTGCACGTCTTTCCCCACGCCGGCCACGCGCCGTTTTTCTCTCATCTGCCGGCCTTTCTGGCGCAACTGCGAGCGTTTCTTGATGCGTGACGACGACCACGGATTACCGTTCGAGTTGGACCGGAAGCTATTGCGGCGGGCGTTCGAGCGGGCCGCCACCAGTTACGACCGGGCGGCGTTTCTGCATCGCGAGGTCGGTCAGCGCCTGCTGGAGCGGTTGGATCTGATCAAGCTGCGGCCGGAAACGATTCTCGATGTCGGCTGCGGCGTCGGTCAAATCACGGCGGCGCTGATGAAGAAATACCGCAAGGCGCGGGTGATCGGTCTGGAACTGGCGCCGGCGATGGTGGCGCTGGCCCGCCAGCGTGCGCCGTGGTTGCGCACCCTGCACGGCGCGGTCGCCGAACCGGACGGGTTGCCGCTAGCCAGCGCCAGTTGCGATCTGATTTTCTCTAACCTCGCCTTGCAGTGGTATCCGGACCTGGACCGGGTGCTGAGCGAATTCCGCCGGGTGCTCAAGCCGGGCGGGGCGTTGCTATTCAGCACGCTCGGTCCCGATACCCTGCTGGAATTGCGCCGCGGTTGGGCCGCCGCCGGGGATGGCCACAACCACGTTAACGCCTTTCTCGACATGCACGACATCGGTGACGCCCTGCTGCGGGCGCGGCTGGCCGAACCGGTGATGGACGTGGAACGGCTGACTCTCACCTACTCGGACGTGGACGGGTTGATGCGCGATCTCAAGGCGCTCGGGGCGGGCAATGTCACTGTGGGCCGCGCCCGTGGTCTGACCGGCAAGGGCCGGTTGCGGGCTCTGCGGACCGCCTACGAGCAGTGCCGCCGCGCCGACGGTCTGCTGCCGGTGAGTTGCGAGGTGGTCTACGGCCATGCCTGGGGCCCGATCCAGGATCGATCCCGTCCGCGTGGGAACAGCCCGGCAGTATTCCCGCTGGCGCAACTGCGCCGCCGCGGGCGGGAAGGCGACTGAGTTGCGCCATGGATCAAGGAGGCGGTGACGCGAGCATGCAATCCATTCCAAAATTCCTACCATAATTCTGGGACTATTGACAAAATCCTGCGGGCAATCTATTTTTTCATACGAAAACAGAGGTATGAACAGGCTGTTTGTGGTTATGTCGCCGGTTGGACGGCATGTGCTAGAAAACCGTCTGCCCGTGCAAGCTGTCTCTCGTGGTCTTTCGCGGTAAATCCAAATCTAATAACCAACGTAGCGTTGGTGTTCGTGGGTAAACATTCAGGAGGAACAATATGACGATCAGTCGCATCGCGCAGGCGGGCGGCACTACCATCGGCGGCGTGCTACTGACGTGGAGTCATGGAGCCCACGCCGATTTTGCCCTGAACATGACGCCGGGCGCCACCGCCATCAGCCATGAAGTCTATAACCTGCACATGCTGATTTTCTGGATCTGCGTGGTCATCGGCGTGGTCGTGTTTGGGACGATGTTCTGGTCCATCTATCATCACCGCAAGTCGCGCGGCGTGGCGCCGGCCCAGTTCCATGAAAGTACCCTGGTCGAAGTCCTCTGGACCGCCGTGCCCATGCTGATTTTGATCGTGATGGCGGTTCCAGCGACCAACACCTTGATTCGTATGGCCGACGCCCGTGACGCCGAATTGACGATCAAGGTGACCGGTTACCAGTGGCGCTGGCATTACCAGTATTTGAATGAAAATATCGGCTTCTTCAGCACCCTGTCCACACCGCAGGCGCAAATCCACAACGACGCTGCCAAGGGCGAGCACTACCTGCTGGAAGTCGATCAGCGGATGGTGGTGCCGGTTGGCAAGAAGATCCGTGTGCTGACTACCGCCTCCGACGTGATCCATTCCTGGTGGGTGCCAGCGCTGGCCTTGAAAAAGGACGCCATTCCCGGCTTTATCAACGAAAGCTGGACGCTGATCGAACAGCCTGGCATCTATCGCGGTCAGTGCGCTGAGCTCTGCGGTAAGGACCATGGTTTCATGCCGATTGTGGTCGAGGCCGTGCCCGAAGCCGAATTCCAGCAATGGGCCGCAAAGATGAAAGCAAGCAATCTGAATACTCTGGCCGCCAACGGAGGTAAGACCCTATGAGTACCGCAGCCGCACCTGCATTGGATCACGACCACGACCACCATGCCGGGCCGGCGTCCGGTCTCGGTCGCTGGCTGTTTACCACCAATCATAAGGACATCGGTACGCTGTACCTGCTGTTCTCGCTGATTATGTTTTTTGTCGGCGGGGCGATGGCGCTGGTGATCCGCGCCGAACTGTTCCAGCCCGGCTTGCAAATCGTCAATCCGCATTTCTTTAATCAGATGACCACTTTGCATGCGTTGGTGATGATCTTCGGCGCGGTCATGCCGGCTTTCGTTGGCCTGGCCAACTGGCTGCTCCCAATGATGATCGGCGCGCCAGACATGGCCCTGCCCCGGATGAACAACTGGTCTTTCTGGATCATGCCCTTCGCCTTCACTCTGTTGCTGTCTACGCTGTTCAGCGCCGGTGGTGGACCCGCTGGCGGTTGGACCCTGTATCCGCCGTTAGTGTTGCAGACGGGCGATGCTTTCCCCTTCGTGATCCTGGCCATCCATATGATGGGTATTTCCTCAATCATGGGGGCGATCAACGTCATTGCCACGATCCTCAACCTGCGCGCCCCTGGCATGACGCTGATGAAAATGCCGCTGTTCGTGTGGACGTGGCTGATCACGGCGTTCCTGCTGATTGCGGTGATGCCGGTGTTGGCCGGTACAGTGACCATGCTGTTGACCGATAAATACTTCGGCACCAGCTTCTTCAATGCGGCCGGCGGCGGCGACCCGGTCATGTTCCAGCACATCTTCTGGTTCTTCGGTCATCCCGAGGTGTACATCATGATTCTGCCGGCGTTTGGGGTCGTCTCCCAGATCATCCCGACGTTCGCGCGCAAGCCGTTGTTCGGTTATGTCTCGATGGTATACGCCACATCCTCGATTGCATTCCTGTCATTTATTGTCTGGGCGCATCACATGTTCACGGTAGGGATGCCCTTGGCCGGTGAGTTGTTCTTCATGTACGCGACCATGCTGATCGCGGTGCCGACCGGGGTCAAGGTGTTCAACTGGGTCTCGACCATGTGGCGCGGGGCGATGACCTTCGAAACGCCGATGCTGTTCGCCATCGCCTTCGTGATCCTGTTCACCATCGGCGGTTTTTCCGGGTTGATGCTCGCCATCGCTCCGGCGGATTTCCAGTATCACGACACCTATTTCGTGGTGGCGCATTTCCACTATGTGCTGGTGCCGGGCGCGGTGTTCTCGATCATGGCGGCAGCTTACTACTGGCTGCCGAAGTGGACCGGTCACATGTACGACGAGCGGCTGGGCAAGATTCACTTCTGGCTGTCGGTGGTCGGGGTTAATGTCCTGTTTTTCCCGCAGCACTTTCTCGGCTTGGCCGGGATGCCGCGCCGTATTCCCGATTACGCCTTGCAGTTCACCGAGTTCAACATGATCTCCACCGTGGGCGCATTCCTGTTTGGTTTCTCGCAACTGCTGTTCCTGTACAACGTGATCCAAACCATTCGCGGTGGCGTGAAGGCCACCGATCAAGTCTGGGAAGGCGCGCACGGGCTGGAATGGACCTTGCCGTCGCCGCCGCCCTATCACACCTTTACCACCGCGCCCGTGGTGAAGTAGAAAGGGAGGAGACCGCGTGGAAATTCGGGAGGAGGTTCCTATCGGTGAGGCCAACCGTCGCTTGGTCAAACGCTTGCTGCTGATTACGGTGGCGATGTTCGGCTTCGGCTTTGTGATGGTGCCGATCTACGATGTGCTGTGCCAGGTCACCGGCCTGAATGGCAAGACCGGCGGTCGCGTGGCGGCGGTGGAGTCGGGCGCAGTGGACGAGACGCGCACGGTCACCGTGGAGTTCGTCGCCAGCCTGAACGTCGGCGCGCCGTGGGAATTTGTGCCCCAAGTCAGCCGGATGCAGGTTCATCCTGGTCAGTATTACCAGACCCACTATTTGGCTCGCAACCTGACCAGCCATCCGCTGGTCGGGCAAGCCATTCCGAGTGTAGCGCCGGGCTTGGCGGCACAACATTTCCAGAAGATCGAGTGCTTCTGTTTCATCCGGCAACAGTTTCAACCCGGTGAAGGGCGCGAGATGCCGGTGACGTTCCGCATTGATTCGGATTTGCCACCCGACGTACACACGGTCACACTGTCCTACACCTTTTTTAGACTGGACGACGCCGGTGGCTAAGAGCGCAACCGCTGATCGTCACGAGAACGACTGCCGAGGGGGATGTCTATAGATGGCGCACGCACACGCACACACGCAGGGTCACGATGATCACACCACCGATCATTACTATGTGCCACACCAAAGCTACTGGCCGATCATCGCTTCTATCGGCCTCTTCACCTTGATGCTGGGTGGGGCGACCGCACTCAACGGGGGTAAAAGCACCCTGTTGCTAGTCGGCATCGCCATGATTTTGCTGATGATGTTTGGCTGGTTTGGCACCGTGATCCACGAAAGCCAGAAAGGTCTCTACAGCGACCAGATGGATCGCTCGTTCCGCTGGGGCATGGGCTGGTTCATCTTCTCCGAGGTGATGTTTTTCGCGGCGTTCTTCGGCGCGCTGTTCTACACCCGCCAGTACGCGGTGCCTTGGCTGGGTGGGGAAACCGCTCATGGGGTGTGGACCCAGAGTTTGCTTTGGTCCCAGTATGAAGCCATCTGGCCCACCAACGGCCCTGCCGAAATCGGCGGCTCTTTCGCGCCCATGCATGCGTGGGGGCTGCCGGCGATCAATACCCTGATCCTGCTCAGCAGCGGCGTGACCATCACTTGGGCGCATTGGGGCTTGGTCGAGGGCAAGCGTCAGCAGTGGCTGAAAGGTCTGGCGGCTACGGTTGCGCTCGGTGCGCTGTTCCTGACCTGCCAGGCTATCGAATACCATGAAGCCTATCAGAAACTGAATTTGACCCTGGAAAGCGGCATCTACGGTTCTACCTTTTACATGCTGACTGGGTTTCCACGGTCTGCATGTGACGATCGGCACGATCATTCTGGCGATCATTCTGCTGCGTGGCTTGGCCGGTCATTTCACGCCAGAACGCCATTTTGCCTTCGAGGCGGCGGCCTGGTACTGGCACTTTGTGGACGTGGTGTGGCTGGGGCTGTTCATCTTCGTCTACTGGATGTGAAAACGAGCGCACGGTCAGGTTAGAGGCCGTGTGGGTTAATCAAACCAGCGGCGTAGGCGAGCAGCAGTAACAGAAATAGGGCCACGGATAATGCGATACGCACGGTAAGCGCCTTGACGGCGCGGGGGCCGCGCCCTTGGTCGCGAATCATGAACACCAACCCGGAACCCAGACTGGCGAGAATGAGCAGCAGGATGAGAGCGACGACGACTTTGATCAGCATGAGTGGACTCCGGTGGAAGAGGATAGTCGCTGCTAGTATAACCCTCGCGGTTCAACGCTGAATGCGGATCGGCGGCTGGATTTTCAGTCCGGGTTGGGCGTCTACCCTCGCGTTGTTGTTGCTCCTGCCGCTCCTGCTGGCGTTGGGATTGTGGCAGTCGGATCGGGGACGACAGAAGGCGGAACTGCAAGCCGCCTTCGCCGAGCAATCGAATCGGCCCCCGGTCACACTGGCCGAAGTGAATCCCACGGATTCCGCCAGTTACTATCGGCGCGTGGTCGCTGCCGGGCGCTACGATGGCGCCCATCAGGTGTTGCTGGACAATCAAGTGCGCGACGGCCAACCGGGCTATCACGTTTTAACGCCGCTACGGTTGACGGACGGCAACGCTGTTCTAATCAACCGGGGCTGGGTTGCGCTGGGCGAGTCGCGCCAGGTCGTGCCGGACATTGCGACGCCTGCGGAACCCGTGACCGTGAGCGGTTGGTTGGCGCAACCGTCCCAGCCGGGATTGCGGCTGGGCGATGCTGCGGGTAGTGATCGGCGCTGGCCACGGGTGGTGCCGTATGTGGAGTACGACCGGCTTTCTGCAATCCTGGGTTATCCGCTGCAACCGGCAGTGATCTTGCTGGAACCGGAAGCCGCTTGGGGCTATGGGCGCGACTGGCAACCCCGCTTCGGCGGGTTTGGCCCGGAACGCCACCAGGGTTATGCCGTGCAGTGGTTCGCCTTGGCGGCGGCGCTGGTGGTTTTATACTGCGTGGCCAACACGCGTCGGTTGCCGCGTTCGGAATGAGGGTTTAATGAGTATCGATTCGATCCCGGTCAAAGTTGACGTGATGCCTGTGATCTGGCGGCAGCGACTGATTTTGTTGTTCATCATCGCCTGCTTCGCGGTTCCACTGACGGCGGCTTGGCTGCTGGTCGGTCGCTGGCAACCTGGCGGTTCGGTCCAGCACGGCGAATTACTAAACCCAGCCCGGCCGTTGGCGAATTTGCGTTTTACCACCCTCGATAACCGGCCATCGGACGGAACCACGGTGCGGGGTTATTGGGTGCTGGTTCGTGTCGGT
Organism: uncultured Gammaproteobacteria bacterium; assembly: GCA_963719395.1. Classification (GTDB taxonomy): domain Bacteria; phylum Pseudomonadota; class Gammaproteobacteria; order Competibacterales; family Competibacteraceae; genus Contendibacter. Next base: position 75,416 of record CAVRCC010000016.1, on the reverse strand, counting down.
TCGGCGACCGAATGCGATACGTCCTGCCAAACCGCCCTGTACGCTATGCGGCAGGTGCGGCTGGCGTTGGGCAAGGATACGGGGCGGGTGAAGACGCTATTGCTGCTCGATGGATTGCCGGCTGCCAGTCTGCGTCAATGGTTGGCGACCGATCATCCGGCGATGATCGTCGGCGTGGCTGATGCCACGACCCGAACTGAACTGAGTGGTGCGTTCGGTTCGACCGGAGCAGGGGGGGGATGGATTTACCTGGTGGATCCGCTGGGCAATCTGCTGATGCGCTACCCGGTTGCGGTCGAGCCACGTGGGATGCTCAAGGATCTGCAACGACTGCTACGCCTGTCCAATATTGGATGAACGGGATGCAAACAACGATTTTTTACCGACTGGCCTGGGCTGCGTTGGCCCTGACTTTTATCGTGGTGGTGTTGGGCGCCTATGTGCGGCTGTCGGATGCCGGCCTGGGGTGCCCGGACTGGCCCGGCTGTTACGGGCGTTTGCTGGACGTGCCCGATCAGGCTGATCAGATCGCTGAAGCCAGCTCTGCCTATCCGCAGCGGCCGGTCGAACCGGCCAAGGCGTGGAAGGAGATGATTCATCGCTACTGCGCTGGAACGCTCGGACTGCTGATTCTGGCGCTGGCCGTCTTGGCTTGGCGCGACCGCCGCCAGCCGAATCAACCCATCGCCCTGCCGCTGGCGCTGTTGGGGCTCATTATTTTCCAGTCTCTGTTGGGAATGTGGACCGTCACCTGGCAGTTGAAGCCCCTGGTGGTCATGGGGCATCTGCTGGGGGGGTTGACGACCCTGAGTGTGTTGGCGTGGCTGGTTCTTGGCCAGCATCATGGCGGAACTGCGGGCGCTGCCGATGAAAATCGGGCACTACGCCGTTACGCGCTGCTGGGGCTGGTGTTGCTGGCAGGCCAGATCGCCTTGGGCGGCTGGACCAGCGCCAATTACGCGGCGCTGGCCTGCCCGGACTTCCCCACCTGTCAGAGTCGCTGGTGGCCATCGATGGACTTCCAGGAAGCGTTCACGTTGTGGCGGGGGCTGGGAATATCTTACGAGGGCGGGGTGCTGGCCAATGACGCGCGGGTGACGATCCATGTCATGCACCGTATCGTTGCGCTCGTCGTGGCGTTGTACTTGGGCTGGCTGAGTTGGCGGCTGGTGGCGACGACCCGCAATCGCGCCTTGCAACTGGCCGGTGGCGCTATTGCTGTTCTGCTGGTCGTCCAGCTCGGCTTGGGTATCGCCAATGTTGTGCTGCGCCTGCCACTGCCAGTGGCCGTAGCTCATACCGGCGGCGCGGCGTTATTGCTGTTGTCCCTGGTAACGATCAACCATCTGCTCCGACCGGAAACCGCCGCATGATGACCACCGCGATTCAGACCCTGCACGCCAGCGTCCGCCGCCACGGGCGGGATTATCTGGAACTGACCAAACCCAAGGTCGTCGCCCTGATCACCTTCACCGCCATAGTCGGCATGCTGCTGGCGACACCGGGGATGGTGCCGTGGGAAGTCCTGTTGTTCGGCGCGCTGGGCATCGCGCTGATGGCGGGTTCCGCCGCCGCTCTCAATCACTTGGTGGACCGACGGGTAGATGCCCTGATGGCCCGCACCTGTCGCCGGCCACTGCCGAGCGGCCACTTGGAAACCGGTCAGGTGCTGGGCTTCGCGCTGGTGATCGGCGCGCTCGGCTTGGTGCTGCTGCTGGGCTTTACCAATCCGCTGACCGCCGCGCTGACCGCTGTTTCGTTGATCGGCTACGCCGTGGTCTACACCCTGTTTCTCAAGCGGGCGACGCCGCAGAACATCGTGATCGGCGGGGCGGCGGGCGCGGCTCCGCCGCTGCTCGGCTGGACGGCGGTTACCGGCCAGGTGGACCCCGGCGCGTTGCTGCTGTTCCTGATCATCTACGTGTGGACGCCGCCGCATTTCTGGGCGCTGGCCATCCACCGTCGCCACGACTACGCCAAGGCCGACATCCCGATGTTGCCGGTCACCCACGGCGTGGCCTTCACCCGCCTGCAAATCCTGCTCTACACCATCCTGCTGGTTCCGGTTTCCCTGCTGCCCTTTTTGACCGGGATGAGCGGCGGCATCTATCTGGTCGGCGTTCTGGCGCTGGGCGGCCGTTTTCTGTATTACGCCGCGCGGCTGTTCGCCACCGGCGACGACCGGCTGGCCATGCCCACCTTTGGGTTTTCCATCGTCTACCTGTTCGGCCTGTTCGCCGCGCTGATGCTCGATCATTACGCGCTCGGCCCGCTCGCCGCGCTCTGGCATGGCCTGTCTTGAGATCCCAGCGCCAAATTTCCCCAGCCACGGTTATTTCTTGCCATATTCGTCAATCCGGCAGCGTCCCTTAACTTCCATGATGAAGGTAGCCCTTTTTGAAGGGAAGCTGGCCTCCCAATCTGATCGGACTGGGCGATTTGCCGGCCTGCCTGATCAAATGATTCACCGCCGAGCGGGAACCGCCGCGTTCCAGCGAAACCTCCACCGTCAAGCCACACTGGACCGCGCGGATCATCGCCGCCTCGACCGAAACCGGCGGCAAGCGCGACCGGGCCGCCGAACGGTTCGGCGTCAGCCGGACTACGCTGTGGCGAAAAATGAAGGAACTCGGCCTCGATGATTGATATTCGGCGGTTGGCCGGCTAGTGTTAAGGCCGGTTCCGCTCACACCCACGAGGATGACCCATGATGCAATCGGTACGTAGGCTGCTCATCGCCATCGGGATTAGCACTGCCTTGGCCGGCGCCGCGCAGGCCGCTGATCCCGCCGCTGGCGATCCCGTCGCCGGCAAGGTCAAGTTCACCACCTGCGCCGGCTGCCACTCCGTCCCGGGCTACACCAACGCCTATCCCAACTATCACGTACCCCGGTTGGGCGGCCAGCATCCCGACTATATCCTGGTCGCGCTCAACGCCTACCGAACCGGCGAGCGCCAGCATCCGACCATGCATGCCAATGCCTTTCCGCTGAGCGAGCAGGACATGCGGGACGTCGCCGCCTTCCTGACCGGCGCCCGGACCCCGGAAGAAATCTCGCCGATCCGGGGCGACGCCACCGCCGGCAAGACCAAGAGCGGAAGCTGCGCGGCCTGCCACGGCGCGGACGGTAACGGCAACATCCCGCTCTATCCACGGCTGGCCGGCCAACACGAGGACTATCTGCGTAAAGCGCTGGCGGATTACCAAAGCGGGGCGCGCAAAAATGTCGTCATGAAAGGCATAGCAGCCCCTCTTTCGGCACAGGACATGACCGATTTAGCTGCCTATTTCGCCAGCCAGCCCAATGGCCTGACCGTGGTGAAGCCGGATTGAGGAGAGTCGGCCCCGCCCGAAGGCAGGGCCTGTGAGCGATAGACTGTGTTGGCGTGGTGATAACAACCGACTTCGCGATGCTGTGCGTGGGGTTCACCGATCGGCTACGCCGTGGTCTACACCCGGTTCCTCAAGCGGGCGACGCCGCAGAACATCGTGATCGGTGGGGCGGCGGGCGCGGCTCGGCTGGACGGCGGTCACCGGCCAGGTGGACTCCGGCGCGCTGCTGCTGTTCCTGATCATCTACGTGTGGACGCCGCCGCATTTTTGGGCGCTGGCCATCCACCGTCGCCACGACTACGCCAAGGCCGACATCCCGATGTTGCCGGTCACCCACGGCGTGGCCTTCACCCGCCTGCAAATCCTGCTCTACACCATCCTGCTGGTTCCGGTTTCCCTGCTGCCCTTTTTGACCGGGATGAGCGGCGGCATCTATCTGGTCGGCGTTCTGGCGCTGGGCGGCCGTTTTCTGTATTACGCCGCGCGGCTGTTCGCCACCGGCGACGACCGGCTGGCCATGCCCACCTTTGGGTTTTCCATCGTCTACCTGTTCGGCCTGTTCGGCCTGTTCGGCCTGTTCGGCCTGTTCGGCCTGTTCGGCCTGTTCGGCCTGTTCGGCCTGTTCGGCCTGTTCGGCCTGTTCGGCCTGTTCGGCCTGTTCGCCGCGCTGATGCTCGATCATTACGCGCTCGGCCCGCTCGCCGCGCTCTGGCGTGGCCTGTCTTGAGATCCCGGCCCCAAATTTCCCCAGCTACAGTTATTTCTCGCCATATTAGCGAATGCTGATTGAGGAAACCCTGTGAATATTAGTAGAATATCGCGTCGTCCAGACCCACCCAGACACGGTTTTCCAATCCCGATTAGCCGCATCGGAAAACAACCAGAAACTCCTAACCCATGGCTTGTTAAGGAGACTTAGATATGGCCCAAAGCTCAGCATTGCCAGCCGAGCAATATAACTACGACATCGTCCGCAAGTTCACAATCGTGGCGATGGTATGGGCGGTACTCGGCATGTCCGTCGGCGTTTACATCGCTTGCGAACTGGCCTGGCCGTTCCTGAATTACGATATTCCCCAACTGACCTTCGGGCGGCTGCGCCCGGTTCACACCACCCTGGTGATCTTTGGTTTCGGCGGCAGTGCTCTGTTCGCGACCTCCTACTACATCGTGCAGCGCACCAGCCAGGCCCGGCTGGCTTTCCCTTGGCTGGCCGAATTCACCTTCTGGGGCTGGAGCGGCGGTGTGGCGCTGGGCGCGCTAAGCTACGTCATGGGCATCACCCAGGGTCGTGAATACGCCGAGTTTGAATGGCCGCTGGACATCGCCATCACTCTGGTTTGGGTATCCTATTTCGCGGTGTACGTGGAAACCCTGCGTCGCCGCAGCCAGCCGCACATCTACGTGGCCAACTGGTTCTATCTGGCGTTCATCGTGGCGGTCGCTTTGTTGCATATCTTCAACAACCTGGCGGTGCCGGTCAGCCTGACCAAGTCCTACAGCCTGTTCTCCGGCGTGCAGGATGCCATGACCCAGTGGTGGTACGGCCACAACGCGGTCGGTTTCTTCCTGACCGCTGCCTTCCTCGGCATGATGTACTACTTCGTGCCCAAGCAGGCCGGTCGCCCGGTGTATTCCTACCGGCTGTCGATCATCCACTTCTGGGCGCTGATCTTCCTGTACATGTGGGCCGGCGGCCATCACCTGCACTGGACTTCGCTGCCCGACTGGGTGTCCACCCTGGCCGCGACCTTCTCCATCATCCTGTTGATGCCCTCCTGGGGCGGCATGATCAACGGCATCATGACTCTGTCCGGCGCCTGGGACAAACTGCGCTCCGACCCGATCATGTTGTTCCTGATCACCTCGCTGTCGTTCTACGGCATGTCCACCTTCGAAGGTCCGCTGATGTCGCTTAAGAGCGTCAACGCTCTGTCGCACTACACCGACTGGACCATCGGCCACGTGCATTCCGGCGCGCTGGGCTGGGTGGCGCTGGTCAGCTTCGGCTCGATCTATCACCTGATCCCGCGGCTGTACGACACCAAGATGTACAGCCAGACCCTGATTTACGTCCACTTCTGGTTGGCCACCATCGGCATCGTGCTGTACATCACCTCGCTGTGGGTCGCCGGCATCGGCCAGGGTCTGATGCTGCGCAGCTTCGACGATTACGGCAACCTGGCTTACACCTTCAGCGAATCCGTTGAGTTCATGCACACGCCGTATATCTGGCGCGCGCTGGGCGGCGCCTTCTTCGTCACGGGGGTGCTGGTCATGGTGTACAACATGGTGATGACCGTGCGGGCAGCCCGGCGCGAGCAGGCGGCCGTCGAGGCCAAGTTGACGGCCAAGTTGGCGGCCAAGCTGGCGAAGGCCTGAGCAACGGCTCCTGGAGACCAACAGTCATGCGACACGAACAAATCGAAACCAACTCCGGCCTCATGCTCCTGCTGATCCTGGCGGTTATCAGCATCGGCGGCCTGGTGGAAATCGTCCCGTTGTTCTACATCAACGAAACGGTCGAGAAGGTGGAGGGCGTGCGGCCCTACACCCCACTGGAGCAGCGCGGCCGCGACATCTACATCCGCGAGGGCTGCTATCTGTGCCATTCCCAGCAGATCCGCCCGTTCCGCGACGAGTGGTTGCGTTACGGCCACTACTCGCTGGCGGCGGAATCCCAATACGACCATCCGTTCCAATGGGGCTCCAAGCGCACCGGTCCCGATCTGGCGCGGGTGGGCGGCAAGTACTCTAACCAGTGGCATGTCCAGCACCTGAAAGCGCCGCGCTCGGTGGTGCCGCAGTCCATCATGCCGAACTATCCGTGGCTGCTGACCACCGACCTGGACTACTCGGATGTGGCCGACCGGATGCGCGCCCTGCGGGCGACCGGCGTACCTTATTCCGTAACCCAGCAGGAGTACGACGCCAATGTCAAGAAATTCGGTCAGACGGTCGCCGACCAACTGGATATCAGCAAGGCTCAGGACAATTTGCTGAAGGAAGCCCGCGACAAGAACTTCGACGGTATTCCTGGCCAAGTGACGGAGATGGAAGCGCTGGTGGCGTACTTGCAGGTGCTCGGCACCATGGTGGATTTCACCAAGTACGACGAAAGCTACTTTACCGAGTTCCGCTAACGACCTGAACCAGGTCTCCCCGGTGCTGGGGAGACTGGATGGAGCTTTCGCCCGATGTTCGACTGGCTGCTGTGGTTCACCCACCTGGAGAATTCCAAGCCCTTGGCGCTAGTGCTGTTCTTTGGCGCCTTTTGCGGCATCCTGGTCTACGTGTTTACAGGGAAAAACCGCGCCAAACGGCTGGAATCCTACAAGCACATTCCGTTCGACGAGGAGGAGTCACCGCAGCCCGAACCTCATGATTTCGCCCCTGGTAATCAGCGGGCGCGGATTGAAACCCAATCCCCGCAAGGTGATGGACAATGAGTGATAATACGCAGAACGTACAACAACAATCTAGCGCGGTTCAGACTACCGGCCATGCCTGGGACGGCGATCTTCAGGAGTACAACAATCCACTGCCGCGCTGGTGGCTGTGGTGTTTCTACGGCACCGTGGTGTTTTCGGTGCTGTACTGGTTCTATTACCCGTCCTGGCCGGTTGGAGAGAGCTGGCTCAAGGGCTTCGGCACGGTGGATTACACGATCACCGACAAAACCAGCGGCAAGGTTGAAGAGCGGGAATATCGTTGGAACACCCGCTCCCAGTTGCTTTCGGATTTGGGTGATGCGGCCAACGACGAGCAGCGCAAGGCCATGCTCGCCAAGGTGCAGGCGGCCAGCTACGACCAGATCACCAAGGATCCCAAGATGATGGAATTCGTGCGCTCGGTCGGCAAGGGCCTGTTCGGCGACAACTGCGCTGCCTGTCACGGTCGCGGCGGCCAAGGCGTGGTCGGCATGTATCCCAACCTGACCGACGACGACTGGTTGTGGGGCGGCGGCATGGATCGGATTCACGAGACCCTGGTGCAAGGTCGCAAGGGCTTTATGCCCGCGTTTGGCGCGGTGTTGAAACCGGAGCAACTGGACGACGCGGCCGAGTACGTGTTGACCCTGTCGAACGAGGCCAAGCCGAGCGAGGCAGCCGATCGCGGCAAGGAAATCTTCCAGGGCCAGGTCGGCGGTTGCTACTACTGCCACGGCGCTGACGGCAAGGGCGTTCCGTCGCAGGGCGCGGCCAATCTGACCGACAAGATCTGGGCCATCACCGACGTGCCGGCGCAGAAAACCCTGCAGGATAAGAAGGCCGTCCTCAAGACCTTCATCACCAACGGCGTGAACAACACGCGCATCATGCCGGCCTGGAAGGGGCGCTTGAAGGACGACGACATCAAACTGTTGGCGGTGTACGTGCGTCAGTTGGGTGGCGCCAAGTAAGGCATCGCGCCGGTTGGCGACAACCGGATACGCCCAGCTTTCACCCCCTACGCAGGGGGGTGAAGCATGTATAGTCTTGCCAATCAATGATCGTACAGGCCCGATCATTTGATCGACTCCGTAGGGGCGACTGGCCGGTCGCCCCTACGGATATATTACCATTACAAAGTAAATTTATGTTTTCTCTATATGCAGAGAATCACGATTTTTCATCTGTCAATGCTAGTCCTAGGATATTCATTAGGAAGGCTATAGCGCTCCTATCTGAGTTGTGGAATCGCCACGGTCGAACCACCCCGGCGCTGCGCGCCACCCCTCCTTTGCCAAGGAGGGGAATTTCCATAACCTGCATAGGAGTGCTATATAAGCCTTAAGTGGTGTTTCACCCACCTCCGCGATTTTTCCCGAACCCCGGCGAGGCGTCCAGTTGACGGATCGCAATGACGCCGGTTTCCCGATGCGGCCAACATGATTGTTTATGCCGTTTCACGTTAATCGGGTGGATTATGTCCGAAAATAATACCGAGCTTTATCAGAAGCGCATTCAAATCTATCCACGCTCCGTCAAGGGGCGGTTTCGCAATCTGAAGAGCGGCGTTCTGATACTGGCCTACGCCGTCTATTTCCTGCTGCCCTGGATACGCTGGGAGCGGCCCAACGCGCCCGATCAGGCGGTGTTGTACGATTTGCCGGGCCGGCATTTCTACATTTTCAGCCTGACCATCCAGGTGCAGGACATCTTCTGGCTGGCCGGCGTGCTGATCATCTTTGCCATCCTGCTGTTTTTCGTTACTGGCCTCGCCGGCCGGGTCTGGTGCGGCTATTTCTGCTTTCAGACGCTGTGGACCGATCTGTACATCATGATCGAGCAGTGGATGCAGGGCGAGCGGCCGGCGCGGATGCGGTTGGACAAGGGGCCGTGGAACCGCGAGAAGATCGTCAAAAAGAGCAAAACCTACGGATTGTGGCTGTTGGTGGCACTGTGGTCCGGGGTGACCTTTACCGCCTACTGGGTTGACGCGCCGACGCTGGTGGTGGAGCTGCTGACGGGCCGCGCGCCTTACGCAGCCTATTTCGCCACCTTCTTCCTGACCGCCACCACCTTCGTCATGGCCGGACTGGCGCGCGAGCAGGTCTGCACCTATATGTGCCCCTACGCGCGGTTTCAGAGCGCCATGTTCGACCACGATACCCTGGTCATTTCCTATGACGACAAGCGGGGCGAGGGTGGGAAGGGTCGAACCAAACTGGGCAAGGGTCTGAAAACCCACGACGAGCGGCAGGCGCAAGGCGTGGGGGATTGCATCGATTGCGGTTACTGCGTGCAAGTTTGTCCGGTGGGCATCGATATCCGTAATGGTCTGCAATATCAGTGTATTTCCTGCGCGCTGTGCGTCGACGCCTGCGATACCATCATGGACAACATGAAATGGCCGCGCGGGCTGATCCGCTACACGTCGGAAAACGCGCTGAACGGCCGGAAGACGACGCTGCTCAAACCCAAGACCATCGGCTACGGGGTGATTCTGACGGCGGCGGCCTCAATCCTGATCTGGAGCGTACTGACCCGCTCGCCCTACACCGGCATGGTCGAGCAGATTCGCCAGCCGCTGTATACCGAATTGTCGGACGGCGGCATCCGCAACGCCTACGAGGTCAAGCTCAATAACAAACTGACGGCGCCGATGACGGTTGGCATTCGCATCGAGGGCTTGCCGGGCGCGACCCTGGACATGGACGGCATGGAGCGGATCGATCTGGCGCCGCAGGAGCGAATCAAGCTGCTGGCGCGGGTGCAAGTTCCGCCGATTCAGCAGGGTAGGGCGGCCGGCGATAAGGTGACGTTCGTCATCGAGTCTCTGGAGGGGGCGACGGCCGAGCCGATCCGGCGGGAAGTGCCGTTCTACGCGCCGGCCAGCGACTGATGACCGATGTGTTGCTCGGCCTCGCGCTCGGCGTCGGCGCGATCCTCCTCGCCAACCTGGGATTGACCCGCTTCGCGCACACGAGCGCGAAGCAGGCCGCTGCCACGGTCGCGCTGGTCACTCTCGGTCTCTATGTGCCGTATGGCATCCTGCGCTGGCCGGGCGGCGACGTGTTCGCCCTGCATCTGGCGATCTATCTGCTGGCGTCGCTGGCTTGCGGGATGCTGCTCGACCGCCGCGCCACCGGCCAGGGCCTGCACTGGGGGCCGGCGGTGATCGGAGGATTTTTTATCGTGGTGGTGGTGTTGGGGGCGGTGTTCGTCGCGGTGGCCGAGCATGGCCTGAATGCTTCCATGCTGCGTTGGTTGCTGCCGGAGACGCAGAACCGTCGCGAGGTGTCGTCGATGTTCCCCGGCGTGATCTCGCACGATTTCCACAAGAAGGAAGCCCTGTACAACCAGTATCTGCAACAGGTGGAACGCCAGCGCCAGCGTGGCTGGCAGATCCAGAAAGGGTGGCTGAGCGAGCCGGTGGCCAACGAACCGGCGGTGTTCCGGGTGGTGGCGCGAACCCGCGCGGGCGAGCCACTGACGGGCGCGACCGTGACTGGGTGGTTTCTCCGGCCTTCGACCAGTACGCTGGACGTCGCGTTCGAGTTGACCGAGCAGGAGCCGGGGATGTACGAGGCAGCCTTGAAACTGCCCGCTGCTGGCGCGTGGAATCTGGTGCTGCAAGTCCGCCAGGGCGACGAGTTGCACGAAGTTCGCGCCGATACCACCGTGGGCGACGCCAGGAATCCATGACCGAAAAACGCGACGAATACGATAGTCCCTGGAAACAACTACTGGAGCGGTTCTTCCCGGAATTCATGGCTTTTTTCTTCCCGGATGCGCATGGCGAGATCGACTGGGAAGCGGGATATGAATTTCTGGACAAGGAACTGGCCCGGGTGGTGCGCGACGCTACCCCATATTCGCCAACTTATCGGTGCTTATTATATGTTACTAATGCCATTAGCTTGGCAGTAGGCGATCAGGTGGCTGACTCGATCCGGCAGGGTTTGCAGTGACCGTCGGCGTGGCCGTTCCTGCATCACGTCGAGACAGGCCGCCCAGCGGTTCAGGTTCCACTGGTTCACTCCCCGGATGGCAACGGTCAGTTCCTGGTGCAGGAGTTTCCAGATCCGCCACGGGGTGGCGCGCCGCGGGTGATCGAGACGATTCCAGTCGTCGCCGCATCGCCGGCGCGCCCGTTTCTCGACCACCCAGGCATAAAGCAATTTGCCGTGCAGGTACAAGTCGGCCAACCGGCCGTCCTTGCGGGCGCGGAGCCTGTCAATATTCAGGATACTTTTCAATCGCTTGATCGCGAGCTCCACTTGCCACCTCACCCGATAGAGGGCCATGACCGTCGCCGTGGGCAGGACGGCCGGCGGCACGGTGGTGAAGATCAACACCCACTCGGCCAACGCCAACGTCCGGGGCCGGATTTGGCGACCCGCCTTCTTCGCCTCGGCCCGGGCCCGGCGCCGGGCCTCCGCCGCTTGCGCCGGCGGCAGCCGGCAGGCATGCAGGTGACCTTCGATGAATTCCTGGTTTTGGTTGCGCACCCGCACCGGCAGGCACCGCTCGGTCTCCACCGTCGCTTTTAACGTCGCCTCGAGATCGATCTTCTGCCCCGCCGCATCATAAAGATGGAGGCCATGCGGGTTATAGCGCACCACCAGGCCGACGCCCCGATCCGCCTGGTCGATCCACATCTGGGTCTGGTTGTAGCCGCGATCCACCACCACCACGTCGCCGTCTTGCAACGGATAGTGGCCCAGGCGCTCACCCTCGTGCGCATCCGTCACCACCCCATGTAGCAAGTGGAGTTTGACCATGTCGATGGCCAGATGCAGCCGATACCACGGGCCCTTCGCTCCCGGCCCTTGCACGGTCGAACCATCGATAATGAGAAAGCGGAGGTGGCCCTCGAGCAGCGGCTGCGCCGCCGCCCCCATCATCCGGCTCAACAGCGCCTTCACCCACGGCACGCACGCCTTCAGGCGGTTATGGATCGCTGTATCGCTGATCCGCTCCTCTAACAACGTGAAGTTCCCTGCCGTCTCCCGCAGCACCTCATCGAGGCCGCAGTAGCACATCACGACTTGCATCAGTTGCGCCGGCGTCTTGATCTTGCGCGACCGGGTAAAGGCCTTGAACTCGATGGCCAGTTCCCAATAGTCCTCCGGCAACTCTTGTAAGAAGCTTTCAAATGTCGTCTCAGCATGACCAAAGGGCAGGCTCATCGTGATCGGTCCTCCGATGGCAAGGTGGGCGAAGAAACCTCAAGCCTGCTATTATTTTATATATTTTTCAATCTTTTAATCCCTAAGTTGGGGGTATCCACTTAAGCCGGGACAGTTAGTAATTTCAATGGGTTAAATTTTGCCGGTGTTCTTGGCTTTCGGGGCACGGGCAAGGGGGCCATCCGTTCCACCATCCAGTCAAACAAGTCCGGGAAGGACGTTCTAAACAAGCGTTCGGCGGCACTGGTTCAGTATAATTTTCGCGATAACCGTTTGAATATAAAAAATTATTCAGAGTTATCCACAGGTTCTTGTGGAGCCAGGCAGACTGGGGTCCGGCTATAAAGCTAACAAATTGATCTATAATGACTTTAAGCTAGTTTTAGCCGGCTCGGCAGGCTGAATCCCGCCCAGAGAAACCAACTCTGATAACAACCTACGAAGGAAATTTAACTTAATAATTAATAGCTTGTAGAATAATCAAACTGAACCAGTACCCAAACGCGCCCGGCGGTGGTTCCATCGGCGCGTTTGAGGTCGAAGTTATGAATCACGGTCATCACCTTCAGGCGTTGGGTCGGCGTGCCTCTGGCGCAATGATTCAGTTGGGACAGATAGCCATTCCGGCCCTCGACGGCCGAGGACGCCCGCTGGAATGGCCCGGCGAGGTCGCGGGCCCAGGCGTGGTAGGTTTCCAACGCGGGCGGCGTCACCGTCGCGGTGAGGGGGTGCTGCAGGAGCGCGGCCTGGGCCTGGCGGAACGCCTGCTGATAGGCCGTTTTCAGGGCGGGGGTTTTGGTTTTCTCCACCTGGGCCTGCCAGTAGACGACGGGGAGCAGTTGCTGCTGGAACCAACTCTGGGTCGGTTCGTCGAGCGCCAGCGGAGCTAACCGGTGTTCCACCCCGAGCCACCACGCATCGACCAGGGCCGCGATTCCGGGAATTTGGCGCTGGAATTTGGCGACCGCCGCTTGATTGTCGCGCGCCGTATGGGCGGCATGGAGGGTATTGAGGGTCGCCACGGCTTGGTGCAGCCGGCTCTCGACTTGGGCGGAACTCTGCGCCTGGCTCTCGGCCAGGGTGAAGGGATGCACGGCCTGGGAGGCCTGTTGCAGCGTGCTTTGACAGGTCGCTCGATCGGCCCGCAGCCCCTCGGCTTGCGCGCTGAGGTGGGCCAGCCACCGCTGTTGGACGTGCGTATCGTGACCCTTGGCCTCCCGCCGAGCTGCTGCCGGGCGTGCGTCAATTTCTCCTCCACCTGCGCCAGTTTTAAGCTCAGGCTCACCCCCATCACTTTGGCTAAATCCCGCAAGGCATGAAATAAATCCGGCACGCTGGGGCACCCCAAGCCGGTCAGCGCCAGCTTGATCAAGGCCTGGGCCCGATCGCTAACCACGTATTTGAGCGCCAAGCCCACCCGCGTCATGGCGGCCTGCACCCGTTCCTGCCAGGTGGCGTAGGTTCTATTGTCGGCCGTCTCTTCCAGCACCAGGTAACCCGACACTAAATCCATCATCACCAACACCACTTTTTGATCGAAAAAGGTCTCGTCGGCCCCGGCGATCATCTCCAGCCGACGCCCCGCTTGACCGAACCGCTGTTCCTGTTCCGCTGAGTAGGCCAGGATGACGGCTTCCATCTGCGTGCGTAACGACCTCAGGGCGCTCGGCGAGACCGCCAGGTAACGCTCGAGCCGGATCCGATGAAAAAACTCGGAAATCCGCTCGACCCCCACCCCCCCTTTCAGGCCAAAGACCAACAGCACCGCCACCACCAAGACCCGCAGCCACTGCGCGCCCTGCTCGTGTTCCCACAGCTCCGCTTCCGGCGCCTGCCGAGCGCGCTCGCGCAGCCCTTTGCAGTACCGATGCACACTACTTTTCGGCAACCCCGTCGCTTGGGCCAGCTTCCGGATCGATGGCGAGCCCCGTTCCCGGAGCACGGTGAGAATTTGTTGGCAGCGCCCTCGTAGGTCCATCCCGTCCCCCGGTCTGTCAGTAAATCGCTACGATATCATCGCTCCTTGGGCTTGATCATTCTCGGAGTGAAAGACTTAGGCGATTTCTTGAAAAGGTTATACCGAACCAGGCCTTGTCTCCCCCCTTTGAAAAAGGGGGGTTGGGGGGGATTTTGATCGGCGGCGTCAATCCACGGGGCTCAAATCCCCCCTCACCCCTCTTTGCTAAAGGGGGGAACGGCAATGCTCCATTTCGCGGTCAAGCAGGTAAGCTTTTTTCCGGAAATCGCCTTAAACTGTCCCGCCTTAAGTGGGTAGCCTAAGTTGGCGCATATGCGACGCTACCCTGGGTCAGCGCTACGCCGATAGACTGGTCCGGGTTCAACGATGCGAGGGTGGCGAGAGTCTGGTGTTGGTGCATATCGAAGTGCAAGGGCGGCGGGAAGAGGCCTTTGCCCGGCGGATGTATATTTATCATTACCGCTTGTATGATCGCTATGCCCGGCGTACTCATGGTCTGCCACCGCCGGTGGTCAGTCTGGCGGTGCTGGCCGATGAAGAGCCAGGCTGGCGACCACGGGAATACGGCTATGGCCTGTGGGGCTGCGAGTTAACTCTGCGATTCCCGGTGGTCAAATTGCTGGATTACGCGCCCCGGCAGGTGGAATTGGAAGCGGCGGCCAACCCATTTGCCTTGGTGGCGCTGGCGCAATTATGGGCGATGTCCACCCGGCAAAACCCGCCAGCGCGGTATGACGCCAAATTGCATTTGCTCCGGTTGCTCTATCGGCGCGGCTACGATCGCCAGAACGTACTCGATCTGTTGAACTTTATCGACTGGTTATTGTATTTGCCGCCGGAACTCGATCAACAGTTGTGGTCCGCGATCGATGACTTCGAGGAGGAAAAGACCATGCGATATGTAACCAGCTTGGAACGAATGGCGACGGAACGGGGCCTGCAGCAGGGCCTGCAGCAGGGCGCGCAACAGGGATTGCGGAATGGCATGGTGCAAACCCTGCGCCGGCAACTGGTGCGCCGGTTTGGCGTGCTGCCGGAATGGGTATTGACGAAACTGGCGGAAGCTTCCCAGGAAGATTTGGAATGCTGGATAGATCGGATTTTGGAGGCAACCTCGTTGGAAGCGGTGTTCGAGCCTTGGTATTGAACGACGACTCACTTGATGCTGGCCGCCGCTGATTTCCCCCTTCCTGCCTCCGGTTCCACCACCGCCTGCTTTCACTGCGGCCTGCCCGTCCCTTCGGGAACGCATTACACGGCGGTGATCGACGACCAGCGCCAGCCGATGTGTTGCCACGGTTGCCAGGCGGTGGCCGAAGCGATTGTGGCTGCCGGCCTGACGGACTTCTACCGCCACCGCACCGCGCCCTCGCGCCGGGCCGAGGATCTGATCCCGGAACAGTTGCGCGGGCTGGAGTTGTACGACCGGCCGGATCTGCAGAAAAGCTTCGTCCGCGCCGAAGGCGAGCACGTCCGCGAGGCTGCGCTGATCTTGGAAGGCATCGTCTGCGCCGCCTGCGTCTGGCTCAACGAGCGCCACGTCGGCCACTTGCCGGGCGTGCTGGAATTCCGGGTGAACTATTCCACCCACCGCGCCCGGGTGCGGTGGGACGAGCGCCAGATCAAGCTCAGCGACATTCTGGCCGCCATCGCCGCCATCGGCTACATCGCTCATCCCTTCGATCCCAACCGCCAGGAAGCCTTGCAAAAGCGCGAGCGCGCCGTGGCCTTGCGCCGGCTGGCGGTGGCCGGGCTGGGTTCGATGCAGGTGATGATGCTGGCGGTCGGCCTGTACGTCGGCGACTACCAGGGCATGGAGGACTGGATCCGCGAGTTTCTGCGCTGGATTTGCCTGATTTTGACCGTGCCAGTGGTGACCTACTCCGCGCAATCATTTTACAGCGCTGCCTGGCGCGATCTGCGCCGCCGGCAACTGGGCATGGATGTCCCGGTGGCGCTGGCGATTCTCGCCGCCTTCGCCGCCAGCCTCTGGTACACCTGGCAAGGCGGCGGCGAGGTCTATTACGACTCGGTGACGATGTTCGTCTTCTTCCTGCTGACTGGCCGCTTCCTGGAAATGACCGTTCGTCACCGGGCTGGGCAGATTTCCGAAGCGTTGGTGCGGATGCTGCCGGCGACCGCCACCCGCCTGGATGCGACCGGCGGTGAGACAGTCGTGCCCATCGCCGAACTGGCGCCCGGCGACCGGGTGCTGGTGCGGCCCGGCGAGACCCTTCCCGCCGACGGTCGCATCATCGAGGGCGCCAGCAGCGTGGACGAATCGCTGTTGACCGGCGAGAGCCTGCCGTTGCCCAAGCGGGCCGGCGAGGCGCTGATCGGCGGCTCGGTCAACGTGGACAGCCCGCTGGTGATGCGGGTCGAAAAGGTCGGCGCCGATACCGTGCTCTCGGCCATCGTCCGGCTGCTGGACCGCGCCCAGGGCGAGAAGCCTCGGCTGGCGCTGCTGGCGGACCGCATCGCCGGCTGGTTTGTCGCCGCGCTGCTGGCAGTGGCGGCGGTGGTGTTGGCGGCCTGGTGGTCGCTGAGCGATTTTGACACCGCGTTCCGCGTCACCCTGTCGGTGCTGGTGGTCACCTGTCCCTGCGCGCTGTCGTTGGCCACGCCGACCGCCATCGTCGCCGCCACCGGAGCCTTGACCCGACTGGGGGTGCTGACCACCCGTGGCCACGCCCTGGAAACGCTGGCGCGGGCCACTCACGTCATTTTCGATAAGACCGGCACGTTGACCTTTGGCCGGCCCCAAGTGGCGGCGGTGGAAACAATCGACGGGCTGGAAGCGCGGCGCGGTTTGGCGCTGGCGGCGGCGCTGGAGCGCGGTTCCGAGCATCCGGTCGGTCGCGCTTTGGCCGAGGCGGCCGGCGAGATGGCGCTGGCGGCGACGGAATTGCGTAACACGCCGGGCAGCGGCATCGAGGGCCAAATCGAGGGTCGCCGCTATCGGGTCGGGCGGCCGGAATTCGTGGCTGCCTTGAGCGCTTGCACCCCTCGCCTGCGGGTGGGAGAGGGGTTGGGGGTGATGGCTTTGGAAAGAGACGATCTCGACGCTGCCAGCACCTGGGTGGTGCTGGGCGACGAAACCGGGCTGCTGGCCTGGTTCCAGTTGACCGACACGCTGCGGCCGGGTGCGGCGGCGGCGGTGGCGGCGCTGCGGGCGCGCGGCTTGGCGGTGGAACTGCTCAGCGGCGACCGGCCCGACGCCGTGGCCCACATCGCCCGTGAGGTCGAGATCGCCACGGCGGCGGGTGGAATGTCGCCCCAGGACAAACTGGAGCGGCTGCGGGAATTGCAGCGGCAGGGCGCGGTGGTGGCGATGGTCGGCGATGGGGTCAACGACGCGCCGGTGTTGGCGGCGGCCCAGGTGTCGCTGGCGATGGGCGGCGGAACGCAACTGGCTCATGCCACGGCCGACATGATCCTGCTGTCGGAAAAGCTCGAACACCTGGTCAGCGGCGTGGACATGGCTCGGCGGACCTTGACGATCATGCGCGAGAATTTCGCCTGGGCGATTGGTTACAACCTGATTGCCCTGCCGCTGGCGGCGGGCGGCTGGCTGACGCCCTGGATGTCGGCCATCGGCATGTCGTTCAGTTCGCTGCTGGTGGTGGTGAACGCGCTGCGGTTACGGCGGTTCTGAGCAACGGAGGGGAGGCGTCATGCGGATTCTGTACCTGTTGATTCCAATGGCCCTGGGGGTGGTAGGCATGGCCCTGTGGGCGTTTCTGTGGGCGGTGCGGACCGGTCAGTTCGACGATTTGGAAGGGCCGGCCCATCGCATTCTGATGGACGATGACGATCCCCGCATCCCCCGCTACCGCGCTGGGGCCAAAAAGGATAAATCCTTGAGTAAATGAAGGAAATCATTTAGCATTTTCACTATAAACCATAAGGAGAAACCCGATGTTCACCTTCCAGAATTTACCGCTCGTCATCATCATCGCCCTGATCATCGCCGCTTGGCTCAGCTTTCTGTCGGTCGTGCCGTGGGGCAACCTGTTCTAAATCCGGTTGCAGAACCCTCGATAACCGCCTTTCTCCGTGAGGGGAAAGGCGGTTTTTGGTGCCGCCGGAACGAGATCGAGCCCATGAGCGTCGCGAATGTTGGGTTGGAGTTGCTGGATCGGGACCGCATCCTGGCTGGATTGACCGAAACGGCCCGCGCCTGGTTGAGCCGGCTGGAGGTGTATCCAGTGCTGGATTCCACCAACAACTATCTGCTGGCCAAGGTCGGTGAGGACTGGCCGAGCGGGGCGGTCTGTCTGACCGAGCAGCAGCAGGCCGGACGGGGCCGGCTGGGGCGTCCCTGGCTGTCGCCGTTCGCCGCTGGTCTGGCCGGTTCGTTGCTGTGGCGCTTTCATCTACCAGCAGCGGCGCTGAGCGGCCTGAGTCTGGCGACGGGTATTGCCGTGGCCCGCGCCCTGCGGGATTTTGGCGCGACGGAGGTCGGTTTGAAATGGCCTAACGACGTGCTGTGGCGCGGGCGCAAGCTGGGCGGCATCTTGCTGGAATCCGGCGGCGAACCCGGCGCTTTTTTCGTGGTGGCCGGCGTCGGTTTGAACGTGGCGTTGTCGACCACGGCGGCGATGGCGATTGACCAGCCTTGGGTGGATCTGCGGGAAATTCTGGGCGCGGAGCGGGTATCCCGCAACCGGCTGGCCACGTTGCTGATCAACGAACTGATCGAGACCTTCGCCCGATTCCAGCAGGGTGGATTCGCGGATCTGGCCGCCGAGTGGGCTGGTTTTGATCAGATAGCGGGACGGCAGGTGCGCCTGATGCTGCCGAATACCACTCTGACCGGCATCGCCCGGGGCGTGGATGCGACCGGCGCGCTGTTGCTGGAGACCGCCGGCGGGCGACTACAGCCCTGTGTCGGTGGCGAAATCAGCCTGAGGTTGGAACCATGATGTTGCTGGCGGATGTCGGCAACAGCCGGATCAAGTGGGTGATCTGCGAGCGTGGCGAATTCCAGATACACGGTCGGGCCGCGCATGGCGAGGAAAGTTGGGCCGAACTGGCGGCTCGGTTGTGGGCAGAGTTGTCGCGACCCACGCGGGTGCTGATCGTCAGCGTGGCCGGGGCCGAGGCCCGCGCGGGGTTGACGGACTGGGTCCGGCAAACCTGGGCCATGGAAGCGGAATTCGTGGTTTCGACCGCGGCGGCCCACGGCATCTGCAACGCCTACGCCGAACCGGAACGGATGGGCGCGGACCGCTGGGTGGCGATGATCGCGGCGCGGGCGCTGATCGGACCACAGACCTGTTATGTGGTGGATTGCGGCACGGCGGTGACGATTGACGCGCTGGCGGCCGATGGTCGGCACTTGGGCGGGGTGATCGTGCCGGGGATGCGGCTGATGCGCGAGGCGCTGTATCGGGAAACCCGGCAGATTCCGCCCGAAGACGGACAGGCTCACCTGTTCGGCCAGAGTACCCGCGATTGCGTTTGGGGCGGGGCGGCCTATGCGGTCGCTTCGGCCATCGACGGGATTATTGAGCGGATGATCGCCAGCCACGGTCCCGGGGTACGATTGCTGACCGGCGGCGCCAGCGAGGCGGTATTGCCCTGTTTGCAGGGCGAATATCGATTGGAGCCGGACTTGATTTTCACGGGGTTGCGGGTGATTGCTGGGGGTTGAGCGTGCTTGTGGCACAATGGCTTCAGGCAACCCGTGACCGGAGGCATCGCCATGTCCCTGCAACCCAAACCTCGCCTGACTCCTGAAGACTATCTGGCTATCGAACGCAGCGCCGAAGTCAAGAGCGAATATTTCGACGGCGAAATTTTCGCCATGGCTGGCGCCAGTGAACCGCATAATCTGATCGTGACCAACACGATCGCGGAATTCCGAGCATCCATCTTAAAAACCGCCCCTGTAAGGTCTACGCCAACGACATGCGGGTCAAGGTCAGTCTGACCGGGCTGTATACCTACCCGGATGTGGTCGTGGTCTGCGGCAAGACCCACTTCGACGATAGCCACTTGGATACGCTGCTGAATCCGACCCTGATCGTCGAAGTGCTGTCGGATTCCACCGAAGCCTATGACCGGGGCCGGAAGTTCGAGCATTACCGCAAGCTGGAATCGCTAGCCGAGTACGTGCTGATCGCCCAGCATCGCCCGCATGTGGAATCCTACCGGCGGCAACCGGGTCAACGCTGGGTGTTGACGGAAAGTGATGGGTTGGACGGCAGTCTGCGGCTGGACGCCATTGATTGCGAACTGGCGCTGGCGGAGATTTACGACAAAGTCGAATTTCCGGGTGCGTCATAGCGAAGATTCCATCGCGTACCTTTGGAGTTGCCGGTCGCGCCCCGTTCGTCGGCACGAGGCGCCGAAGAACTCGGTTTTTTGCGGCACAGGCATCCCGACCGGGTGCAGCGTTATACGCGGAAGGGGCGGATTATCCGCTATCGAAACCCTGAATCGAGCGGGATTGCGCTAAGCTTTCCCATCATCGAACTTCAACCGGATATGGTTATCATGGAACTGCGCAAGCGCATCGAACAGCACTTCGCCGCCAGCCTCGAAGCCAAACAAGGCACTCTGGAGTCGATGGGTCCCCGCATCGCGCAGGCCGCCGAGCTGCTGGCCGGGCGATTGCGCCAAGGCCACAAAATTCTGGTTTGCGGCAACGGTGGGTCTGCCGCCGACGCCCAGCACTTCGCCGCCGAACTGGTCAATCGTTTCGAGATCGAACGGCCAGGGTTGGCGGCTATCGCGCTCACCACGGACAGTTCGGCGCTGACCTCGATCGCCAACGATTACGCCTTCGAGCAAATCTTCGCCCGCCAAGTCCGCGCCTTGGGTCGTCCCGGCGACGTACTGCTGGCCATTTCGACCAGCGGCAACTCGCCCAACATCCTAACGGCGATGACCGCCGCGCAGGAATTGGGACTGTCCACAGTGGCGCTGACGGGCCGCGACGGCGGGCGTATGGCCGGGCAACTGGGCGAAGGAGACATCGAGATTCGGGCGGCGGCGACGGCGACCGCGCGAATTCAGGAAACGCATATCCTGATCATCCACTGCCTGTGCGATCTGGTGGATCATCAGTTGTTCGGAGAGGGGAGACAAGCATGAACGCATGGCAAATCCATCTGGCGGCGGCGGTCCTGGCCACGACGATGTTGACCGGTTGTGTCCCACTGTTGGTGGGCGGAACTGCGGTGGGCGTCAGCATGGCGCACGACCGGCGCACGACCGGCGCCGTGGTGGACGACCAGACCATCGAATTGAAGCTTTACGATGAACTCAACCGGGGGTTGCCGCCGGGCAATCACATTAATACCACCAGCTATAACGGCGCCGTGCTGTTAAGCGGTGAAGCCGTGTCGGCGCAGGCGCGGCAGCAGGCCGAGCAGATTGCCCGCAATCTTAGCGAGCCGCCCGTCCGGCAGGTTTACAACGAGTTAGTGATCGGTCCGCCCAGCTCGATGTCCGTTCAGAGCAATGACGCCCTGATCACCACCAAGGTCAAGACCGCTCTATTCCAGATTACCAATATTCCGGATTTCGATCCCAGCCGGGTCAAGGTGGTTACGAATCAGAGCGTGGTTTATCTGCTGGGACTGGTGCGGCCCCAGGAAGCGGACGCGGCGGCGGACATGGCCAGTCAGGTCGGCAGCGTGCGCCAAGTGGTGACGCTGTTCGAATACATTCGCTGAGCGCGGCTATTTCACGATCTTCAACGCCGGCTTGCGATCGGGGCGCGCGGGCTTGTCGGGTTTGTCCGACGGTGGCGCGTCCGGTGGTGGTTCATCACCGCCCTTTTCCTCGCCAAAGGCCATGCCCTGACCGTTCTCGCGGGCGTAGATGGCCAGGACGGCCGTCACGGGAATCTGGATCGCGCGGGCTACGCCGCCGAAGCGGGCGCTGAACTCGATCCAGTCGTTACCCAGCCGCAGGTCGCGCACCGCCGATGGGTTGATGTTGAGCACGATCTGCCCCTCGCGGATGTGCTGCTTGGGCACGGTCACTCCCGGCGCTTCCGCGTCGACCAGAATGTGCGGCGTCAGGCCGTTGTCTTCAATCCACTCGTACAGGGCGCGGATCAAATAGGGACGGGTCGAAGTCATGGCGGATGGATCGTTGGCGGATCGTGGGAAACGAGTCTCCCCGCCAGGCGCGGGGAGCGAATCGGGGAACGCCGTCAGAGAGCGGTTGGCCCTCCGACGGCAACGGTGTCAATGCACGTCCTTCCAGTACTCCTTCTTCAGCAGGTAGAACACCACGAACATCAAACCCAGGAACAGCAACACCCAGATGCCGATCTTCTGGCGTTCCAGTTGGATGGGCTCGCCGACGTAGGCCAGGAAATTCACCAGATCCGCCATGGCTTCCTTGTATTCCGGTGGACTCATGCTGCCCGGCTGCACCAGTTCAAACTCCTTGAGGACCTTGGTTTCATTGCCATCGTGATTTTTGTGAGTCTCGAAGACCGGCTTTTGCATGCCCTGCAATTCCCACAGCACATGCGGCATACCGGCATTCGGGAATGCCGCGTTATTCACGCCAAAGGGCCGTGTGGAGTCCTGATAAAAGGTCAGCATATAGGTATAGAGATAATCTACCCCGCGTGACCGGGAGATCACGCTCAGATCGGGCGGGGTGACACCGAACCAGCGCTTGGCG
The DNA here is from genome assembly GCA_963719395.1 of uncultured Gammaproteobacteria bacterium. Taxonomy (GTDB): domain Bacteria; phylum Pseudomonadota; class Gammaproteobacteria; order Competibacterales; family Competibacteraceae; genus Contendibacter. The sequence continues at coordinate 52,835 of CAVRCC010000016.1, read as the reverse complement.
TCCGCCTTGGGCATGGCGTTCTTCATGGTTTCGCCGACTTTGGCCCCGGTGAAGATCAAGTTTTCCTTCACCTGTTCATCTGTCAAACCGACGTCGCGGGCCAGGCGGTTATAGCGCTGGTGCTCCAGCGAGTGACAGCCCATGCAGTAGTTGACGAACAGCTTGGCGCCTTTTTGCAGCGAAGCCTTGTTGTGCAGATCGATGGGCGCGTGCAGCAAGGGATACCCTTCTCCGCCGGCCGCCAAGCTTAGACCCGGCAGAGCCAGGAACGCGAGTGCGATGATGATTTTTTTCATTTTGAAGTCACCCTTTCCGGTACCGGCTTGGTCTTTTCAAACCACGGCAGAATCGGCAGCACGAAGAAGAACGCGAAGTAGATCACCGAGCAAACCTGCGCCAAGGTGGTGCGGGCCGGGGTGGTCGGCAGCGCGCCCAGATAGCCCAGGATTAGGAAGGAAATCACAAACGCCGCCAGGACCAGCTTGAACAGGAAACCGCGATAGCGGATCGACTTCACCGGGCTGCGGTCCAGCCACGGTAGGAAGAACAGCATGACGATGGCGCCGCCCATGGCCAGCACGCCCCAGACTTGGGTGCCAGCAAAGGACGGCACCGCGCGCAGGATGGCGTAGAACGGAGTGAAGTACCACACCGGAGCGATATGCGGTGGAGTCTTCATCGGGTCGGCCGGGTCGAAGTTGGGGTGTTCGAGGAAGAAGCCGCCCATCTCGGGCATGAAGAAGATCACCACCGAGAAGAAGATCAGGAACACCACCGCGCCGAGAAGATCCTTGACCGTGTAGTAAGGATGGAAGGGGATGCCATCGAGCGGGATGCCGTCTGGACCTTTCAGCTTCTTGATTTCGACGCCGTCGGGGTTGTTGGAGCCGACTTCGTGCAAGGCGAGAATGTGGGCGACCACCAGTCCCAGCAGCACCAGCGGCACGGCGATGACATGCAGCGAGAAGAAGCGGTTCAGGGTAGCGTCGGAGATGACGAAGTCGCCGCGAATCCACACCGACAAATCCGGGCCGATCCCGGGAATGGCGCTGAACAAGTTGATGATGACTTGGGCACCCCAGTAGGACATCTGACCCCAGGGCAGCAGGTAGCCCATGAAGGCCTCGGCCATCAGGACGAGGAAGATCACCACGCCGAAAATCCAGATCAACTCGCGCGGCTTTTTGTAGGAGCCGTAGATCAGCGCGCGAAACATGTGCAGGTAGACAACCACGAAAAAGGCCGAGGCGCCGGTGGAATGCATGTAGCGGATCAGCCAGCCCCAGTCCACGTCGCGCATGATGTATTCGACCGAGGCGAAGGCGTCGGCGGCGGCGGGCTTGTAGTTCATCGTCAGCCAGATGCCGGTCAGGATCTGGTTGACCAGCACCAGGATGGCCAGCGAGCCGAAGAAGTACCAGAAGTTGAAGTTCTTCGGCGCGTAGTATTCGGTCAGGTGTTCGCGGATGGACTTGGTCAGCGGGAAGCGTTCGTCAATCCAGCCGACCAGACCGGTCGTGCCTTGTGTGTTTGCCATTATGCAGCCTCCGGATCAACGCCAATCAAAATGCGGGAGTCGCTCAGGTACCGGTAGGAGGGCACCTCCAGGTTCGACGGCGCGGGAACTCCCTTGTAGACCCGGCCGGCCAAATCGAAGCGGGAGCCGTGGCAGGGGCAGAAGAAGCCCCCTTTCCAGCTTGGCCCCAGATCGGCCGGCGCCACGTCGGGCCGGAAGGTGGGCGAGCAGCCCAGGTGGGTGCAAATGCCGACCAGCACCAGTAAGTCGGATTTGACGGAGCGATTGGCGTTCTGCGCGTACTTGGGTTGCTGGCTGGCCATTTCGGAATTGGGATCGAGCAACTGATCCTTGAGGCCGGGCAGGTCGTCCAGCATCTTCTTGCTGCGCTTGAGCAGCCAGACCGGTTTGCCGCGCCATTCGACGGTCATCAGGGCGCCCTCTTCCAGCTTGCTGATATCCGCTTCCACCGGGGCGCCGGCGGCTTTGGCGCGCTCGCTGGGCGACCAGGATTTCAAAAATGGAACGGCGACGAACGCCACGCCAACGCCGCCGACCACGGTCGCCGTGGCGGTCAGAAAGCGGCGTCTGCCGAGATCGACGTCATCTACCGTACTCATACGCAGTCTCCTGTTGTGGATTTATCGTTAGATTTAGGGATGGGTTGGCAACGCAAACGGTATGCACGGTTTTTCGTGTTCTCCGGAGCGGACTGGGATCTGTTATTTTGCCGAAGCCAGCACGCTTCGGGGGTACGCTGAACGATGCGCGAACTCCATCGGTATGAACCCCCCGCCGTTTTCGCGGTACGGTAAAACTATAACTCAGGGCAGGTATTAGGGTCTACGCGCTTGTCGCTCAAACCCGCGATGTTCGCGAAACCGGGACCGGCCGCCGCAGGGTTCAGACCGGGTTGTCGATATCGACGAACGTGAAGTTCAAAGGGAATTGCGCAGCCAGATGCGCGCCCAGCGCCGGCACCCCGTAGCGTTCGGTGGCGTGGTGGCCGGCGGCGAAGAAGTGCAGGCCGTTCTCGCGGGCCATGTGGACGGTCTGTTCCGACGCCTCGCCAGTCAGGAAAGCGTCCGCGCCCGCGCTCAGCGCGACCTCGATGAAGGACTGCGCGCCGCCGGTGCACCAGGCCAGGCGGCGGATGGGCGCGGCGTCGCCAGGGACATGCAGCGGTTCCCGGCCCAGTCGGGCGGCGAGGTGGGCGGCGAATGCCTCTCCACTGACTGGCGCGGCCGGCTCGCCCAGCAGCACCAGCCCCGGCGTGCGGCCGTTGCCGCCGGCGGTCCCGGTGATGGTCAGCCCCAGTACCCGGGCCAACTGGGCGTTATTGCCGAGTTCCGGGTGGGCATCCAGCGGCAGGTGGTAGGCGAGCAGGCTGATCTCGTGGCGGAGCAGGGTGGCGAGCCGTCGCTGTTTCATGCCGATGATGCGCGGGTTCTCGCCTTTCCAGAAGTAGCCGTGATGGACCAGCACGGCGTCCGCACCACGCTCGACCGCCGCGTCCAGTAGTGCTTGGCAGGCGGTGACGCCGCCGACCAGCGTTCGCACGTCCGCCCGGCCCTGCACCTGCAAACCGTTTGGGCAGTAGTCGCTGAAGTTTTCCACCGCCAGCAGGCGGTCGGTATACGCAACCAGTTCGCTCAGTTGCATGGCTTACCGTCCCGCCAGAATCTGACTCAGCGCAACCAGGAGCGCCGCATTCTGCTCGGGGTTGCCGACCGTGATGCGCAGGAACTGGTCGATACGCGGCAGGCGGAAATGGCGCACGATAACGTGGCGCTCGCGCAAGGCGGCGGCCAGTTCAGCGGCGTCCTGCCGGGGATGGCGAGCGAAGACAAAGTTTGCCGCCGAGGGCAACACCTCGAAACCAAGTTGCTCCAGCGTCGCGACCAGTTCGACGCGGCTGGCGATCACCGCCTGGCGAGTGCGTTCAAAGTGTTCGCGGTCTTCGAACGCGGCCACTGCCCCGGCGATGGCCAGCCGGTCGAGCGGGTAGGAGTTGAAGCTGTTTTTAACCCGCTCCAGCGCTTCGATCAGTTCCGGGTGGCCGACCGCCAGCCCAACCCGCAGGCCGGCTAGCGAGCGGGATTTGGAGAGCGTCTGAGTGACCAGCAGGTTCGGATAGCGGTCCACCAGCGCGATGGCGGTCTCGCCACCGAAGTCGATATAGGCTTCGTCCACCACCACTACTGAGTCCCGGTTGTGCTGCAACAGCCAGTCGATGTCTGCCAGCGGCAGCAGACAACCGGTGGGCGCGTTCGGATTGGCGAAGATGATGCCGCCGTTGGGGCGCAGATAATCAGCGACCCGTAGCGTGAAGTCGTCGGCCAGCGGCACGGTCGCGGATTCGATGCCGTACAGGCTGCAGTAGACCGGGTAGAAGCTGTAGGTGATGTCCGGGAACAGCAGCGGCGCGGGATGTTGGAGCAGCGCCTGAAAGACCTGGGCCAGCACTTCGTCCGAGCTGTTACCGACGAAGACCCACGCCGGCGTGACACCGTAATTATCGGCGATGGCCTGCTTCAGGCGTTCGGCGTTCGGGTCCGGGTACAGGCGCAGGGCGTCGGACAACTCGGCCTGGATGGCTTCCAGCACCCGGGGCGAAGGCCCGTAGGGGTTCTCATTGGTATTGAGCTTGACCAAGTTGCTGAGTTTTGGTTGCTCGCCCGGTACATAGGGCGTGAGCCGATGCACCACGGGACTCCAGTAACGATTACTCATGAGTCGCTCCGCAATTGCCGCAATTCGTCAACGCTCAGGCCGGTCTTGGCGGCGATGGTGTCCAGGTCCAGCACGTCCAGCAGGGCGCGGGCAATGGACAGGGCCTTTTGCCGCTGACCCTCGGCGTGGCCCTCGGCATGGCCCTCGGCGTGACCCTCGGCATGGCCCTGTCGTTGCGCCTTACGCAGGGCATTACGCTGATCGGCGATGAAGATTTCGCGCCGTTCCAGGTCTTCCAGTTCCTCCGGCTCCAAATTGACCCGATTGGCCAGATCGAACGCCTGCCGCAAGACGGGTACGGCGGCCCAATTGGGCGGGATCATCGTCAAGTCCGGGGCATGTTTGATGAAATACAGCCATTGCTCCAACCGGCCTTCCAAGGCTTCCAGCGGTTTCTCGAACTTGGGCAACTCGATAAACGCTAGTTCCAAATCTTCCACCGGGTAATCCATCAGATAGTCCCGCTCCCGTAGCACGAAACGGCTCAGATAACCGGGGTAGGATTCGAACATCACGAAATCGGTCAGGGTCAGGGCGATGACCGGATGCAAATCGAGATAGTCTTCGCCGCTCCGTAACTGGCTGGAGTAGGTTTTTGCGGCGTTGTAGAGAATCCGCTTTTCAAAACCCTCCACGTTCAAGACCTGCATCTCGATGATCACTTCCCGGCCCTCGGTCAGCCGGGCGCGCACGTCGAGGTAGGTGTCCTTCATGCCACGAATCCGGGGCGCGAGCCAGGGGTTGAGGATTTCCAGATCGGCGATCAATCCCCGGCTGCCGTAGAGCACGGCATCGAGAAAATCGATTAACACCTCGCGGCTCTGTTCCGAGCCGAAGATGCGTTTGAAGGCGAAGTCGGTTTTGGGTTGATAAAACGCATATTCAATTTTCTTCCCGCAATTTGGTCAACGCCCGTTCATAGGCTTTCCTGGCATTTTCATCATCGCCGGCATCGAACAGCACGTCGCGGTCGAAAAGATCATCCGGTCTGGGGTATGCCCTTCTCTTCCGCCAGCGCCCGCCAGCTCAGCACCTTGACCCCACTGCGCTCGTGGGACTCCTCCCCGCCATAAACCAACCATGGCGACGCCGCTTCCTCGCCAGCGAAGCGCGCCGCCTTTCGTGCAGCGCGAAGGTAGTCTTGGGTCACCGTCTGACCGGACTTGATTTCCACCGGCTGAAGGCGCGCCCCCTGTTCGAATACCAAATCCGCTTCCAGGCCGTTGTTGTCGCGCCAAAAAAACAGATCGGCGGGTAAACCGGCATTATAGCGGGCCTTGACGAACTCACTGACGACCAGCGTCTCGAACAATGCACCGCGCAGCGGATGCAGCGCCAGCACCTGAACGGTGCGAATGCCCAACAGCCAGGCGACCAGTCCCACATCAAGAAAATACAGCTTGGGGGTCTTGACCAGCCGCTTGCCAAAGTTCCGGTGATAGGGCGGCAATAGATGCACCAGATAGCTCGATTCCAGCACCGAAAGCCAGGCGCGCGCGGTACTATGAGAAACGCCCGCCTCGCCCGCCAGCGCGCTGAGGTTGAGCATCTGGCCAGTGCGGCCGGCGCACAAGCGCAGAAAACGCTGGAACGTGGTCAGGTCCTGAACATTCAGCACCTGCCGCACATCGCGCTCGACATAGGTGGCGACGTAGCTGGCGAACCAGTCTGTCGGAGCCATCGGATAGGCATGCAGGACCGGGTAGCCTCCGGTGGTCAACATGGCGTCCAGCGTAATCGATCCTTCCCGCACCGCGGGAATTTCCGCCAGCGACAACGGCAGGAGTTGCGTGATCCCCACCCGCCCGGCCAGCGACTGGGTCACGCCCGCCAATAACCCAAACTGCTGCGATCCGGTCAGCACGAACTTTCCCGGTTGCCGCGCCGCATCGACCTGTCCCTGCAAATACGAGAACAATTCCGGCCAGCGCTGCGCCTCGTCGAAAACGGCCCCGTTCGGAAACCGCGCCAGGAATCCTCGCGGATCTTCCTGGGCAAAGGCGCGTTCGATCGGGTCTTCCAGACTGACATAAGGCTTGTCCGGGAAGATGGCCTTGGCTAAGGTCGTTTTGCCGGACTGACGCGGCCCGGTGATCGCGATCACTGGAAAGCCGACGGAAAGACGGTGAAGCGTTGAGGTAAGCTGGCGAGGAATCATGCTCGAATTATACAAATGGACGATTTAAAAATCCAAAAGTATATTTTTGATCGCAACATCCCCTCTGCCGCTTTCAGCGCATCAACCTTCCATCGATGCGCCGGAAATCCTGAACTCCGCCGACCGCGCATGAGCGGTCAAACCCTCGCCGCGCGCCAAGACCGACGCAGTGCGTCCCAAGGTTGCGGCTCCGGTGGGCGAGCAATGAATCAGGCTGGTGCGCTTCTGGAAATCGTACACGCCCAGCGGCGAGGAAAACCGCGCGGTGCGCGAAGTCGGCAATACGTGGTTGGGACCGGCGCAATAATCGCCGAGCGCCTCAGCGGTATAACGGCCCATGAAAATCGCGCCAGCATGGCGAATCAGCGGCAGCAATTCCTCGGGTCGTTCGACCGACAGTTCCAAATGCTCGGGCGCAATGAAATTGACCACCTGCGCGGCTTCGGCCAGATCGAGTGTTTGAATCAGCGCCGCCCGTCGGATCAACGAGGCTTCGATAATTTCCCGTCGCTCCATATCAGGCAAAAGCCGTGCAACAGCTTCCTGAACCCGATCCAGAAACGCCGCATCCGGGCTGATCAGAATCGGCTGGGCATCCTCGTCGTGTTCGGCTTGCGAGAATAGATCCATGGCGATCCAATCGGGATCGGTCAGCCCATCGCAGACCACCAGAATTTCCGACGGACCGGCGATCATGTCGATGCCGACCGTTCCAAACACCTGCCGCTTGGCGGCGGCGACGTAGATGTTGCCCGGGCCGACGATCTTGTCCACCCGCGGCACGGTGGACGTGCCGTAGGCCAGGGCCGCGACCGCCTGCGCTCCGCCGATGCTGAACACCCGATCTACTCCAGCCACGGCGGCGGCGGCCAGCACCAGTTCGTTCAGTTCGCCGCCCGGCGCCGGCGCGACCATAATGATTTCCGGCACGCCGGCGACCTTGGCGGGAATGGCGTTCATCAGCACCGAGGACGGATAGGCCGCCTTGCCGCCGGGCACATACAGCCCGACCCGATCCAGCGGCGTTATCTGCTGGCCGAGCACGCTGCCATCGGCTTCGGTGAAGGTCCAGGATTCCAGCTTCTGCCGCTCGGCGTAGGCGCGGATGCGGGCGGCGGCGGTTGCCAGCGCCGCGCGTTGCTCGGTGGAAATAACGACCAGGGCTTGTTGCAAGCGGGCTGAGGAAATTTCAAGTTCTGCGGCTTGCGTGACGCCCAGCCGGTCGAAGCGGTGGGTGTATTCCAGCAGCGCGTCATCGCCGCGCCCGCGCACTTGGGCGAGGATTTCACGCACCGTGGCGGTCACCGCCTCATCGGCGACGCCCTCCCAGGCGGTCAGCGTTTCCAGGCGCGGCCAGAAGTCGAGACGGGCGGTGTTCAGGCGTTGAATGTCCAGCATGATGAACGTCCGGGCAGGAAAACTCCCCTCTGGGGTGAGAGGGGATTCAAACGCCCACGGCGGCGGCCATGCTGGCCATGACCGCCTTGATCCGGGCGTGTTTCATCTTCATCGCGGCCTTGTTGATGATCAGCCGCGAGCTGATGTCGGCGATATGTTCCAGCGGCGCCAAACCGTTGGCTTTCAAAGTATTGCCGGTATCCACCACGTCGACGATGTAATCGGCCAGTCCGACCAGCGGCGCCAGTTCCATCGAGCCGTACAGCTTGATGACTTCCACTTGCCGGCCCCGGTCGGCGAACCAGCGCCGGGTGGTGTTGGCGTACTTGGTGGCGATGCGCGGCCGGCTCAAGCGGGGACGATGGTGGGGATCGCCGGCCACCATCAGCCGGCAGCGGGCGATGTTCAAATCCAGCGGTTCGTACAGTCCCTCGCCGCCGTGTTCCATCAGCACGTCCTTACCGGCCACCCCCAAATCGGCGGCCCCGTACTGCACGTAGGTCGGCACGTCGGTGGCGCGGATGATGACCAGCTTCACATCGGGTTGCGTGGTGTCGAGAATCAGCTTGCGGCTGGTTTCCGGATCGTCGACCGGCGCAATACCCGCCGCCGCCAGCAGCGGCAGGGTTTCCTTGAAGATACGGCCCTTCGACAAGGCGATGGTCAGCAGCGCGGTCATGAAGCATTCAACTCGGGGTCCGGCGGATGCGTGCACCCAAGTGCGACAGCTTTTCCTCGATGCAGTCGTAGCCGCGGTCGATGTGGTAAATGCGATCCACCACGGTGTCGCCCTCGGCGACCAGCGCCGCCAGGATCAGGCTGGCCGAGGCGCGCAGGTCGGTGGCCATCACCGGCGCGCCGGTCAGCTTGGGGACGCCGATGCTGATGGCGGTATTGCCTTCCAGTTCGATTTGCGCGCCCATCCGATGCAATTCCTGGACGTGCATGAAGCGGTTCTCGAACACCGTCTCGGTAATCATGCCCACGCCCTCGGCCACGGAATTGAGGGCGACGAACTGAGCCTGCATGTCGGTCGGGAATGCGGGGTAGGGCGCGGTGCGAATGCGCACCGCCTTGGGCCGGCCGCCGTTCATGTCCACCTCGATCCAGTCGGGGCCGGTGTTGACCCAGACGCCCGCTTCCTCCAGCTTGAGCAGCACCGCCTCCAGCGTGTTGGGCCGGGTGTCCTTGACCTTGACTCGGCCGCCGGTGATCGCGCCCGCAAGTAGATAAGTGCCGGTTTCGATCCGGTCCGGCAGCACCTGATAGCTGGCTCCGTGCAGGCGGTCCACGCCTTCGATCACTATGGTGTCGGTGCCGGCGCCGTCAATTTTGGCGCCCATCGCGTTCAGGCAATCGGCCAGATCCACGACTTCCGGTTCGCGGGCGGCGTTCTCCAGGATGGTGGTGCCCTGGGCCAGGGTGGCGGCCATCAGCAGGTTTTCGGTGCCGGTCACGGTGACCAGATCCAAGACGATGTGGGCGCCCTTGAGTCGGTTGGCGCGGGCGCGGATGTAGCCGTTTTCGACCTTGATGTCGGCGCCCATCGCCTCCAGGCCCTTGATGTGCAGGTTCACCGGCCGCGAGCCGATGGCGCAGCCGCCCGGCAGCGAGACCTCGGCTTGGCCGAAGCGGGCCACCAGTGGCCCCAGCACCAGGATCGAGGCGCGCATGGTCCGCACCAGTTCGTAAGGGGCCTGGTACGTGTGGATGGAGCGGGGGTCTACCTGGATGTTCATTCGTTCGTCCACCACCAGGTCCACGCCCATCCGTCCCAGCAGTTCCATGGTGGTGGTGACGTCCTGTAAATGGGGGACGTTACGGATGATCATGGGGGCGTCGGCCAACAGGGTGGCGGCCAGGATCGGCAGTACCGCGTTCTTGGCGCCAGAGGCCCGCAGTTCGCCCTGCAGCGGCACGCCGCCATTGATGATCAGTTTGCTCATGTTCGGGTGTCGTCCTTGGGGTCAGGATTGCTGTTTTTGCCAGGCATCCGGCGTGTAGGTTTTGAGCGACAGGGCGTGAATGTCCTCGCGCTCCAACCGCCCGCCCAGCGCCGCGTACACCAGCCGATGCTGCTGAATCAGCGACTGGCCGGCGAAGGCGTCGCTGATGACTACGGCCTCAAAATGAACGCCGTCGTCGCCGCGGACCATGGCCCGCGCGCCCGGCAATTGTTCCTCGATCAGCCGCTCGATGTCCTGGGCTTGCATACTACTCTCAACTCGCTCGCGAAATTTAATGATCAGGGTGGAATACCCTCGGAACAACAGGAGAGGGCGGGACGTTCGACCGTCAGGCGAGGGGCAACACCGTATCCAGATCGGCGACTTCGATGATCGCTCGCATCTGCGCCGGGACGTTGACGAAAACCACTGCGCGGCGGTGGCGCTGGACTTGGCCCAGCCAAGCCACCAACAGGGCCACGCCGGCGCTGTTGGCGTGGCTGACCCCGTTCAAGTCGATCCGGGCTGGCGGGCCGTCGGCGAACAGCGCTTCGGTCGCTGCCCACAAGTCCGCGACCGAAGCGAAATCCAATTCGCCTTGAATGCGCAGGGTATCGCCGTCGTGCTCGGCCGTCGCCGTGGCCATCAGCGGGGATTCCGCGCGCCGTTGCGTTGTTCCAGGTCGGCGATCACCGCATCCAGGCCGTTGGTGCGAATCTGGCTGGCGAAGGTCCCGCGATAGTTGGTCACCAGACTGACGCCGTCTACGGTCACGTCATAGACCTTCCAGCCCTCGGGGTTGAGATGCATGCTGTAGTTGATCTGGATCGGCTGGCCGGCTTTCAGCCGGACCTCGGTCTTGATCGTCGTTTCGTTACCGTCCGCCGCGCTCTGGTTGCGGCAGCACCCGGACGTCCTCGTTCGCGTATTCCAGCAGCGCCTTGGCGTAGGTGCGGACCAGCAGGGTGCGAAATTCCTCGGTGAAGCGACGGCGCTGCTCCGGGCTAGCCTGCTGCCAGGCCCGACCCAGCACCCAGCGCGACATCAGCTCGAAATCGAAATTGGGCAGCACGATCTGATCGACCAGCCCGTAAATTTGGCTGGAATCCTGTTTCAGCGCCGCATAGTTCTGCCGCAGGGCGCTCAGCATCCGCGCCGAAGTATCCTGAATCACATCTTGCGGAGGCTTGACGGCGGCCCAGAGCGCGCCGTTGACCAGCACGAGCAGGAGCAAACCCAAAGCAATCGTTTTTTTCATTGAACCTGACAACTCCCTCACAAACCACGAATCACTAACCTCTGACCTCTGACCCTTTAAGGCGTCTTGGCCGGCGGCGCATCGCCCGACGCGGCGTTGGTGAGCATCCGGCCGATCAGTTTTTCCAGCACCAGCGCCGACTGGGTCAGCTTGAGGGTGCTGCCGTTCTTGAGAGAGTCATCCATGCCCCCCGGTTCCAATCCGACGTATTGTTCGCCCAACAGGCCAGAGGTCAGGATGCTGGCGTTGGAATCCGCCGGCAGTCGGTCGTATTTGGGATCGATGGACAGCGTGACCACCGCTTCGTAGCTGCGAGGGTCCAGATCGATGCCGGCCACCCGGCCGATGCGCACCCCGCCCAGGGTGACCGGGGCGCGGACCTTGAGGCCGCCGATGTTCTCGAAGCGGGCGGTGACTTTGTACCCTTTGTCCTCGCCCAACTCGGCGATGTTGCTGACTTTCATGGCCAGCATAAAAAAGGCGGCCAGCCCCAGGACGACAAAGATCCCGACCGCCAGTTCCAGTTTTTTTTGGATGCCCATTGCCTAGACTCCGAACAAGATGGCGGTCAACAAGAAATCCAATGCCAGCACCACCAGGGCGGTATTCACCACCGTGCGGGTAGTGGCCAGGCTGATGCCTTCCGAAGTGGGTATCGCGTCGTAGCCTTCAAAGACCGCGATCCAGTTGGCCACCCAGCCGAACACCACGCTCTTGATAACCACGCCGTTCATCACGTCGTCAACCAGTTCTACCGATGCCTGCATCTGCGACCAGAAGGAGCCGCTGTCCACGCCGAGTTGTTCGACGGCGACGAAATAGCCGCCCAGAATGCCGATGGCGGTGAAGATACCAGCCAGCAACGGCATGGCGATAAAGCCGGCGACAAAGCGCGGTGCGAAGACCCGGGCGAACGGGTCTACCGCCATCATCTGCATGCAAGCAAGCTGTTCGGTGACTTTCATCAGGCCGATTTCCGCCGTGAGCGCCGAACCCGCCCGCGCCGCGTAGAGCAACGCCGTCAATACCGGACCCAGTTCTCGCACCAGCGACAAGGCCACAACCGTGCCCAGGGTCGACGTCGCGCCGAAATCGACCAGGTTGGCGTATCCCTGCAAACCCAGCACCATGCCCACGAAGAGGCCCGACATGGCGATGATCGGCACGGACAGCACGCCCACCGAATAAAGCTGTTTGATTATCAGGCCGGGCCGCCCGCTCAGCGGGGCCAGCGCGCCCAGCAATCGCAGCAGGAACAAGGTCGCCCGCCCCAGCCGATTCAGCCATTGCAGCGCCAAGCGTCCCAGCCGTTGCAAGCTGTCCATCAAAGGGGCGACTCCTTGCCTAGCGACAGATCCTCGGCATACGGCGGCGCGGGGTAATGGAAGCACATCGGGCCATCGGGCAGGGCATGCAAGAACTGTTCGACCCAGGCCGAACTGGAACGTTCCAGCGCTTCCGGGGCGCCATGATCCACGACCAAACCGTCGGAAATGAGATAGATATAATCGGCGATGGAAGCTGTTTCCTTGACGTCGTGAGAGACGATGATACTGGTCAGTCCCAACGCGTCGTTGAGCGTGCGAATCAGTTTGATCAACACGCCCATGGTGATGGGGTCCTGGCCGGAGAATGGTTCATCGTACATGATCATCATCGGGTCCAGGGCGATCGCTCGGGCCAGCGCCGCCCGTCGCGCCATCCCGCCGGACAGTTCGCTCGGCATCAAATCGCGCGCCCCGCGCAATCCGACCGCTTCCAGTTTCATCAGCACCAAGGTGCGAATCAGGTTTTCCGGCAGGCGGGTATGCTCCCGCAATGGGAAGGCGACGTTGTCGAACACGTTCAAATCGGTGAACAGCGCACCGCTTTGGAACAGCATGCTCATGCGTTTGCGCAACTGGTACAGTTCCTTGCGCCCGAGTTCGTGAACGCAGGACCCGTCCACCTCAATCCGGCCGGCATCGGGACGAATCTGGCCGCCGATCAGCCGCAGCAGCGTGGTTTTACCGGCGCCGCTCGGTCCCATGATGGCCGTGATTTTGCCGCGCGGGATGTCCAAATCCACGTTCTGGAAGATGATTCGGTCGCCACGATGGAACGACAGACCGCGCACGGTCACGAGCGGAATTTCGTCGGGGGCGGCGATGTGGGCGGGAAGGGCGGTGGCGGACATCCGGATGGGAATGGGTTGCAAACAGCGGCCGATGACGTTGATAAAGTCGCATAGTTTCCCGTCAAGCCACCGGCAAGTCAAATCAGCCACCGCTCCTTTGGCGATGAAACTTGGCAATTTTCGTTTCGTGCGACTATCTTTTTATGGTAATACCCACCGGCGCGCCAGCCGGCGCGCGTATTTCTGACCCCCGTTTGCTCCGCGAGCGCATCCAGCGCCCCAACCCCGGTCTTCGAATCGGTCACGGCGGCGCAGGATAGTCTATGCTTTGACGGAGTCGGAAGGGTTCCGGTACTCACTCAACCATCATGCAAAGGTAGGATCATGGCGAAGAAGTACATTTACAAGTACACCGAAGGGGATGGCAAGAACAAGATGCTGCTGGGCGGCAAGGGCGCCAACCTCTGCGAAATGACGCAGATCGGCCTGCGGGTGCCGCCAGGGTTCGTGATCAGCACCGAAGCCTGCCTGGATTACATCGCCAACAACCGCCTGCCCGATGGGGTCATGGACGATGTGCGGGCGCACATGGCCTGGCTGGAGAAGGAAACCGGCAAGCAGTTCGGCGGCGCGAGTAACCCGCTGCTGGTGTCGGTGCGTTCCGGCTCCTCCATGTCCATGCCGGGCATGATGGACACCATTCTCAATCTGGGACTGAACGAGAATACGCTGGCGGGCTTGATCAAGCTGACCGGCAACGAGCGCTTCGGCTACGACGCCTATCGCCGCTTCATCCAACTGTTCGGTAAGATCGCGCTGGGCGTTGACGATCATTTCTTCGACGAGCATTTCGAGGCGGTCAAGCGCCGCGCCGGGGTCAAGTTCGACGTGGCGCTGTCTGCCGCCGACTTGAAGGAAATCAGCCAGTTGTTCCTGCAAGCGGTTCAGGAGCAGACCGGGCGGCCGTTCCCGCAAGACCCCTACGAGCAACTGGAGCTGGCGATCAAGGCGGTGTTCGGCTCCTGGATGGGCCAGCGCGCCGTGGATTACCGCCGCGAATTCAAGATCACCCCGGAGCAGGCCAGCGGCACGGCGGTCAATGTGGTGACCATGGTGTTCGGCAACATGGGCAACGACTGCGCCACCGGCGTGGGCTTCACCCGCGACCCCGGCACCGGCGAGAACGTGATGTATGGCGAATACCTGGTCAACGCCCAGGGCGAGGACGTGGTCGCCGGCATCCGTACCCCCAAGCCGGTCGCGGAGATGAAGGACGAAATACCGGATTTGTACCGGCAGCTCGTTGAACTGCGCAACAAGCTGGAAGGCCATTACAGCGAGGTGCAGGATTACGAGTACACCATCGAGAAGGGCGTGCTGTACTGCCTGCAAACCCGCAATGGCAAGATGAACGCCCAGGGCATGGTGCGCAGTTCGGTGGAAATGGCGAACGAAGGCTTGATCAGCCGCGAGAAAGCACTGTTGCGGATCGACCCTGAGTCGCTGGAACAGATGATGTTCCCGCAGCTCGACCCCAAGTATAAAGCCGCGCCGGCGGCGCTGGGCATGGGCGCGTCTCCGGGCGCCTCATCGGGCAAGATCGTGTTCGACGCCGACACCGCGGTAAAACGCGGGCGCGGCGCGGGTGAGAAGATCATCCTGATGCGCGAAGAGACCAAGCCGGAAGACATTCACGGCTTCTTCGCGGCGGTCGGCATCCTGACCAGTCGTGGCGGCAAGACCTCGCACGCGGCGGTGGTGGCGCGCGGCATGGGCAAGCCCTGCGTGGTCGGCGCGGAAGCCATTCAGGTCAACGTACATCAGCGGCAGGCCATCATTGGCGACAAGGTGCTGCACGAGGGCGATGTGCTGACCATCGATGGCGGCACCGGCGCGGTGTACTTCGGCGAAATCCCCACCGTCGAGCCGGAGTTCACCCCGGAATTGCGGACGCTGTTGGGCTGGGCCGACGAAATCGCCACCCTCAAGGTGATGGCGAATGCGGATACCCCAGAGGCCGCGCAGCGCGCCTCCAACTACGGGGCGATGGGCATCGGTCTGTGCCGTACCGAGCGCATGTTCAACGCCACCGACCGGTTGCCCACCGTGCTGGAGATGATTCTGGCCGAGACCACCGAAGACCGCGAAGCCGCACTGGAGAAGTTGCTGCCGATGCAGCGCAGCGACTTCAAGGAAATCTTCCGGGCCATGGCCCCGCGTCCGGTCACGGTGCGTCTGCTCGACCCGCCGATTCACGAGTTCCTGCCTTCCGAGCAGACCCTGATCGACGACATCGAGCATCTGCGCCATCTACGTCATACCGCGCAGGGCTTGGAGGCGCTGAGCAACATTATCAAGCAGGTCAACCCGAAAGCGGTCGAGCAACTGGGTATCCTGAACGACAGCCACTTGGTCGCTGACGTGCTGGCCAAGAAGGAAGAGATCCTGCTCAAGGCCCGCGCCCTGCACGAAGTCAACCCGATGCTGGGCCATCGCGGGGTGCGGCTGGGCTTGACCTATCCCGAAATCTACAAGATGCAGATTCGCGCCATTCTGGAAGCGGCGGCGGAATGCATGCAGGAGAGGGTGGACGTCCATCCCGAAATCATGGTGCCGCAGGTTTGCACCGCGGAAGAGTTGAAGCGGGTGCGGGCGCTGGTCGATGAAGTGCTGCCCCAGGTCGAGGCCAAGTACGCGGTCAAGGTGCATTTCGAGTTCGGCACCATGATGGAAGTGGTGCGGGCCTGCCTGCGCGCCGGCGAGATCGCCGATGTGGCCGAGTTCTTCTCCTTTGGCACCAACGACTTGACTCAGGCCACCTTCTCGTTCTCCCGCGAGGACGCCGAGAACAAGTTCCTGCCGTTCTACAATGAGTCCGGCATTCTGACGGACAACCCGTTCGAGGCGCTGGATACGAAGGGCGTCGGCCAGTTGATGGAGTTGGCGGTGACGAACGGGCGCAAGACCCGCGCGGGTCTCAAGGTCGGCATTTGCGGCGAACAGGGCGGTCATCCCCGCTCGATGCGGTTCTGCCACTACGCCAACCTGACCTACGTGTCCTGCTCGTCACCGCGCGTGCCGATTGCGCGGTTGGCGGCGGCGCACGCCAAGCTACTGGAAGGGAACTATCAGCCATAAGCGGTTGATGGGCCGGCGGCGCGAATTTCGCGCCGCTGGTTTGGGAACGCCAGGGGCGGCTTTTGCCGCCCTTGTCCTTTATCTAACCTGGATTCGCTCGGCCAAACATCGGCGGATTGGTTTAGGTCAGGAATCTGACCTTTGGTTGTTCGGCACAGGACGGCATACCACAGTCCAATAAAGAGGTTCCCATGCGCTGGAGAACGGGTAGAGAAAGCGGCAATGTCGAAGATCGGCGGGGTCTGCGAGCCGCGCCCACCATTGCGGGCGGCGGTATCGGCACCATCATCCTCGTACTCGTGGCCATGTATTTTGGCATCGATCCGAGTTTTCTGCTTCAGAGCGGATCGCCAAGCGGCGCTTCAACCCAGCAGTCGGTTCAGCTATCCCCCGCCGATGACGAGTCGCGCAAGTTCGTCTCCGTCGTCCTGGCCGACACCGAAGATACTTGGCGCAGCTTGTTTGGTCAGATGGGCGGTACTTACCGGGAACCGAAACTGGTGCTGTTCTCGGGCGCGGTGCAATCGGCGTGCGGATTTGCCCAGGCTGCGGTCGGCCCGTTTTACTGCCCGGCGGACCAAAAAGTTTATATCGACTTGGGGTTTTTACCAGGAACTTAAAAACCGCTTCCAAGCCCCTGGCGATTTTGCCCAAGCCTACGTCATCGCGCACGAAATTGGCCATCACGTGCAAAACCTGCTGGGAATCTCAGACAAGGTTGAATCTCTGCGCGGCCGTTCCGGAGAGGCGGAAGCCAACGCCTTGTCGGTGCGCCTGGAATTGCAGGCGGACTGTTTCGCCGGGGTTTGGGCCTATCATGCCCATAAAGCCCGGCAGATTCTGGAGTCGGGCGATGTCGAGGAAGGACTGAATGCGGCCAGCGCCATCGGTGATGATCGCCTGCAAATGCAGGCCAAGGGTTATGTCGCGCCGGACTCCTTCACCCACGGCAGTTCCGCCCAACGAGTGCGTTGGTTCAAGCGCGGCATCGCTGGCGGGGATCTGCGCCAGTGCGACACCTTCAGCGCCGCGCAACTGTAGCTGAACCGCCGCCCATGCTTCTCCACCACGACAAACTGAAAGAGCTTGCTAACCGGGTGCTGGCGATCGAAGCGGAAGCCATCACTCGACTCACCGCCCGCATCGATGACCGCTTCGTCCGCGCCTGCGAACTCATGTTGCAATGCTTGGGTCGGATCGTGGTGCTCGGCATCGGCAAATCCGGCCACATCGGTGGCAAGATCGCCGCCACCCTCGCCAGCACCGGCACCCCAGCCTTCTTCGTCCACCCCGCCGAGGCCAGCCACGGCGACATGGGCATGATCACCGCCCAGGACGTGGTCGTTGCTCTATCCAATTCTGGTGAAACCGACGAAATTCTCACCCTGCTGCCGCTGATCAAGCGGCTGGGCGTGCCCTTGATCGCCCTGAGCGGCAATCCTGATTCGACGCTGGGCAGGGCGGCGGATGTTCACATCGACGTCAGCGTCCCGCAGGAAGCCTGTCCGCTGGGACTGGCGCCGACCTCCAGCACCACCGCAACCCTGGCCATGGGCGATGCGCTGGCGGTGGCGCTGCTGGAGGCGCGCGGCTTCACTGCCGAGGATTTCGCCCGTTCTCATCCCGGCGGCCGGCTGGGCCGTCGCCTGCTGCTGTTAACCGACGAGGTGATGCATACCGGCGAGCGGATGCCCTGCAGCGCCCCCGATGATTTGCTCAAAGACGCCCTGCTGGAGATGAGTCGCAAGGGGCTGGGGACGACGGTGGTGGTGGACGGAGACGAGCGGGTGCTGGGCGTGTTCACTGACGGTGACCTGCGCCGGGCGCTGGATCGGCAGGTGGACGTGCATTCCGCCCGCGTCGCCGAGGTCATGACCTGCAATTGCAAGACCATCGCCCCCGGCACTCTGGCCGCCGAGGCGCTGCAAATGATGCAGCAATACAAGATTAACGCGCTGCCGGTGGTAAACTCTGCGGGGAAGCTGGCCGGCGTGCTGAACATGCACGATCTGTTGCGCGCCGGCGTGTTGTGATCCCCGACCAACCGGCGAGAGACCCGCGATGCGCGATGTGGCAAGCAAGGCCGCCCAGATTCAACTGGTCATCTTCGACGTGGACGGCGTGTTGACCGATGGTCGTTTGTATCTTGGCAATGATGGCAACGAGTACAAAGCCTTCCACATCCGCGACGGTCACGGCATCAAGATGCTGCTCGAAGCGGGGGTGGAGGTCGCCATCATTTCCGGCCGCCACGCCGCCTCGGTGGAGCGGCGGATGGCCGACCTTGGCATCCGCCATGCCTATCTGGGCGTACCGGACAAGCTGGCGGTGTTCAACAGCCTGTTGGTCCGGCTCGGCTTGCCCGCCGAGCAGGTGGCGTTCGTGGGCGACGATCTGATCGACCTGCCGGTGATGGGCCGGGTCGGTTTGGCCATCGCCGTGCAGGACGCCGACCCGTTCGTCAAGCAGCACGCCCACTGGCAAACGCCCAGCCGGGGCGGACGCGGCGCGGCGCGCGATGTCTGCGAACTGCTGCTGGAAGCGCGCGGCCAACTGGCGGCCCTGCGCGACCGGTATCTTTGAGCGCGAGCGGCGGCGTGACGGCGCGCGGCCTCCTGTCCCTGACCGGGCTGGCGTTGCTGGCCGGCCTGAGCTACGGTCTGCTGCGGTGGGTGGAATCCTCGTTGCGGGAACCGGAACCGGCCGAAAGTCAGTCCCCGGTGCTGACCATCGAGCGGTTCCGGGCGGTGCGCCTGAACATCGCCGGAGTGCGGGAATACGTGGTTGAAGCGCCCCGCCTGTGGCAGTTGCCCGGCCAGGGCGGCATCCGGATCGAGCAGCCCGTGGTGGACTGGTATCAGCCGGACGGTCAGACCCGCGAATGGCGGCTACGGGCCGACCAGGGCTGGATCGCGGCCGATTACCAACTCCTGCGCCTGGACGGCGAGGGCGAGGTGGTCATCAGTCGCACCGCCGAGAGTGGTAAACCACCGGCCACGGTGATCACCCACGACGTGTGGGTCCACCGGGCCGAACGTTATCTTGAAACCGCCGCGCCGGTTCGGGCGGTGATGCCCGGCGGTGAACTCCGCGCCGTCGGCGCGCGCGCCTGGCTGGATCAGGAACGATTGGAACTGCTTTCCGAAGTAAGAGGCTCCTATGAACCACCCCAGCGCTAAGCTCGGGCTGGCGGTCGCGCTGGCGCTGGCGCCGCCGCTGGCCGCCGCCCTGCCGGAAGACCGCAACCAACCCATCCATCTGGAGGCCAGTCGCGGTCAACTGGATCAGAAAACCGGCGTCAGCGTCTACGAAGGCAATGTGGTGATCACCCAGGGTTCGATGCGGCTGACCGCCGACACCGTGACCATCTATGTCAAGGACAACAACTTCGAGCGGATGGAAGCGACCGGTAGCCCGGCGAACCTGCGCTACCAGCCGACGGCGGACAAACCGGAAATCCAGGGCGTGAGCAAGCGGGTCGAGTACGATGTCGCCGGCGCCAAGGTCATCATGAGCGGCGGCGCCCGGTTGACCCAGGGCCAGGACGTCTTCACCGGCGATCGGGTGGAATACGATCTCAAGGGCGACGTGGTGCGGGCGCGCGGCGCGGGCGACAATGGCCGGATTCAGTTCACCATCCAGCCCAAGGCCCAGAATCCGGCGCCGGCCGCCAAGAAACCCTGACCATGGCTCAACTGACCGCCAAGGAAATCGTCAAGCGCTATCGCAAGCGGGTGGTGGTGGACGCCGCCTCGCTCGCCGTCGCCAGCGGCGAGGTGGTCGGGTTGCTGGGG
This sequence comes from uncultured Gammaproteobacteria bacterium, assembly GCA_963719395.1. GTDB lineage: Bacteria > Pseudomonadota > Gammaproteobacteria > Competibacterales > Competibacteraceae > Contendibacter. Next base: position 32,778 of record CAVRCC010000016.1, on the reverse strand, counting down.
CCGAACGGCGCCGGCAAGACCACCTGTTTCTACATGATGGTCGGGCTGATCCATTGCGACGAGGGCCGGGTGCTGCTGGACGAGCGCGACCTCACCCATCTGCCGATGCATGCGCGGGCGCGGCTGGGCGTCGGCTATCTGCCGCAGGAGCCGTCGGTGTTCCGGCGGCTGACGGTGTTGGACAACGTCCTGGCGATCCTGGAAACCCGGCGCGACCTGAGCCGCGCCGACCGCCGCCCCGTGGCCGAGGAGCTGCTGCACGAACTGCACGTGGGCCATCTGGGCGACAGCGTGGGCATCAGCCTGTCCGGCGGCGAGCGCCGGCGGGTGGAAATCGCCCGGGCGCTGGCGGCCAACCCGGCCTTCATGCTGCTGGACGAGCCGTTCGCCGGCGTGGACCCCTTGTCGGTTCTGGATATCCAGCGCATCATCGAACATCTGCGCGAGCGCCGCATCGGGGTGTTGATCACCGATCACAACGTCCGGGAGACGCTGGGCATCTGTGATCGCGCCTACATTCTCAACGAAGGTCGGGTGATCGCCGAGGGCGATCCCGCCGCGATTCTCGCCAACCAGCAGGTGCGCCAAGTCTATCTGGGCGAATCGTTCCAGTTGTGACTGGCTGGCGCGCGCCAGCGGCTGTCATGGCGCGTAAAACCGACTAGGATTAGAGGTAGATTGAGAGTAGAGATCAATTGAGAGTAGAGATAGATTGGGTTTCACGGCCACGGGGCAAGATTGAATTGTTATGAGACAGTCACAGTCATTGCAGCTACGCTTGGGTCAGCAACTGACGATGACCCCCCAACTGCAACAGGCGATCCGTTTGTTGCAGCTATCCAGCCTGGATCTCGAGGCGGAGGTGCAAACGATCCTCGACTCCAACCTGATGCTGGAGCGGAGCGACGAGCCGCAGGATCTGCCGGTGCAGCCGGAGGCTCTAGCCGCCCAAGTGGCGGCGGACACCCGCGCCGAAACCGAACTCCACGCCGCGTCGGCTGACACCATGCCAGACGACCTGCCGGTGGACAGCGCCTGGGAAGACGTTTACGAATCGTATGACGGCGCGACCCAGTATTCGCGCGGCGAGGACGAGGATTGGGATCCTTACGAGCGCTACGCCGGCGCCGGTGAATCCCTGCGCGACCATTTGTACTGGCAGATGCGGCTGACCCCGTTCGACAACCAGGAAATGGCGATCGCCACCTCCATCATCGATGCGATCGATGAGTCCGGTTATCTGACGCTGTCGCTGGAGGAGATCCGCCAGGGGCTGCAAGATGAATTCGCGGTGACCCCGGCCGAAGCCGAGGCGGTGCTGAAGCGGGTGCAGCGCTTCGATCCCCAAGGCGTCGGCGCACGCAATCCGGCGGAATGCCTGTTGCTGCAACTGGAAGTGCTGCCCGCCGATACCCCATGGCTGGCCGAGGCCCGCCACCTGGTCGAACAGCATCTGGAACTGTTGGCCGACCACGATTTCAACGCCCTGATGCGGCGGCTTAAGGTGTCGCGCGAGGCCCTCCAAGGGATCATCAGCCTGATCCAGTCGCTGGATCCGCACCCCGGCGCTCGCCTGTCCAGCGCCGCGCCGCAATACGTGGTCCCAGACGTGCTGGTCTACCGCCAGCGCGGCGCCTGGCGGGTCGAACTGAATCCCGAAAGCACCCCCAAGTTGCGGATCAACGCCCGTTACGCCGCCTTGACGCGCCGGGCCGATCACAGCAGCGATGCCACCTGTCTCAAGGACCATTTGCAGGAAGCGCGCTGGTTCCTGAAAAGTCTGCAAAACCGCAACGAGACCCTGCTCAAGGTGGCGACCTGCATCGTCGAGCGCCAGCGCGAGTTCCTGGAGCGGGGCGACGAGCACATGAAGCCGCTGATCTTGCGCGATATCGCTGAAGTGCTGGGCATGCACGAATCCACCATCTCGCGGGTGACCACGCAGAAGTACATGCACACCCCGCGCGGCCTTTACGAGCTGAAGTATTTTTTCTCCAGCCACGTCGGCACCAGCGACGGCGGCGAGTGTTCCTCCACCGCCATCCGCGCCATGATCCGCAAGCTGATCCAGACCGAGGATCCCGGCAAGCCATTCAGCGACGATAAAATCGCTAAACATCTTGAGGCGGAAGGGATTCAAGTGGCCCGGCGGACGGTGGCAAAATACCGGGAAGCGATGGCCATTCCTTCGTCCTCGGATCGTAAACGCCTCGTCTGAGCGACGAGGATTTCCGCCCCGCGAGGGGCAGCAACGGGGATCGGGGGCGCGTTCTTGCGGCGGTTCGAGAAACCACAACGCCCAATCCGCCGCCGCGGGCGCCGCGCCAGGAGCATCGGTTCCGGCCTCCATCACCCAGCGAGACCTGTCAATCAGGAGTCTATGCGATGCAAATCAAACTGAGCGGACACCATGTGGAAATCACCCAGGCGCTGCACGACTACGTGCACGACAAGCTGGAGCGTATCGAGCGGCATTTCGACAACGTTACCAACGTCCAAGTGATCCTCAGCGTCGAGAAGTTGCGCCAGAAGGCCGAGGCGACCATCCACGTGGCCGGTAACGAGATCTACGCCGATGCGGTGGATGAGGATTTGTATGCCGCCATCGACGCCCTGAGCGACAAGATCGATCGTCAAATTAAGAAGCACAAGGAGAAGATGACGGACAAGCATCGCGGCGAAAAGGCGCGCGATTATCCTCAACCTTAGGGCGCGAGCACGGCGATGGACATCACCGACCTGATTACCCACGAGCGGATCGTCTGCGATAGCGAGGTGACCAGCAAGAAGCGGGTCATCGAGGTCTTGAGTGAGTTGCTGGCCAAGGGGCAAGCCGATCTCGCGGCCCGGCCGATCTTCGACAGCCTGATCGGTCGGGAGCGCCTGGGCAGCACGGGTCTGGGCCATGGGGTCGCCTTGCCCCATGGCCGGTTCAGCCAGAGCCAGCAGGCCATCGGCGCCTTCATCAAGCTCAGGCAAGGCGTGGATTTCGACGCGATCGACCGGCAACCGGTGGATCTGGTGTTCGGCCTGCTGGTGCCGGATCACTACACCGACGAACATCTCAAGATCCTCGCTTATCTGGCGGAGATGTTCAGCGACCGGGCTTTTTGCCAGCGGTTGCGGCAAACTACCGCCGACCAGGCGCTGTTCGAGATGCTCCGGAATTGGCAGCCCGCCGTGACGATTGCGTCATGAACTCGCCCGTGCGCGCCCGAGCGGTCTTCCAGAGTCTGGAAACCGTCTTGGAATTGCGCTGGCTCGGGGGCATGTCCGGGTCGGAGCGCATCCTGTGGTCGCCTGGTGAAACCAGTGCGCCGTTCTACGGGCGACTGAACTGGATCCATCCCCCTCGCCTGCAAATCCTCGGTCCCGAGGAAAGCGTCTTTCTGAGCCGGCTGGAACCGGCGACGCGGGAGGGCCTGATTCGGTATCTTCTGGGGTTGCCGTCCGGCACGATCCTGGTGTGCGGCGAGTCGGACCAGGCCAAGGGATTGCAAGCGAGCGCCGATGCGGCCGGCATCCCGCTCTGGTACACGCCGGCCCCGCCGGCGGTCGTCCTGGAGCGGCTGTTCAGTTACCGGCACGGTCTGGATGCGTCCACCGTGATGCATGGCGAGCTGCTGGAAGTGTTCGGCATGGGCGTGATGATTACCGGCGGCAGCGGCATCGGCAAGAGCGAGTTGGCCCTGGAACTGATCAGTCGCGGCCACCGCCTGGTCGCCGACGACACCCCGACCCTAACCCGGGTGACGCCCGAGATTCTGGAAGGCACCTGCCCGCCGACCCTGAACGGTTTGCTGGAGGTGCGCGGGTTGGGGATTCTCAATATCCGCCGGATGTTCGGGGACAGCGCCATCAAACGCAACAAACGGGTGCGATTGATCATCCGCCTGGTCAAACTGGAGGAGATCGCCACGCCGGCCGAAACCCGGTTGCAGGGCGTGCGCGACACCCAGGTCATTCTGGGCATTGATGTGCCGACGATCACGCTCCCGATCGCGCCCGGTCGCAATCTGGCGGTGCTGGTGGAATGCGCGGTGCGCGATCACATCCTGCGGCTGGGGGGCTATTGCGCCGAGCAGGATCTGATCGCGCGCATGCAAAAAGCCATGGCGAGGGCTGTCCCGTGCGAATAATCATTGTCAGCGGCTTGTCGGGGTCCGGCAAGACCATCGCCTTGCAAACCCTGGAAGATCTCGATTACTACTGCGTCGATAATCTTCCGTTCAAACTGATTCTCCCGTTGGCGCGGGAAATCCTGGCGTCCAGCGATATCTCAACGCCGGCGGTGGCGGTGGGAGTGGACGCGCGCAATTTTATCGACGAGCTGAACCAGTTTCCCACCACGCTCGCCGAACTGCGCGCCAGCAACCTCACCGTGGAGGTGCTGTTCCTGCAAGCCGACGACGAGATTCTGCTCAAGCGCTATAGCGAAACCCGCCGCCGGCATCCCCTGGACCTGGGCAGCGTTCCCCTGCGCGAGGCGATTCGCCAGGAGCGACACCTGCTAGAGCCGATCATCGCCTGCGCCGACCTGATCGTGGATACCAGCGACACCAATATTTACCAGTTGCGCGAGCTGCTCCGCGCCCGCCTGCACGACACGCCGCGCGAGGCGATGTCGCTGCTGTTTGAATCCTTCGGCTTCAAGAACGGGGTGCCGGCCGACGCCGATTTCGTTTTCGACGTGCGTTGCCTGCCCAATCCGCACTGGGAGCCGCAACTGCGACCGCTGACCGGACTCGACCGGCCGGTGGTCGACTTTCTCGAACACCAGCCGGAAGTGATGGAAATGGTCGCCGACCTGCGCCGGTTGCTGGAGACATGGCTGCCCCGGTTCGAAGCGAGCGATCGCAGCTATCTGACGGTGTCTATTGGTTGTACCGGCGGCCAGCATCGCTCGGTTTTCATCGCCGAGGCGCTGGCCCGTCACTTCAACGGAATCCGCGACTATGTCATGGTCCGTCATCGGGAACTCAAATGAAGCGCGAGGCCACGCCGTCGTGCCGACCGCCGACCACGGGGACGCCAGGGTGTTGAAACGGGAAATCGTCATCATCAACAAGCTGGGGTTGCATGCCCGCGCCGCCGCCAAGTTCGTGACCCTGGCCGCGGGTTTCGATGCCGAGGTCCGGCTGGTGCGCGACGGACGCGAGGTCAACGGCAAGAGCATCATGGGGGTGATGATGCTGGCCGCCGCCCGCGGCGTCCGGTTGGAGTTGTGCGCCAGTGGTCCCGAGGCCGAACTGGCGCTCGAACATCTGGATGACCTGGTTCGTCGCCGTTTCGACGAGGACGAGTGAGAGGGCCCATCCATGCCGTTTTCGTTGCATGGCATCGGGGTTTCCCGGGGGTACGCCATCGGCAGGACGTATCTGCTGGAGCGCAACCAACCGGAAATCACCGAGTACACCATCCCGGACACCATCGTCGAGGATGAGGTCCAGCGGTTCCTGAATGGCCTGACCGTGGCCCGGCAGCAGTTGCGGGACATCCGGTTGCGGATTCCGGCGACGGCGCCGGGCGATATCACCGCCTTCATCGACACCCACCTGTTGATGCTGGAGGACGTCACCTTCACCGAGGCGCCGATCCGGCTGATCCGCACTCACCGCTGTAATGCCGAATGGGCGCTGAAAATCCAGCGCGATGCTCTGGTGCAGGTGTTCGACGACATGGACGATCCGTATTTGCGCACCCGCAAGGACGACGTCGACCATGTGGTGCGGCGGATCCAGCGGATTTTGCTGGCCGAAGATCCGGCCTATGTGAACGATCCCGACTATGCCGAACTGGTGGCCAGCCGGCTGGAAGGCCGGATCGTGGTTGCCGACGACCTGACGCCGGCCGATACCATCCTGATGCAGCACCAGGGCGTGCTGGCCTTCGTCACCGAGTATGGCGGCCCGCTGTCGCACACCGCCATTCTGGCGCGCAGCCTGGGGATTCCGGCGGTGGTGGGCGCCCGCAACGCCCGCGCCTATCTGGGCAACGACGAGCCGGTGATCGTGGACGGCCGCCAGGGGGTGATCCTGGTCGGGCTGGACGAGCGCATCCTGCGCTATTACCGCCACAAGCAGCAGGAGGAGCGTCGCGAACAACGCGAACTGAACAAGCTCAAGGGCAAGCCGGCAATCACCCGCGACGGGATGCTGATCAGCCTGCACGCCAACATCGAACTGCCCGAGGATGCCGTCGCGGTGCGGGAGGTGGCGGCCGACGGCATCGGTTTGTACCGGACCGAATTCCTGTTCATGAATCGTCCCGACGCGCCCGACGAGGAGGAGCATCTGGCGTCCTACCTGCATGTGATCAAAACCCTGGAGGGCAAGCAGATCACCATCCGCACCGCCGACCTGGGCGCGGACAAGCAGGTGGACGGCGGGCGCAGCGGGCCGGTTTGCACCAATCCGGCGCTGGGCCTGCGGGCGATCCGGATGTGCCTGAAGGATTTGGCCATGTTTCGTCCGCAGTTGCGGGCGATTCTGCGGGCCTCGGCCCATGGGCCGGTGCGGATGATGATCCCGATGCTCTGCTCTATCCATGAAGTGTTCCAGGTGCTGCGGCTGGTGGCGGAGACCAAGCAGGAGTTGCGCGACCGTGGCCTGGCGTTCGACGAGCGGCTGCCGGTCGGCGGGATGATCGAGATTCCGGCGGCGGCGGTGTGCGCGGACCAGTTCGCCCGCTACATGGATTTCCTGTCCATCGGCACCAACGATCTGATTCAGTACACCCTGGCGATCGACCGGGTGGACGACGAGGTGAACTATCTGTTCGATCCGTTGAATCCGGCGGTGCTGATACTGATCCGCAATACCCTGCGCGCTGGGCGTCGGGCCGGTATTCCGGTCAGTCTGTGCGGGGAAATGGCCGGCGATTCGCGCTACACCCGGCTGCTGCTGGGGCTGGGCCTGACCGAGTTCAGCATGCACCCCAGCAACCTGTTGGAGGTCAAGCGCGCGATTCAGGATAGTCATGTCGGCGAGTTGACCGAGACGATCCGGCGCCTGCTGCGCACCACCGACGCCGACAAGTACGCCGAAATTCTCAAGGGCATCGCGCAGAATTGACCGTGGTCGCTACAAATGGTACTGGTTCAGTCTGATTATTCTCCAACCTTTTGATCATTAAATTAAAATTTCTTAACGGGTTGTTATGGAGTTGGCTCTTCTGGGCGGGATTCAGCCTGCCAAGCTGGCTAAAAGCCGGCTTAAAGTCATTTAAGATCAATCGATTGGCTTCGTAGCCGGACTTAGGCCCGGCCGGCTCCACAAGAGCCTGTGGATAACCCTAAATAGCTTATTATATTCAAACAGTTATCGCGAAAATTGTACTGAACCAGTGCCCCACGGATGCCATCGGCGGCAAGGCTTTGACGAACCTCAACTCTGCATCAGCGTCCTGACCAGGAGCAGGTCAAACGGCAGGCGCTGCGGTTGGTGCTGAAGATACGGTCAAGGATGGATGAAAATGACTTCATCCATCCTGTTGTTGGAATTGAAATCGGGCGCAGCGTTTACTGTGGCCGTTTATTACTGTTCTAAAAAACTAAATTTACACCAAGTACAAGTCCTTTCGTAGTATCGGTTCCCTCTTCACCAGTGCCGATGACATCATCGGTTTCGACAGACTGATATCGATAACCTAAAGTTGCCGTTACTGCAGCAAGAGGGCCGATTGATTTATCTTTAGGAGCATAAGTGTAGGAAAAACCGAATTCAGCTAGAGAATAGGAAGCGTTTTCATCTTTCTCACCGGGAAAATCCGTATTCATCCAGCCATAAACAAAGTTACCATAGAGGCCAAATCCATAAGCTATGGGGGCATTGCCTACGATACCTACAATAGGTCCTGAAATTTCAAACTCACCAAAGCGTTGATAATCCTGCTCGATGTTTTTATATCCTAGAGTTGTTCATCAATAAAGCCCGCCAACCTATTGAACAACAAATGAATTTTTGAGGTTCCAGAGGCCAGCAGTCGCAAAAATAAAGTCATCGGCTAAATGCTTCAGATGGTTTCTCAGCCGAAGGGTTAATACCCGAAAAACCTTCATGCCGCCGATCGCATGTTCCACGAGGACACGAACCCGTCCGATCCGACGATTGTCGCGCTTTTGCTGACGCGTTAACTGCGGATCGGGATTCTTTTTCGACTTGCGGGGTTTTTTATGAGGAATATGAATGTTTTCGGGCGATAAATAATCGGTCTTGATGCCTTGATAGCCCAGATCAGTCGAGGCTTCGGTCGAGCCGAACCAATCGATTTTCGGGTCGAACTCTTGTTTAAATAAAGAGTAATCATGCTGACTTCCCGGGACGGTTTCACCCAGAATCAAGATGCGTTTATCCGTATCCGAGACCGTCGTGTTCTTGACGGTATGAAAGCCTTTTTTTCCACTGAAATGCTTTTTTTGTCGGGCGGGTTTTTGGGGACGTTGGATGGGTCTTTCCGTGGCATCGATCAAAACATGATCAACACTTTCAACAAGTTGCAAGAGTTCTTGGGGATCGTCCGTCGTGCGTTTGGGTAAAACTCATTGTACAGGACAAAAATAACTTACTGAAAATTAGGATAAAAAATTGCAACTATTTTGAGAGTAGCCGGATCAGAAGGTTTGTGTTATCATAATTCATTGATTAATAACATTAATTTCCAAACAGGCGAGGTTAATTCCGTGAATCCCCCCCTTTTTAATACCCGACACCTTGCAGAAATGCTTCATCATCATTTTCACTGGAACCGAGCTCGTATCTATTGCATTATCTATTTGATCATCGGAATAATCCAGATGGGAACCGTCAATCTCGCAAAGATCGCCACCACTTTTCCTGGAAATGCACAACCCTCCTCTAATTACAAACGCCTTCAACGGCTTTTTGGTCAATTTTCTCTGGACCTGAATCAGGTCGCTCGGTTCATTGCCGGTCTCATTCCTTTACTTCAGTTCAAATTGACGCTCGATAGAACCAATTGGAAATGCGGTGACGCTAATATCAATTACCTCGTTTTGGGAATCGTCTATCGCGGATCCGCTTTTCCTATATTATGGGTCGCTTTAGATAAGAAAGGCAACTCAAATACTCAAGAAAGAATCGAAATAATCACCCGATTTCTAACGATCTTTGGCGCTCAAACGATCGCCTGCTTGTTTGCAGATCGTGAGTTCGTCGGGATCAAATGGTTTGGATATCTTATTGAAAATAATATTAAATTCGTCATACGCATCAAGAAAAACACGCAAGTCTCTAATTCCCGAGGCGTCCCCGTCCCTGCGGAAAATCTCTTTCGAGGCCTGCCACGCGGCAGCGCGCTCATTTTATCGGGTCAACGAACGGTATGGGGGCACTCTCTTTATGTCATTGGCCTGAAGATGCCCGACGGTGAATTTGTCATTATCGCTACGCAAGAACAACCGGAAACTGCTTTGGAAAATTATAAGGAACGCTGGCCCATCGAAACGCTTTTCATTTGTTTGAAAACCCGGGGTTTCGATCTGGAATCCACGCATATGACCGACCCTCAGCGACTTGAAAAGTTGATGGTTTTTCTCGCTATTGCATTTAGTTGGGCGCACATTATTGGTGAATGGCGCCATGAAGTTAAGCCGATCAAGATCAAAAAACATGGTCGTCCTGCCCAAAGTCTTTTTCGGTGTGGATTAGATTACTTAAGAGGCTGTTTATTCCACCACCAAGAATCTACCCGGCAATACGCTTTTCATCAGGCGCTGGAGTCGCTCTTTAAACGGGTGGGATGGAGCCCTCAAAATCGCTTTTCTCCACCGCTAATGAGTACGCTGCCGGGTAAAGATTTAACATTTAATTCATTGGGTTAGCCGATTTTGTCCTGTACAATGGGTAAAACTTTCAAATTTATTTGCGTTTGTTTTAAGATGGGCAAGAGCCGCTGGACGGACTCAAACGCGCACCCACGACTGAGGTTAAAAGTAAAAGCTAGCACATCATAAGTCGGATAATTTTTGAGATAGAACAAGATAAAAAGTAACTGATTTTCTGGTGAACCGAGCGTCGATTTACGTCCGCCTCCTTTTTTTCTTTGGCGATGTTTTTTGGGCTTTCCTTGTACAATTTTTACGCTGATCTTCTTTCAGACAAGAGGTAAACTCGTTCAAAAGTTTTTCGAACTCCTCACGACCTAGACCAATTAAAGATCTTAATTGGCGATCATCGTTCAAGACTTCTGAAACATTTATGGAAGGTGGAGTCATCAGTGTTTTTCTCCAAAATCAGCGCCGATAACGCTTGATGCCAAAAGTTTTCGATTCTAAGTTATTGAATTAGAGAGAAACATAAAATCAACGTTTATCATAACACATTGATTTAAAATGGTAAAATTATTTATGGACAACTCTCCTAGCGTAAGACCCACTTTTGGAGCTATATCTCTGGGAGTTATATAATAACCCCCACTAATATCCCATTCCTTTCGGTTCGCATCCCCTATACCACGGAATTGGTAATCGGTCTCAGTGAAGTAGGTCGCGGTGGCAAAAAAGTCTTGATATTTCAAACCCAAATACAAGATGGGAGTTAATTCGATATCCTTGGCGGTTCTGCTGGTTACTACCTCCCCGTTACTACTACTACTACTACTACCCCAAGTCTGCCATTGGTTAGCCCAAAGTTTTACGCCGAGATACATATTGAAATCAGAACCAGGCATACTGACATTTTCTTCTGCTATCGACGCCGAGGCAGGCATACTGGTCTTTTCTTCCTGCGCGTAGGTGATAGCACTCACAGAGGCTAACAAGATAGCCAGTGATAGTTTGGTGTGGGCGTAACCAGTCGAGCGCGGGGTAACCGGTCGGTGGGGTAGGCCGGGGTGGAAAGGGTGGTGGGCTCCTTGCCCGGTGGGGCCGGACACGGGTAGATTGAGGTCATCGAAAACACCATCACCCGAGGAACCCACCGATGACGATGATGTGGCCGTTGCCCGTGGAAGGCAAGCTGTTGGATGTGGCGGCGCGCGTCGCGCAGCTGACGGGATTCGTGTCCGACGCCGCGCGGGACGGTTTGCCGGCGCACGAACTGGAACGCGGTTTGTGGCAATCCCTGCTGCAATTGGGCCATGACCTGCAAGCGACCTATTTCGCCCTGGCCGGTGATGGAGACTGTGGCGAGACGTTGCAACTGGCCGACGGGCGGGTGGTGAAGCGCTTGCCCGAACCGCATGGCCGGCCGTATCGGTCGATCTTCGGGGATTTTGCCCTGGACCGGGTGGTGTACGGGACGCGAGAAGGCCAGTGCATCGAGGCGGTGCCGTTGGATGCGCGGCTGGGGCTGCCGGAAGGCCGATGCTCGTATGTGCTGCGGGACTGGAATCAGGCCTTGGTGGTAGAGAATCCCTACGCCCAAGTCGATGCGGTGTTGGCACGGATTCTGGGTCTGAAACAGTCGGTTGCGAGCCTGGAGACGGGTATCCACTTAAGCCGGGACAGTGAGTAATTTCAATGGGTTAAATTTTGCCGGTGTTCTTGACTTTCGGGGCACGGGCAAGGGGGCCATCCGCGCCACCATCCAGTCAAACAAGTCCGGGAAGGACGTTCTAAACAGGCGTTCGGCGGCGGTGGTCCCATCGGCGCGTTTGAGGTCGAAGTTGTGAATCACGGTCATCACCTTCAGGCGTTGGGTCGGTATCCCTCTGGCGCAATGATGGAGTTGCGACAGATAGCCATTGCGGCCCTCGACGGCCGAGGAGGCGCGCTGGAATTGCCCCGCGAGGTCGCGGGCCCAGGCGTGGTAGGTTTCGAACGCGGACGGCGTCACCGTCGCGGTGAGGGGGTGCTGCAGGAGCGCGGCCTGAGCCTGGCGGAACGCCTGCTGATAGGCTGCTTTCAGGGCCGGGGTTTTGGTTTTCTCCACCTGGGTCTGCCAGTAGACGACGGGCAGCAGCTGCTGCTGTAACCACCTTTGAGTCGGTTCGTCGAGCGCCAGCGGGGCGATCTGGTGTTCGACCCCGAGCCACCAGGCATCGACCAGGGCGGCGATCCCGGGAATTTGGCGCTGGAATTTGGCGACCGCCGCTGGATGGTCGCGCGCTGTATGAGAGGCACGGAGGGTGTTGAGGGTCGCCACGGCTTGGTGCAGTTGGCTCTCGACCTGGGCCGAACTCTGCGCCGCGCTCTCGGCCAGGGTGAAGGGATGCACGGCTTGCGAGGCCTGGTGCAGCGTACTTTGATAGGTCGCCTGGTCGGCCCGCAGGACCTCGGCTTGCGCGCTGAGGTGGGCGAGCCACCGCCGTTGGACGTGCGTGTCGTGCCCCTTGGCCTCCAACACGCCGAGCTGCTGCCGGGCGTGGGTCAGTTTCTCTTCGACCTGCGCCAGTTTTAACCCCAGGCTCACCCCCATCACTTTCGCGAGATCCCGCAAGGCATGAAATAAATCCGGCACGCTGGGGCATCCCAAGCCTTTCAGCGCCAGCTTGATCAAGGCTTTGGCCCGATCGCTGACGATATACCGGAGTTCCAAGCCCACCCGCGTCACGGCGGCCTGAACCCGTTCCTGCCAGGTGTCATAGGTTCTATTATCGGCCGCCTCTTCCAGCACCAGGTAACCCGACACTAAATCCATCATCACCAACACCACCACTTGATCGAAAAAGGTCTCGTCGGCGCCGGCAATAATCTCCAGCCGACGCCCCGCTTGACCGAACCGCTGTTCCTGTTCCGCTGGGTAGGCCAAGATGACGGCTTCCATCTGCGTGCGTAACGCCCTCAAGGCACTCGGCGAGACCGCCAGGTAACGCTCAAGCCGGATCCGATGAAAAAACTCGGAAATCCGCTCAACGCCTACCCCGCCTTTCAGGCCAAAGACAAATAGCACGGCCAACACCAAGACCCGCAGCCACTGCGCGCCCTGCTCGTGTTCCCACAGCTCCGCTTCCGGCACCTGCCGGGCGCGCTCGCGCAGCCCTTTACAATGCCGATCCACACTACTCTTCGGTAGTCCCGTCGCCTGAGCCAGCTTCCTGATCGATTGCGGGCCTCGTTCGCGCAGGACCGTGAGAATTTGTTGGCAGCGCCCTCGTAGGTTCATCCCGTCCACCGGTCTGTCAGTAAATCGCTACCATATCATCGCTCCTTGGGCTTGATCATTCTCGGAGTGAAAGACTTAAACTGTCCCGCCTTAAGTGGGTAGCCCTGGAGACGATGACGCAGACCCTGGCCGGGGCGGTGGCGGGCTATGAAGCCGCTCGGCCGGCGCCGGCGCCGGCGACGGGCCAGCAGATCGTGGTGTTGAGCGCCGACGGTAAGGGCGTCCCGTTGCGCAAGCCGGCCGATGCGCCGGCCATCGCCGCCCACGACCACGCCCGGGGACCGAAGCCCGACCGCAAGAAAATGGCCGTGCTGGGCGCGGCGTATCAGATCGAGCCCCACGTGCGGACCCCACTGGCGGTGGTCGAAGCGCTGTTTCGGGATCCCGCCGCCCCGGCGCCGGTAGATCGGACCGGACCCCGCCGGCCCGTCCCCCACGAGAAGCGGGTGTGCGCGGTGCTGCCGGTGGCCGCCGCCGTGGCCGAGGCCCTGGCCCCGCCGCGCCCGGTCGAGGTGGTCTTCCCCTGGTTGCAAGCCGAAGCTCGCCGCCGCGACCCCGACCACCACCACTCCTGGGTCTTGTTGATGGATGGCCAAACCTCCCTGTGGGACGCCGCCGCCGCGACCCTGGGCGACGCACCGCGCGTGGAAATCCTCGACCTGCTGCATGCCACCGGTTACCTCTGGGAAGCGGTGCATCTGTTTCACGATCCCGGCAGCGACCTGGCCCTGAAGTGGATGAAAGTGCTGACCCTGGGGCTGTTGAGCGGGATGGGGACCGGGGTGATCTGCTGGCTGCAACACCTCGCCGAGCAGAGCGAGCTGCCCGCCGCCACCCGTAGCCGGCTGGCGGAGATTCACGGTTATTTCGACCGCCACCGCGACCGCATCCACTACGATCGGTACCTCGCCGCCGGCGACCCCATCGCCTCCGGCGCGATCGAAGGGGCCTGCCGCCACGTCGTTAAGGACCGGATGGAGCGGGCCGGGATGCACTGGACTCTCCCCGGCGCCCAAGCCCTGTTGAACCTTCGCTGCGTGGCCCTCAACGACGAGTGGGAGCCGTTCATGAATCATCACATCCAAAGCGAAACCGCGCGCCTCTACGCGAACATCCCCATCAAACCCAAATCCGCTCATCTTCGCCTGGTCGCCTGAGCGGGGGGCGCGCTCGACTGGTTACGCCCGTTTGGTGTTCATCAGATTCTCTCCCATATTGATTAACTTAAAAGAATTTAGTTGATTAAATGGTTAAAAGGCTAAGGGACTGGTGGTATATGTACTGGTGGTATATGTACTGGTGGTATATGTATTGGGCCCTCCTGAGGTTCATGTATGCTTGGCGGCCTCGGCGTCGGCGGCTTGATGTATGGCGGGGGCGTCTTCGGCTCGCTGCCGTCTGGCGGCTTCGGCGTCGGCAGCTTGATCAGGACTTTCGCTTGGAGTTGTATAAACCCAATTATCTGATATAATAACCGAATGAAAATCACTAAACAACGCTATGTCGAGTATGTGATCAGTACTCCGATCAACTATACTTGTACTAATCTGGCTGATCATTTGGACGATATCAGTCATGATGCGATTAATGATTATTTGCGGCGTGAAAAACATACGTCGCATACCGTCAGGACTTTCGCTTGGAGTTGTATAAACCCAATTATCTGATATAATAACCGAATGAAAATCACTAAACAACGCTATGTCGAGTATGTGATCAGTACTCCGATCAACTATACTTGTACTAATCTGGCTGATCATTTGGACGATATCAGTCATGATGCGATTAATGATTATTTGCGGCGTGAAAAACATACGTCGCATACCGTATGGGAATTGGCTGAACCCTTGATTAATAATAGCAGCGAAGCTTACCTCGTTGCAGATGACAGCGTTCAGGATAAAAGCTATGGCTCTTTGGGAATTGCCGGGGTATAAATTCTTTTTAAAAACAAAATTTTGTCGATCATGAGTCACTTTTTACGCCTCAATAAATTCGGAGTAAATTTCGGTAACTCTATGATTTTTGATGGGCATACAAAGCATATCCACAAAGGTCCAGATAAAGATGTTGGAAAAGATGCCCAATATTTTTCAAACCATAGCACCGGCGCTTGATGACTTTGATCTTGTTGTTAAGCCCCTCGACAAATCCACTCGTCAGTCGATCTAGAAAATAATTGACCACTTCATTTTTATAAGTTTCCAACGTCTTTAAGAAAGGATCAAAGCAACGAACCGAACTCTTTTTAACTCGATTCATCCATCCCGTGATCCTCTGCTTTCCGCGCCGGCGATCTAGGTCACTATCCAACAGAGCCGTTAACTCGTTTTTCAACTGATAAGCTCGTTGTAAAAGCGGTGAATACTCGAATAACCGGTCCAACGTTTCTTGGTCTTTTGCGGTTAAATCATCCGGCCTTTTACGCAAAATCCACATCACCCCTTCTAACTCTTTATATTGCTCCTTCGGTAAGGTCTTCCGCAGGCGTGCCAGTTCTTTTTTGCGTAACTCATCCAAGCCCTTTCCGTATAACTTGGCAACATGAAATCGATCGGCGACGATCCGGACCTTTTTCCCAAAAACCTCCTTCGCGGCATTGATAAAACCGACGTACAGATCCGAGCAAACAAAACGGACTTGTTTGCGTAACCTCTTGGGAATACTCATGAAAAATTCCTTGACGGTCTCTTTCTTCCGATCGGCCAACATCCCCAGAACCACCGTTTCGTCATCCATACGACCCGTCACAATCGTCACAAAATCTTGGTGTCCTTTTTTTAAAGAGATTTCATCAATCCCAATAATTTTAAGATTTTTAATCGCCTGCCAATCCACTTCCTTCGCAATATGGCGATCAATAATTCCACGCACTATTTCGTAGCTGATTCCCTCTTTAATGCTCACATCCCACACAGTACTATTCACACAAGCTAGCAATATATGGTGCTCGAACGCTTTCGTACAGCGACTTCGAGCATCATACCACGTCGCCCTTTGCGTGGTCGTCGGCTGCCCTTGACAGCGTTGACATTGATACCGGGGTGGACGAAGACGCAGTTCGACCTGCCGACCGAACAGCGGTAAATGTCTCAGCGTAATGAACTCACCATGTCCATAAAAATGATCAATAAAATTATCGCACTGATGACAACGCGTTCCGCGCTCTGTACTATGGATCGTGACCCGATAATTTCCTTCTCGATCCCTTTCCACCTCATCGACTTCAATATTAGGAAGAGCCAAAAGCACATTAAAAGTGCTCTTCAAATCGTCTAATGACTTATCCATCATGGAATGCTCACTTGATGTTAGCAACTAATTGATAGTATTATACTTTACAACCCCTTGAAATACCAGAGAGCCCAAACGATTCTGTTCGACAGCTGGTATGCCGCCTCGGAAAATCTCAAGTTCATTCATCGGCTTGACAAATTCTTTGTGACGACCTTGAAAGAGAATCGTCTGGTCAGTCTCAGCAAAGAGCAAGACTACATTCATTTGCAACAAATCGAATGGACTCCCGAACAACTCCAGTATGGTATCACCGTCAAACTCAAGGAAGTCCCGTTTAAAGTGCAGCTTTTCAAGGTGGTCGCCACGAACGGCGACATTGAATGGGTGATCACGAATCGCGCCCCAGGTTCTATCGACACGCAGGTTGTTCAAAACGAGAACAAGGTGCGTTGGTTTATAGAATAACTGCATCGAGAATTGAAACAACTCACGGGAATTGAACGGTGTCAATGCCGTAAAAAACGTGCACAACGCAATCATTTTGCCTGTTGCTATCACGCTTGGTTTTCACTCAAGGTCGTGGCAAAAAAGCTTGGGAAAACGCTGTACCAAGTGAAGCATAACTTATGGAGCGATTATCTGCGTAATGGGGCGTAACCAGTTGAGCGCGCCACTAACTTGTTGAAAGATAACACAGTGGGCGTTTTGCTACCCGGAATTTAGCGTTTTTTGGCCTTCGTAACCTGTTGATTCCCAAGTCTGAGCGCTCGACTGGTTACGCCCTGCGTAATGAGCTACGAAACCCACGTATTCCCGCCTACCAGCCTGCCTGAGCGAAAGTCCTGACTTTATAAATCCGGTGCCTATGCGAGGACCGTTTCGTGTCTTACCCCGGGAGACCCGCCAAGCCGAACTTCAGCAAGCCGGCTCTGCCGCACGGCATGATGCCCAACGCGGGATCCATAAAGTCAACTCTGCATCAGCGTCACCATCCGGCGGAACCGCAGCAGGGCGATGACGAAAAATACCGCGCCGCTGGCAGCGACGGCCGCGAAATTCGGCCACACCACGGCAAAGCCGGCGCCCCGGTACAAAATCGCCTGAGCGAAGCTGACAAAATGGGTGGACGGCGCAAGCTGCATGATCGTCTGCAACAGTTCCGGCATGCTGTCCAGCGGAGTCGTGCCGCCCGAGAGCAGGTTCATCACCATGAACACCGGAATGGCCAACAGTCCGAACTGGGGCATGGAACGGGTGAGCGTGGCCAGGAAGATCCCGAGCGCCGTCACCGAAAACAGGTAGATCACCGTCCCCGCCACGAACAGCGGGATGGAACCCGCAATTGGGACTTGCAGCCAACCCTGCACCACCCCGTACAGCGACAACACGGCCGCAACCACGATTACCAGACCGTTGGCCCAGATCTTGGCCAGCATGATCTCGGCGGGCCGCAGTGGCATGACCAGCAGATGCTCGATGGTGCCGTGCTCGCGTTCGCGGATCAGCGCGGCGCCGGTGAGGATGATCGCCAGCAGGGTGATGTTGTTGATGAGCTGCATCACCGCCAAAAACCAGCTCGATTTCAAATTGGGATTGAACTGCGCCCGGACGATGAGATCGACCGGCAACTGGGCCTCGCCTTCCCGCCCCTGGGCGAACGCCAGGATTTCCTGGGCGATGATGTGTTGCAGATAGCTGGCGCCCATGCCCGCCTGGCTCATGGCGGTGGCATCCACGTTGATCTGGATGGCGGGTTGTCGGCCCGCGCGTACATCGGCCTGGAAGTTGGGCGGAATATCGAGCACGAAGGTATACCGCCCCGTGTCCATGGCCGCATCGAGATCCGCCACCGCCAGTTGAACGGGGGGCTGGAAGTAGGGTTGCAGCAGCGCGTCCTGGATCCGCTGGGACAGCGGGGAGCGGTCTTCATCGATGAGGGCGACAGCGGCGTTGGCCACTTCCGTGGACGCGCCGGTGGCGACGGAATAAATAGCGAGGGTGAAGACGTAGACGATCAACAACACCATCACCCGGTCGGAGCGCAAGCTGAGCAGTTCCTTGACGCCCAGCCGGTAGATGTTGGCCAGGGATTTGCCCATGATCAGCGCTCCTGGGTTTTGAGCAGCGCCAGGCTCAGGCCGAGAAACACCCCGAAAAAAGCCGCCAGCGCCAGATAGTTGACGGCCAGATCGGCGAATCCCAGCGCCTTGGCGAAGGTACCGACGCTGATCTGCTGAAAATAGACGCTGGGAAAACTGTAGCCCATCGCCTTGGCGCTCCCCGCCAAGGAGGAGACGGGTTTGAGCAAGCCGGAGAAGTTGACCGCCGGGATGATCACGATCACCGCCGTGGCGAACAGGGCGGCTACCTGCGTCCGCACGAAGGTGGACACCAGCAGGCCGAACCCGGTGGTCGCCACGACGTACAGCAGAGCGCCTACCGCCAGCGCCGGAAAGCTGCCCTTGACCGGCACCCGAAACAGCAGGAGCGCCAGCGCCAGCAGGCTGAGGAAATTGACGAAGGCAATGGCGATATAGGGCAGTTGCTTGCCGAGCAGAAATTCCAGCCGGGTCACCGGGGTGGCGTAGAGGTTGGTGATCGACCCCAGCTCCTTCTCCCGCACCACTCCCACCGCCGTCAGCATGGCCGGGATCAGCACCAGGAGCAGCATGACGACGCCGGGCACCATGGCGAACACGCTCTGGAAAGCCTGGTTGTAGCGGAACCGGGTTTCGATGCCGGCGGGCAGCAACGTCGTGTCCTGGCCAGCGCGCTGGGCCAGATCGGCCAGATACTGGAGATGGATGCCCTCGACGTAGCCACGGCTGGTCTCGGCCCGGAACGGCATGGCCCCGTCCAGCCAAATGCCCACCTGCGGACGGGCGCCGCGCTTGAGATCCTTACCAAACGCTGGCGGCAGGGCGATGGCCACTTTCAATTCGCCGCTGCGCAGACGTTGCTCCAGTTCCGCCGCATCGCGTAGGGGTGGCCGTTCCTCGAAGTAACGGGAACCCTGAAAGTTTTCCAGATAGGTCCGACTTTCCGGGGTTTGGTCGCGGTCCAGCACGGCATAGGGCAGCTTCTCGACATCGAAGGAGATGCCGTAGCCGAACACGATCATCAGCAGGACCGGTCCCAGTAGGGCAAAACCCAGGCGGATCGGATCGCGACCGATCTCCATCGCTTCCCGGCGCGCATAGGCCCACAAGCGGCCGAGATCGAAGGCGCGGCGCTTCGGCTGAGGGAGATGAGCAGTGGGTGCGGGTGCCGGCGCCGGCGCGGGCGGCGTCGATGCCGATTCGGGCGCGGGCGCGGCGGCCTCTTCCAGATAGGCGATGAAGGTCTGTTCCAGGGTTGCGGCGCCCCGGTCGCGCACCAGGTCGGCGGGCACGCCCTGCGCCAGCACCCGCCCGGCGTGCATCAGCGAAATGCGGTCGCAGCGCGCCGCCTCGTTCATGAAATGGGTGGAAATGAAGATGGTGACGCCCCGGTTGCGGGACAAGTCGGCCAGCAATTCCCAGAATCCATCGCGGGCCACCGGATCCACGCCCGACGTCGGTTCGTCCAGAATCAACATCTCCGGCTCGTGGATCACCGCCACCGCCAGCGACAAGCGCTGGCGGATGCCGAGCGGTAAATCGTCGGCGAGCGAGTCCATGACCTCATTCAGACCGAAGCGCTCGGCCAGTTCGCTCAACCGGGTCGGGATATCCGCTGGCGGCAGGTGGAACAACTGGGCGTGCAACCACAGGTTTTGCCGCACCGTCAGCTCGCCGTAGAGCGAAAAGGCCTGGGACATATAACCGACCCGCTGGCGGGTGGCGAGGTCGTTGGCGTCCACGATCCGACCGAACAGCCGGGCCTCGCCCGCCGAGGCGGGCAGCAATCCGGTGAGCATCTTCATGGTGGTGGTCTTGCCACAGCCGTTGGAACCCAGAAAGCCGAAGATTTCGCCCTGTTCGATGCGAAAACTCACCTGGTCCACGGCGGTGAAGTCGCCGAAACGGCGGGTCAGTCCCTGGGCCTCGATAGCCGGCGGACCTTCGCGATGCTGTCGGGGCGGGATGACCAGCGCGCGATGACCTTGGCGTTTGGCCTCGGGCAGCAGGGCGATAAAGGCTTGCTCCAGGCCGGCCGTCCCGGTCTTGGCCTTGAGTTCGGCGGGGCTGCCCACCGCCAGCACTTTGCCCGCATCCATCGCCACCAGCCCGCCGAAGTGTTCGGCTTCTTCCATGTAGGCGGTGGCGACCAGCACGCTCATGCCGGGCCGGCGCTGGCGGATCGCGTCGATGAGTTCCCAGAACTGGCGCCGGGACAGCGGGTCCACGCCGGTGGTGGGTTCGTCGAGAATCAGCAGATCGGGATCGTGGATCAGCGAACAGCACAACCCCAGCTTCTGTTTCATGCCGCCGGACAGCTTGCCCGCCGGGCGGTCGGGAAACGGAGCCAAGCCAGTCGCGTCGAGCAATTCCTGAATGCGCTCGGTCCGCTCCCGCTGCGACTGGCCGAACAGCCGGCCAAAGAAATCCATGTTTTCCGCAACCGAAAGGGTGGGATAGAGATTCTTCCCCAGCCCCTGCGGCATGTAGGCGATCCGCGGGCAAACGGCGGTGCGATGGCTGCGGTCGGTCATGTCGCCGCCCAGCACGGTCACGGCGCCGGCCTGCACTTGACGGACGCCGGCGATCAGCGCCAGCACGCTGGACTTGCCCACTCCGTCGGGGCCGATGAAGCCCACCATGACGCCGGCGGGAAGCTCCAGACTGACGGCATCCACCGCCACGGTGGCGCCGTAACGGTGCGAGACGTTGGCCAGTTGCGCGACCACGCCGGGCGAGCCGGTCATGGCGGCAGTTTCACCTGGAGCGCCGCCGGCCACGGTGCGTTGGGATCCAGCCGGACGTAGGCGACGCCCGGCAGGCCGGTCTTGACTTGCGATAAATGCTGGCGCAGCAAATCGGGGGGGATCTGCACCTTGATCCGGAACATCAGCTTTTCCCGTTCGGTCCGGGTTTCCACCGCCTTGGGTGTGAACTGGGCCTTGGCGGCCACAAACGAGACCCGGGCGGGAATCACCAGATTCGGGACGGCATCCAGCACGATTCGGGCCTCGGCCCCGAGCGCCACCCGGCCCGCCACGGTTTCGGGCAGAAACAGGGTCAGGTAAACATCGGTCAGGTCGAGCAGGGTCAACACCTTACCGCCGGCCGCCAGCACTTCGCCGGGTTCGGCCAGACGATACTGGACCCGGCCGAGGCGTGGCGCTTTGAGCGTGCCATCCGCGATCTCGGTTCTCAATCCATCGGTGGCGGCGATGGCCGCCTGGATCGCCGACTCCGCCTCGATCAATTGGGCTTTGGCCGCCACCACGGCCGCCGAGGCCGTTTCCTGCTTGGTGCGTTTAAGATCGGTTTCCTGCTTGGAAATGAAACCCTTGGTCGTCAGTTCCAAGGAACGGTCGAGATCCCGTTCGGCGAACGCCAGCTCGCTTTGTCGCTGGGAGACCAGGGCGGCGACGCTGGCCTTGGCGTCCCGCGCCTGTTTGACTTGGGCCTCGGCCTGGCGCAGTTGCGCCTCCAGAGTGGCCGTATCCATCCGCGCCACCACCTGACCGGCATCGATCAGATCGCCCTCGTTGGCCAGCACTTCCTTGACTCGTCCGGCCCACTTGGTGGCGACATCGACTTCGGTGGCTTCGATGCGGCCATTCCCGGAGGGGAATGCATCCGGCAGCGTGGGTTGCTGAAAATGCAGCCATGCGAAGATACCGCCGGCGATCGCGACAGCCAGTAGCATCCCAACTTTCAACCATTTTCCAATACTCATCAGGATTCTCCGCGAGAAACCTCATCTCTTCAGCACGTAGGTCAGATTAGAGCGTCAGGCGATAACCCCTGACCTGGGGCCGCCAAGCTTCATGTGGTCGGATCGCGTCGCAACATTGCTTCGTAGCCTGCCTGTTCGAAATGATGATCGAAAGTGAGCGCGCGGCGGCAGATCGACCGGATCAATCGGCCGAAAAATTCCATTTTCGTAAACCGCATGAATGGCTTGCATAAACGTATTCCTCCAACGGCGTTGCGACAACCCGTACAGCGTATCTGATGTTGGCGGGTAGAAAATCAAGGCGCCTCCAGCCGCTCGCCACCCGGCAACCTCGCGGCCTTGGCGTCAAAGGAGACGACCTTGCGGCATCCCAGCCGCCGGCCGCGCGCCACGATCAGACAGTCGGCAAAATCGGCGTTGCTTTCCCGCCAGGAGAACAAGGCTTCCTCCAAGGAGGATTCGTCCTCAAAAACGGTTTCCCGGGATTCCAGCAGCCCCGTCAGCACTTCGATGATCCGGGGTTTGGTCGAGCCGTAGCGACTGCGCAGAACCCACTCCGTTTCCATGACCACTAACAGGCTGACCAAGAGGGCTTCGCCGGCGTCGAGCCGGGATTGAATCAGGCTCCGGGCCAGTTCGTACTGGTTTTCGTCGTCGCGGGTAAGAAAGCGCACCAGGACGTTGGTATCGATACCGATCACTGCCAGGGCGACATCTGGTCGATGGGAATCGTTGGTTGGCCCTTCCGCTGGAGACAACCGCCCAGACTGGCAAGGCTCCGGTTCTTGACCCGCAGGATGACCGTGCCGTCCGGCAGCAGGGTAAAGGTCAGCCGATCTCCAGCTTTCAGGCCAAGCTGGTCCCGAATCTCCTTGGGAATCGTGGTCTGGCCCTTGCTGGTCAATGTAGTTTCGGACATTGCTTTCTCCTGTGTTCTTACATTTTTCAGTTTAGTAAGGAAAAAGCAGGTTGGCAAGCAGTCCTACCCCGGCGCACCTTCAGGGACATCATGGTGTTCCAGACCAGTCCCGGCAGGGCGTAGGGCGCTTCCAGCCGCCAGAACCGCTGCCAGGCCGACGGTTGGAACAGGTTGGCGACCTGGCCCAAATCCTTGGGCAGCATCCGCAGCGAGTAGTAGAAGCTGAACGCCATGTTCCAGGCTTGTGAGGTGAAGATGGCGAAGATGGCCGCGTATTCCGGTCCCAGCAGGCTGCCGGGGAACAGGTGGACGAACCAGAGCACGGTGATCGACAGAAAGCCCAGAATCGGCACCGATTGCAGGATGTCCAGCAGCGGAATCAGAATCTGTTCCGCCCGCCGACTGCCGACCGCAGCCTTGGCGTAGGCGAAGGTAAACAGCAGCGAACCCAACAGCGCGATGCCCATCCGCAGGGTGGTGCGCAGGGCGTATTCCGGCAGCCGGGCGGGATCGAGCGAAATCGGGAGTTGTTCGCCGAACTCGTAGGGTACGGCCATTTGACTGACCGCCCCAAGCCAGCAGGAAGATGACGCCAAACACCAGCGGCAGCAGTAAAAGATCTCAGCGGTTGGGCAGGCGCGACCCCGTTAATAGGGCCGGCGCCGCGGGTGGATGACGCATGGGCGAGTATCGTCCAGGGGGCTCAGGCAATCAGCCGTGCGCCCGCATCCAGCGCACGATGTCCGCCGCGCCCAGCGCACCAGCCTGCCGGGCCGCCTCGCGCCCCTCGCGAAAGAGGATCAGCGTCGGGATGCTCCGAATGCCAAACCGCGCGGCCAGCGCTTGCTCCTGCTCGGTGTTGACCTTGGCCAAGCGCACGCGCGGCTCCAACTGCGCTGCCGCCTGTTCGAAGGCCGGCGCCATCATCCGGCAGGGACCGCACCAGGGCGCCCAGAAATCCACCAGTACCGGGATGTCGTTGCGGTTGAGGTGCTTCTCGAAGGCAGCGGTGCTCAATTCCACCGGCTGGGCGGCGAACAGCGGGCGATGGCACTGGCCGCAGCGGGGCTGTTCGACCAGTCGCGCCGCCGGTACGCGATTGACCGCGTGGCAATGCGGACAGACGAGATGCAACGCGTCGCTCATGGGAATCTCCTGGGGATGTGGCGGCGCCAAACGGGTGCGGGCGTAGCGCGCTAACCCAACCCGACCCGTCGCAGGCGCACCCGCAGCTCGTCCATTTCCTCCAGCACATCGGCCACCAGGGCCGCCAGTTCCGGCACGGCATCGAAATCCCGCTCCAACCGCCGCATACGCCGCGCCCGCACCAGGTTGGCGCTGGAAAAACGCCAGGTGCCGGCAATGCTCGCGACCTGGGGAAAAAGTCCCTCGTCGAGATGGCGGGCGAGCCACTCTGGCTCCACCGCGCAGGCCGCCGCCACCTGTTCCAAGGTGAGCCAGGTTTCTTCCAGCAGGCTGCCGCTCAGGATGTCATTCTCGCGCATGGCTTATGCCCTCCTCTCGGCGCGCGGATCGAAGGCGAGTTCCCGCGCCATGGTTTCATACAGTTCCCGCGCCTTTGGGGTGGCGGCCGGGGGCAGCACGACCTCGATGTGCAGCAGCAGGTCGCCAGGCGGATCGGCGGGGATGCCCTTGCCGCGCACGCGCAGTTGCCGGCCGCTCTGGGCGCCCTCGGGAATGCGCACCTTGAGCGCGCCGTCGGGCAGTTCCACCGCCACCACGGCGCCCAACGCCGCCTCCCAGGGGGCCACCGGCACGGTCAGATGCAGGTCGCGGCCCTCCACGCGATAGCGCGGGTGCGGCTTGAAATGGACTTCCAGCAACAGGTCGCCCGGCTGCCCCTCGCCCCGCCCCGGCGCGCCCTGCCCGGCCAGGCGGATCATTTGCCCCTCGCGCACGCCCTTGGGAATCTGCACGTTGAGGGTGCGGGTCTCCAGCACGACCCGCCCCTGGGCGTCCAGCTTCGGCGCCCGCAGGCTGATCTGGCGGGTGGCGCCGTGGAAGGCATCTTCCAACTCCAGCAGGATCTTGGCGTGGTGATCCTCGCCGTGGGCATGGAGACCACCGGCATGAAAACCCGTGCGCTGGGCGCCGCCCCCGCGGCCGAACAGTTCGGCGAAGAAGTCGCTGAAGTCGGATGCCTCGGCGGAGGAAAAGCCGTGGCCCGAGAACTCGAAGCCGGCATCCCAGTCCGGTGGCGGCCGGAAGTCCTGGCCGGGTTGATAGCTTTGTCCGAGTTGGTCGTAGGCGGCCCGCTTCTCCGGGTCCGAGAGTACGGCGTAGGCCTCGTTGACCGCCTGCATGCGCGCCTCGGCATCTGGCTCTTTCGAGACATCCGGGTGGTATTTGCGCGCGAGCTTGCGGAAGGCTTTCTTGATGTCCTCCGCTGTGGCGTCGCGGGCCACGCCCAGGGTCTGGTAGTAGTCCTTGAACTCCAAGGGGGTGCTCCTTCTGGTCAGATTCGGTTCGATGGCACTGGATCGAACTAAAAACGGGGATGTTGGCTAGTGCTCCGTCATTATTGTTTTGATAAGACTTTTCACCTCGAAAAAGTAACAACTTGAATAGTGGTTGCCCAACAGATTGATGTTGAAAGAATATTAATGCATCAACCCCCTGCAACACTACGATGTCGACCCATGACTGGTGGTTGGAACCGACCAGATACCACTCGTCGCGCCGCAGGTCCTCCAGACCCGTCACGGCCCATTCGATGTTCTGGGTCAGGTTGATGATGAGATTATTGCCGTCGATCCAGGCCTCGGCGATTCGTATCAGCCTGCGGGCGTGGAACTCGCGCCAGCCCGGTCGGGGGATGGCCAGCTTGAGCAGGAGCACCAGATAGAGGGGCGTACACCAGAACGCGGTGTTGAGGACGAACAGCAGGAAAGCCAGTGCCCCACGAGCGCGAGCAGGCAGGAAGGCGAACATGGGCATCGAGCCGGTCAGGAGTTGGGCTTTTGGTTGGCCAGCCAGTCGCGGACGGCGGCGTGACTTTCCATGATCTCCGATGGCTGGCCGCGCCGCGCCGCCAGCCAGTCGCGGACGGCCGGGCCGGTGCCGAGGGTCCAGGGCTTTAGCCGCTCGACCGGCACCCGTTTGAACTCGGCCAGTTCTTCGCCAAGCGTGATTTCACCCCGCGCCGGGATGTGATAGGCCAAAATCAACTGGTTCATCTCGAAAAAGGCGTAGTTGCCGATGAAATGGGTGGCGATAGCGTCCAGGCCTAATTCTTCCCGTACTTCGCGCCGGATGGCTGCGTCCGGCGTTTCCCCTTTTTCCAGAAAGCCGGTGATCAGCCCGTACATCTTCTCCGGCCAGCCCTGGTTGCGGGCCAGGATGACCATCCCGTCGAGTTCGACGATGGCGGCGACTACCGGCACGGGATTGTCCCAGTGAACGTAACCACAGCCAGCGGCGGCGCAGCACTGTCGGGGTTGGCCGTGGACGGCGGCGGTGTGGAGTGGATGACCGCATTGCGGGCAGAAACTGACTGGCATCGCGAGAAGTTCCGAGGTGGGGGCGGGTACGTCCCGACCGGGCGCGCAAAATCCCGGCTTGTACGGACCCGCGGGAAAAATTAACCTATAATCTTTTTTACGCGGCAGCTCGGTTCGATGCTGCCGTTTTGGTTTTAGCGAACGGCTTGCGGACTAATATTAATGAAACCACGCCATTTTCTCAGCCTGTTCGATCTGACGCCCGCGGAATTACAGCATGTGCTGCGGCGCGCCGGTGAGTTGAAAGCCCTGCGCCGGCGCGGGGAGCGCTACGCGCCGTTTCCGCAGAAAATGCTGGGCATGATCTTCGAAAAAGCGTCCACGCGCACCCGGATTTCCTTCGAGGCCGGCATGGCCCAACTCGGCGGCAACGCCATCTTTCTGTCGCCGCGCGATACCCAACTGGGCCGGGGCGAGCCGATCGAAGACACCGCCCGCGTGTTGTCGAGCATGGTGGACCTGGTGATGATTCGCACCTTCGAACACGCCAAGGTAGAACGCTTCGCCGCCTATTCCACAGTGCCGGTGATCAACGGCCTGACCGATTATAACCATCCTTGCCAGTTGCTAGCCGACATTCAGACCTTCATCGAGCATCGCGGCGACATCCGCGGTCGCGCCGTGGCCTGGATCGGCGACGGCAACAACATGTGCAACAGCTATCTGGAGGCCGCCGTTCAGTGCGATTTCCAGTTGCGGATCGCCGTTGCGCCGGGCTACGAGCCGAACGAAGAACTGCTCAAGCAAGCCGCTGGTCGGGTGATCTTGCTGCGCGATCCGCTGGCCGCCGCCCGGGGCGCCGATCTGGTCGCTACCGACGTCTGGTCGAGCATGGGCAAGGAAGAGCAACAGCAGCGGCGGGCGCGGGATTTCGCCGGCTATCAGGTCACCGCCGAGGTCATGGCCCAGGCCAAGCCCGACGCGATTTTCCTGCATTGCCTGCCGGCGCACCGGGGCGAGGAGGTCAGCGCCGAGGTCATCGACGGGCCGCAAAGCCGGGTCTGGGACGAGGCCGAGAATCGCCTGCACGCCCAGAAGGCGCTGATGGAATTCCTGCTGCTGGGCGAGGCCGCGCCGTTATAATCCCACGCTATATGTTTGCGCCGAGGCTGTCTGGCACAGGCGCGGTCCAATCTGATAAATTAGCGGTTGCTAATGGTCATTGTTTCACGCTGCATCGTGTCTCCACACTACCATCTCCCTGACCGCTTGCGGCTTTCTCCGATTAACGTCCGCAACCGGAACCCTTCGCTGTGGTCTTCATCTCAAGTTCGAGCCGTGCCGCCCGAACGTCGCGTGTCATGAAAGAA
The DNA here is from genome assembly GCA_963719395.1 of uncultured Gammaproteobacteria bacterium. Taxonomy (GTDB): domain Bacteria; phylum Pseudomonadota; class Gammaproteobacteria; order Competibacterales; family Competibacteraceae; genus Contendibacter. The sequence continues at coordinate 4,901 of CAVRCC010000016.1, read as the reverse complement.
TATGCCCTGATCCTGCTCAGTACCATTCTGGTCAATAACTATGTTCTGGTGAAATTTCTGGGGTTGTGTCCCTTCATGGGGGTTTCCCGCAAGCTGGAGACCGCCATGGGCATGGGGCTGGCGACTACCTTCGTGTTGACCCTGTCGTCCATCTGCGCCTATCTGACCGACCATTACCTTCTGATCCCGCTGGGGCTGGAATACCTGCGCACCATCGCCTTCATCTTGGTCATCGCCGTGGTGGTGCAGTTCACCGAGATGGTGGTGCATAAAACCAGCCCATTGTTGTATCAGGCCCTGGGCATTTATCTGCCGCTGATCACCACCAACTGCGCGGTGCTGGCGGCGGCGCTGCTGAATGTGCAGGAACGACACGATTTCATTGCGTCCGCGCTGTACGGCTGCGGGGCGGCGGTCGGATTTTCGCTGGTGATGGTGCTGTTCGCGGCCCTGCGCGAGCGGATCGTGGCAGCCGATGTGCCGGTGCATTTTCGCGGTGCGGCCATCACCCTGGTGACCGCCGGATTGATGTCGCTGGCGTTCATGGGATTTTCCGGTCTGGTCAGAGGTTAAAGCTTATGGTGGTAGCCATTCTTGCGCTGGGCGCGCTGGCGGGCGCGTCGGGCCTGTTGCTGGGTTTCGCCGCGATCCGGTTCAAGGTCGAGGGCGACCCCATCGTCGAGAAAATCGACGCCGTTCTGCCGCAGACCCAGTGCGGCCAATGCGGTTACGCCGGCTGCCGGCCCTACGCCGAGGCCATCGCCGCCGGCGAGGCCGACATCAACCTGTGTCCGCCGGGCGGCGCGAACGGCGTCGCGGCCCTGGCCGATCTGTTGGGCCGCGATCCCAAGCCGCTCGACGCCGACAACGGCGCGGAGAAGCCGAAAATGGTGGCGGTCATCGACGAGCAGAGCTGCATCGGCTGCACGCTGTGCATCCAGGCTTGTCCGGTGGACGCCATTCTCGGCGCGGCCAAGCACATGCACACCGTCATTGCCCGGGAATGCACCGGCTGCGAGCTGTGTCTGGCGCCGTGTCCCGTGGACTGCATCCACATGACGCCCATCGCTGAAACCATCACGACTTGGAAGTGGGCCTATCCCGGCGTCGCCGCCCGGGCCGCCGCATGATCAAGTTATTTCCGTTCCATGGCGGCCTTAAGACCGTCCGCCATAAGACCGAATCCAACGCGCTCTCCATCGAACCCGGCCCGTTGCCGCGCCGGCTGACCGTGCCGCTGCGCCAGCACATGGGTAATGCCGCCAAACCGGTCATCCAGCCCGGCGACCGGGTGTTGAAAGGCCAGATGATCGGCCAGGCCGACGGCTACATCAGCGCCGCCGTCCATGCGCCGACCTCCGGGGTGGTGGCGGCGGTGGACCTGCAACCGGTCCCGCATCCCTCCGGCCTGGCGGATTGGTGCGTGACCCTCGAGACTGATGGCGAGGAGCGCTGGATCGAGCGGACGCCGGTGGATTACCGCCGGCTGCATTCCAGCGAGCTGCGTAACGTGCTGCGTAACGCCGGAGTGGTCGGGCTGGGCGGGGCGGCGTTTCCCAGCGCGGTCAAACTCAATCCGGCCGGCCATTGCGAGCGGGTGGACACCCTGATCCTGAACGGGGCCGAATGCGAGCCGTGGATCACCTGCGACGACCGGACCATGCGCGAGCGGGCGGCGGAGATCGTCGCTGGCCTCCACATCATGGCGCATCTTTTGGCGCCACGCGAGGTGCTGATCGGCATCGAGGAGGACAAGCCGGAAGCGATTGCGGCTATGACCGCCGCCTGCGCCGGAACGGGTTATGCGGTGCGGGTGGTGCCGACCCGCTATCCCAGCGGCAGCGTCAAGCAACTCATCCTGCTGCTGACCGGCCGGGAGACGCCGGATCAGGGCTTGCCGCTCGACATCGGCGTGCAGTGCTTCAACGTCGCCACCGCCTATACCGTGCAGCGCGCCATCGCCCACGGCGAGCCGGTGATTTCCCGCATTGTCACCGTCACCGGCCATGTCCATCGGCCGCGCAATATCGATGCCCTGCTGGGTACGCGTTTCGCCGATCTGGTCGCCCAGTGCGGCGGCTATCGGGATGGAGTCGAGCGGCTGATCATGGGTGGGCCGATGATGGGCTTCGCCCTGCACGGCGACGATGTGCCGGTGACCAAGGCGACCAACTGCATCCTCGCCGCCAGCGCCGAGCAACTGACGCCGGAGCAGCCGGTCATGCCCTGCATTCGCTGCGGCGCCTGCGTGGACGCCTGCCCGGCCCATCTGCTGCCGCAGCAGTTGTACTGGTTCGCCCGCGCCAAGGAGTTTGACAAGGCGCGCGATCATCATTTGTTCAGTTGCATCGAGTGCGGCTGTTGCAGCTACGTCTGTCCCAGCCACATCCCGCTGGTGCAGTATTACCGCTACGCCAAGAACGAAATCTGGGCGCGGGACCAGGAGAAGGAGAAGGCCGAACTGGCCCGGCAACGGCATCAGGCCCGCCAGGAGCGGTTGGAGCGCGAGAAGCAGGAGCGGGAAGCCAAGTTGCGGCAGAAAGCGCCGCCGCGCACCCGGAAACTGGGGCCGAGACCGCCGGGCGGGAGGGGTAAACGATGATGCGCTTCCGAACCGTGACCTCACCCCACGTCCTGCTCGATACCAGCGTCGGTCAGGTCATGCGCCGGGTGCTGTACGCCATGCTGCCCGGCGTCGCGGCGCTGGTCTGGTTCTTCGGCTGGGGCATCCTGATCAATCTGGTCATCGCCACCGCCGTGGCGCTGGTCGCCGAGACGGCGATACTGGCGGCGCGTGGCAAGCCACTGGCGCTGCATCTGGGGGATTTCAGCGCCGTGGTCACGGCCTGGCTGTTGGCGGTGGCGCTGCCGCCGCTGGCGCCGTGGTGGCTGACCACTATCGGCGTATTATCCGCCATCGTGGTCGCCAAGCATCTGTACGGCGGGTTGGGCTATAACCCGTTCAATCCGGCGATGGTGGGTTACGTGGTGCTGCTGATCTCGTTTCCGCGCGAGATGAGCACCTGGCTGATCCCGCATGGTCTCGGCCAACCGCACGCCATGACTCTGTTGGAGACGCTGCAAGCGACTTTCGGCGGCGTGCTGCCGGCCCGGTTCGCCCCGGACGCCCTGACCGGCGCGACCCCGCTGGACGTGTTGCGCACCCAGATGGGCCTGGGCCTGAGCGTGGCCGAGATTCGCAACAGTCCGGTGTTCGGTCTGGTGTCCGGCCACGGCTGGGAATGGGCGGTGCTGGGCTTTCTGGCCGGCGGGCTGTGGCTGATTTACACGCGAGCCGCCGACTGGCGGATTCCGGCCGGGATGCTGGGCGGGCTGGCGGTGATCTCGACGGTGTTCTATCTAATTGATCCCCAAAAGTATGCGCCGCCCTGGTTCCATCTGTGGAGCGGCGCGGCGATTTTTGGCGCGTTTTTCATCGCCACCGACCCGGTGACCGCCAGCGCCACCCCGCGCGGCCGGCTGATTTATGGGGCGGGCATCGGTATTCTGGTCTACATCATCCGCGGCTTCGGCGGCTATCCCGACGGGGTGGCGTTTTCGGTGCTGCTAATGAACATCGCCGCGCCCATGATCGATCTTTACACCCAGCCGAGGGTGTTTGGAGAACGGCGGGGATGAACGCCATCGCGCGCAGCATGGGACTCGCCGCCCTGATTCTGACTGGCTTCGCCGTGGTCGGCACCGGTCTGGTCGTGGTTACCTACAGCAGCACCAAGGACATCATCGCCGAGGCGCAGCGAGCGGCGCTGGAAACCAGCCTGAACCAGTTGGTGCCGGCGGATCGCTACGACAACCGCATCACCGAGGACTCTATCGAAGTGGCCGCGCCGGAGTGGTTGGGGACCGACCAGCCGGTGACCGTCTATCGGGCGCGCAAGAACGGCCAACCGGTGGCGCTGTTCGCCACGCCGGTCGCGCCGGATGGTTACAGCGGGCCGATTCAACTGCTGATCGGCGTCTACGCCGACGGGACGCTGGCCGGCGCGCGGGTGCTGGCGCACAAGGAAACGCCGGGGCTGGGCGACGGTATCGAGGAAAAACGCTCGCCGTGGATTCTGGCCTTCGCCGGCAAGTCGCTGGACAACCCCCCGCCGGAACGCTGGAAGGTCAAAAAGGACGGCGGCGCGTTCGATCAGTTCACTGGCGCGACCATCACCCCGCGCGCCGTGGTCAAGGCCACCCGCAAGTTCCTGGAGTACATCCAGACCCATCAGGCGCGGTTGTTCGCCCCGGCGGCAGCCGTGAAGGAGCAAAAGTCATGAGCGAAACGGGCTACGGGAAAATCCTCAAGGATGGGCTGTGGACCCAGAACACCGGCTTGGTGGCCTTGCTGGGTCTGTGCCCGCTGCTGGCGACCTCGAATTCTGTGGTCAACGGCCTGGGGCTGGGCTTGGCGACCACGCTGGTGTTGCTGATGTGCAATGTCGCCATCTCGCTGATCCGTCCCCTGGTGCGGCCGGAAGTGCGGATTCCCGTCTTTGTCATGGTGATCGCCTGCGCGGTGACCGCCGTGGAGCTGGCGATGCACGCCTTTTTGCCAGGACTCTACACGGTGCTGGGCATCTTCATTCCGCTGATCGTGACCAACTGCTGCGTGATCGGCCGGGCCGAGGCGTTCGCGTTCAAGAATGGGGTAGTTAAATCGGCGGTGGATGGCATCGCTACCGGACTGGGGTTCCTGCTGGCTCTGGTGTTGCTGGGTGCGATTCGGGAAATTCTGGGGCAGGGAACGCTGCTCGGTCAGGCCGAGCTGCTGTTCGGCGAGTTCGGCAAGCACCTGACCCTGCATCTGATCGACGACTATCGCGGCTTCCTGCTGGCGATTCTGCCGCCGGGGGCGTTCATCGGCCTGGGTTGCCTGATCGCCATCAAGAACGTGC
>CAVRCC010000015.1:0-12373 GCA_963719395.1 uncultured Gammaproteobacteria bacterium | reverse complement strand
GATTTCATCTGTAATCAGCATAAGCGTCAGAGTAATTCACATTATGGGGAAAAGGGTTGCCACTGCTGCCGTCAAAATTACGCATCCCGCTCATCACCAGCGACGCTCATCGACTGCGCTTCTCGGACTCTTCCCAGTCGGCGCTATAATCCACTGGCTTGCACAATTCCTCAATGGGAATGGGTGGCCCGTCATGCTTCAGCATACCGCGCAAGTCTTCGAGACGCTTGCCGGTCTTTTTGGGTTTGGTTTTCAGCAGGACGCCGTTGCCCGCAGCGGTCACGGTGAGTTCGGTGCCGGCCTCCCAATGCAGCGCATCGCGGATGTCCTTGGGAATGACGACTTGGCCCTTGGTGGAGAGGGTGACGGTAGCAGTGGATATGGAGCCCTCCGGTCAGGAAAAAAGTAAGATTGAATGGTGGGCCTGTAACCATTGCAGCGCAAGCTCGACTTCACCCGGTATTCCGCATTCCCGCCGCCAGGGCGTTGATCGAGCGCAGCAGCGGTCGTAGCCACGTTTCCGCCTCCGGCGAATCCGCGCCGTGTTCGCGAAGCGCCTGCCGGTAGCGGTGCAAAACCGTGATCTGAATGTGATTGAGCGGGTCCAGATAGGGATTGCGCCGCTCCAGCGATTGCGCCAGGGTCGGGTTTTCCTCCAGCAGCGTCGCTATTTGCGCCACCGCCAGAATCTCGTGGCAGGTCTGTTCGTATTCGGCCCGGAATCGCTCGTAAATCCGGGTTTCGGTGTCAGCATCCGTGCACAGCCGGGCGTATTCGCGGGCGATGCCCGCATCCACCTTGCTCAGCGACATCTGGCTGTTGTCGAGCAGGGCGTGGAAAAACGGCCAGTCCCGATACAGCCTTTGCAGCGTCGCCAGCCGCTCCGGATCGTCGCCGCGCCAGGCCGCCAGCGCGCCGCCGATGCCGTACCAGCCGGGCAGGGTGTGTCGCGACTGGCCCCAGCCGAACATCCACGGAATCGCCCGCACCGAGTATTTGGAACGATCCCCCTTGGCGCGGTGCGAGGGCCGCGAGCCGATGTTGAGCAGAGCGATCTCGGTGACCGGCGTCGCTTCGTAAAAATAATCCATGAAGCCAGGCGTCTGTTCGGTGAGATCGCGATAGGCCGCTTCGCCGTGGTGGGCCAGTTCGGCCATGACCGCCGCCGCTTCCGGCGGATCGGCGGGAACCTCTTGAATCAGATGACGGCTGGCCTTGATCAGCCCGGTGATGCCGAGCGTCAGTTCGTAGACGGCGGTTTCCAGGTTCTGGTACTTGAACGACAACACCTCGCCCTGTTCGGTGATCTTGATCTGACCCCGCACCGTACCCGAGGGCTGGGACAGGATGGCGTCGTGGACCGGCCCGCCGCCGCGTCCCACCGTGCCGCCGCGACCGTGGAACAGCCGGCAGCCAAAGCCGCGCGCCGCAGTCAGCGCCACCGCCTGTCGTTGGGCTTGGTACAGCCCCCAATTGGAGGCCAGGATGCCACCGTCCTTGCAGGAATCCGAATAGCCCACCATCACATCCTGCACTCCGCCAGCGGCGGTCAGCAGTTCCCGATAGGTTGGTTGATCCAGCAATCGGGTCAGCAGGATTTCAACCCGGTTCAGATCCGCGATAGTTTCGAACAACGGCGCGACGCGGATTTCGCAATGCCAGCTTCCATCGGCGCGACGGCCGGCCAATCCGGCGAAGCTGGCCAGAAACAGCACTTCCAAAACATGGCTGGCTTCGTGGGTCATGGAGATGACGTAGTTGTCGAAGGCGCGTGGGCTGATCTCGTCCCGGATTTGCGCCATGACCTGGAATACCTCTAACGTCTCCCGGGTGGCGGGACTGAACGAATCGCAGTACATCAGCGGTGTGCCCGGTTTGGCCAGCAGGGCGTCGAGTACGCTCAGCCGTTCGTCCTCGCTCAGGGCGACATAGTCCGGCAGGTTGGGCGCCATGGCGAACAGTTCCGCGACCGCCGCCGTATGCCGGCCCGATTCCTGCCGCACGTCGAGCGCGGTCAGATAAAAGCCGAACGTTTCCGCCAGCCGGATCAGATCCTTCAGTTCGCCGTCGGCGACCGCACGGTCGTCGTGGGCGATCAGCGAGTCGCGGATCAGATACAGGTCTTCGAGAAACTCCCGTTCGGAGGCGTAGCCCCAGAACGGAACCGGAACGGTTTTGGGACGCCCTTCGGCGCGCGCCCGCGCCTGGTCGTGATTGTGTTGCAGCCGGTGGTAGATCAGGAAAAATTTGCGCCGGTACGGTTCCTGGGCGTACTGCCGGGGCGCGTCGCGGAACAGCTCAGTCATGCGCGCGGCGTCGGCTGCCAGACTGGCGCTAAATGCCGGCGAAGGGGTAACCAGCGAGCTGGAAAAGGTCAGACGCCGGTTCAGTTCCTCGACCCGTCGCAGGTATTCACGCAGGACTTCCTGAGCTTGCAGGCGCACGGCCAGTGCGGTGGTCTCGGGGGTGACAAACGGATTGCCGTCGCGGTCGCCGCCGATCCAGGAGCCGAACCGCAACAGACAGGGAATCCGCACCGCCGTTTTGCCGCCCTCGTCGCCGTAAACGGTGCTCAGCGCCCGCTCCAGGTTGCGGTAAAGCATCGGCAGGGCTTGGAAAATGGATTCCCGGAAGTAGTACAGCCCGGCTTTAATTTCGTCGCGCACCTGCGGTTTGTCGCCGCGCACCTCGTCGGTTTTCCAGAGCACTTGAATCTGGCTGCGCAGTTCCTCAATCACCTCGGCACGCTGGTAGAGGTTGAGCGCCGGGTCGTCGAGCTTGCCGTGGGTTAGAAAAATCCGCCGTTGCACGCCCAGCAGCACCCGGCGTTTGGCTTCGGTGGGGTGAGCGGTGAACACCGGCGTGAAGCAGATCTGATCCAACAAGGTCTGCAACTGCGCGACGCCGACGTCGGCGTCGCGCAGGGTGCGCAGCGTTTCGTCGAACGAACCCCGCCACAGCGGCTTACCCTGTTGGACCTGCTCGCGGCGTGACAGGTGCTGGAAATTTTCCTCGGCGATGTTGGCCAGGTTGAAGTAGGCGCTGAAGGCCCGCACCACATGGTTCAGCATCTCCGGGTTGAGGGCGGCGATGAAGCGCATCAGCCGCTCGCGCGTCTCTGGCGCGGGTTCGGTTTGGCGACGCAGTTCGGTGAAACCCTGGCGCAGGGTTTCCACGGCGTCCAGCACGGGCTGGCCTTCCCGGTCGCGCAAGGTGATGCCCAGCAGTTGGCCGAGCAGTTTGACGCGGTCGCGCAGCGGTTTATTGGAGGAAGTCGACATGGTGGGATTCCGTTGGGTTCGAGCAGGGCAACGATGGACTGACGAAAGCGCACGGTTTCAAGCGGCGGATATTCGACAGACACCTTGGCGGAAACTATAGTTGCGCTAGGGCCATGTTCGCGGGTGGCGGCGTGGTGACGCTGGCCGAAAGCCCGGTGAACATGGTCCACAGACCTTCAACCCTCTCATAAGGAAGCTGTCCATGTCCGTTCCCAGCGACCTGCCGGTCTGGCAAGAACTGAAAGCCCATCATGCCGCCATCGCCGACCTGCACCTGCGCGAGCTGTTCGCCGCCGATCCCGAGCGTTTCGACCGGCTCTCCCGGCGGTTCGGCGATCTGCTGGTGGATTTCTCCAAGCATCGCGTCACCGGGGAAACCCTCGACCTGTTGATCGAACTGGCTCGCCAGGCGCACCTGCCGACCTGGATCGAGCGGACCTTCGGCGGCGAGATGATCAACCACACCGAGCGCCGTTCGGTGCTGCACGTCGCGCTGCGCAACCGGAGCGACCGGCCGATCTTCGTCAACGGCGAGAACGTGGTGCCGGGCGTGAACGCGGTGTTGGAGCACATGCGCAAGTTCGCCGACCAGATCCGGCGCGGCAAGTGGCGTGGCCAGACCGGCAAGCGCATCCGCGACGTGGTCAACATCGGCATCGGCGGTTCCGACCTGGGGCCGAAAATGGTCTGCGAGGCGCTGGAGCCCTATGGCGATCCCACCCTGCGGATGCATTTCGTCTCCAACGTGGACGGCGCTCACATCAGCCACGTGCTGGCCGAGTGCGACCCGGAAAGCACCTTGTTCATCGTCGCTTCCAAGACTTTCACCACCCAGGAGACCATGACCAACGCGCATACCGCCCGGGCCTGGCTGATCAAGGAACTGGGCGACGAGGCGGCGGTGGCCAAGCACTTCGTCGCCGTGTCCACCAACGTCGAGGGCGTGCGCAAGTTCGGCATCGACACCGCCAACATGTTCGAGTTCTGGGACTGGGTCGGCGGGCGCTACTCGCTATGGTCGGCCATCGGCCTGCCCATCGTGGTCTATCTCGGCATGGAGCATTTCACCGAGCTGTTGGACGGCGCGCACGAAATGGACGAGCATTTCCGCACCACGCCGCTGGAGGAGAATCTGCCGGTGATCCTGGGGCTGCTCGGGGTCTGGTACATCGACTTCTTCGGCGCGGACAGCCAGGTGACGCTGGTTTACGACGACTATCTGCGCTCCCTGCCCGATTACCTGCAACAACTGGACATGGAGAGCAACGGCAAGTCCATCGACCGGGAGGGTCAGGCGGTTCGGGTCAACACCGGACCGATTCTCTGGGGCGGCCTGGGCAACAATGGCCAGCACGCCTTTTACCAACTGCTGCATCAGGGTACCCACCTGGTTCCGGCGGACTTCCTCGCCCCGGCGCACAGCCCGAACCCGATCGGCGACCATCACCCGATCCTGCTGGCCAACTGCCTGGCCCAGGCCGAGGCCCTGATGGTCGGCAAGACCGAGGCCCAGGCCCGCGCCGAACTGGAGCAACAGGGCCTGAGCGGCGAAGCGCTGGACAAGTTGCTGCCCTACAAGGTCTTCCCCGGCAACCGACCCAGCACCAGCCTGTTCTACCGCCGGCTGACCCCGCAGGTGCTGGGTTCGTTACTGGCGCTATACGAGCACAAGGTGTTCACCCAGGGCGTGATCTGGAACATCAATTCCTTCGATCAATGGGGCGTGGAACTCGGCAAACAACTGGCGAACGCCATCTTGCCGGAACTGAAAGGCGACCGGCCCGCCGGCGGACATGATGCCTCGACCCTGGGTCTCATCCGCTTCTGCCGCGAGGAGGATTAGCGGCGAGCGACGGGCTGGAGCGGCGTCCGGGAACGCGCCGGAGCCGCCCCAGTCCTTCGTGACTGGGCCGGGTTCAATAATGCTTTTTCTGTTCGGCCTTGCGTTCGATGGCTTGGCCGGCGGACTTGATGTCCTGACCGGCGCCTTTGACCGTGTTGCAGCCGCTCAGACCGCCAACGAACGTCGGGAACGCGCCCAGCCACAACAGGATCACCAGGATGGATGTACGTTTCATCAGGCCCTTTCCTCGAATTAATTCATGAAGTTGCGAATTATAGCAGGACTCGGTGAGCCGGGTTGCAAAGGCTCGGGCCGGCGGGCGCCGGCCCGGTTGTCGGGCTGCTGAAACCGCCTGACGATGGCGGTGGAGGCTTGATATACTGAAATATCAAATAACATTCATCTGTCCGCAACAGAATCCTGATAGGGGGACATCCCGATGCTTGGAGAGAGCCACGATCTGTTCCATGAGTTTCCCGAGTACCGGGACCGCATCGCCGAACTGAAGGCCGCCGACCCCAGGTTCGCGCATCTGTACGACGAATACCATGCGGTCAACGACGAGGTAGAGCGCATCGAACTCCAGATCGAGACGCCTTCGGACCAGTATACCGAGACCCTGAAGAAACAACGCCTGCACCTGAAGGACGAAATTTACGCCATCCTGCGCCAGACGCGGGCCCGGGACCAGGCCTGAAGCCGATCCTCCGTCTTTCCGATTTCACACCCACGCCGGGCGTTGCCACAACGTCCGGCGTGGGTGTTTCCACACCCGGACGGTTGGACGGTAAATGTGGCGGGCAGCGCTATCACCCGCTGGTTTCCGTGGCTTGAGAATTTAAGGGATCGGCGGCGCGGCATCGCCGCCTCCGGTCGAGTCCGCGGGCGCCGCCGTCCGAGTCCGGCTACGTCGGGGTCGTTCGACCGGCATGTCCGATGCCACCGGTACGGCCGGGAACCGGTGGGGTGAGGTCGGCGGCGAGCCGGCTGCGGCCGCGGATCCGGATCGCGCCCGGCGCAGCCAGCCTAGCACCCGGCGCTCCACCGCATCCTGACCCACCGGCGTCAGATCCCGAAAGATCAGCGTCCCGACTCCCAGCAGCAGGGTTAATCCGCCCAGGAAGGTGACCAGCGGCTGCATGAAGGCGATTGCCAGCACGGCCAGCAGAGCCAGCAGGATGTGTCGAATTTTCAAGGAATGCCCTCCATCGGTCGATCCTCGACCCGTCCGGGACGGCGCGCGAGAATGATCGTGCAGTTGTCGTCCGGCTGACTGCGTTGCCGGCGAATGTTCTCGGCCAGTTCGGCCAGCAGCCCGTCCGCCAGTTCCTCGAGCGGACGTTCCGGCTGCCCCAGCAGCGCCGGCCAGCGCTGGATGAACGCCTGCGGGTTGGCCAGATGCCAGAGTCCGTCGCTGGCGAGCAGATAGACCCAGCCCGGTTCCAGCTCCAGGGCGCGGCGGTCGCCCAGCCCGCGCAGGAACAGCGGCAGATTGCCCTCGTGCAGTTCGAACAGTTTCTCGGTGATGGCTTCGGCATAAAGCTGGGCAGCGCCGAGGGTGCTGCCCAGCACGAAAGCCTGGCTGATCTGGGAATTGGCCTGGACGTGAACCCGTTGATTCCACTGCGCGCCATCCATCAGTCCAAGCATCGCCATGTGGGTGGCGGGCACGTGGTCCACGGTCAGGCACCGAACCTGCTGCGCATTAACCGCATAGACCCGCGAATCGCCGACGTGAAACAGCAGGGCGGGGCCGCTGGGGGGGATTTCGAGCAGAATCAGGGTACAGCCGGTTTCCAGCCCCGCCGCCTGGAACTGCCGGTGCAGCCGCCCATGCAGCGCGTCCAGGCTGTCGGAAATCGGAGCCAGCTCCACGGCGGCCGGCAGGTCGAGCAGGCCCTCGATGGTTTTTTCGGCCGCCTCCCGGCCATGGCTGTGGCCGCCCATGCCGTCGAGCACGGCCAGCCGCCGATGACCGGGCGGCCAGTCGGGCAGGCGCAGTTCGGTTTCCCGTTCCCGCCACAGCAGGCGAGCCCGTCCCTGGTCATCAATGACGAGGTAATTGTCCTGATTTTCCTGGCGTCCATGCCCGGTGGGCGAGCGTAGCGAGCGCACGGCGATTTCCAGGGGTCGATCGGGTTGGGACGTCATCGAGTCGGGAACATCCAGGGTATTCATGGTGGTATGGCAAATAGGTTTTTGTCGGATCGCGGTGGTCGTGACGGCGAACGCTCGGTCCAGCGCGGGCGCAATCGAACCTGTCCACTGGGATCGTCCCGGCGCGTGGTGGTTCATCCTTCTGCTAGACTAGTCAATAATGCGACTTCACACGGCTCTATCCAACCCATCTTCGGAACCATCCAGCAAATTCAAGGTTTATGGATCGCGAAACACGTCCTGAATCACTTACGGAAGCGCGCGCCGCCGGTCGGTCGGTCGAGACGGGGCTGGCGCGTCCTCGGGAACCCTCACCGGACATGATCGGGGCGGGCGCGGACGGCCGGTCTTCCCCGGCGTTGGAAGCGGCGGGATTCCTCGACTCGGAGGTCGATCTATCGGGCGCGGAGGGCAGTCCCGGCACCCTGGATGCCGGAATGGTGATCGGGCCGGCCAAGCACCGGGTCCGCTTGTTGAGCGACCTGAGCGGCGAGGGAAACGTCTGGCTGGTGCGGATGGTGACGTCGGCCGCGGACGCGGCTGAGGGCGCCTCGGACGAGTTTCGGGTCATCAAGGTTTTTCTGCCGACCGCGCCCGGCGCCCGGGAAGCCGGACGCGACGAGCGGGTGTTGCGCGCCGATCAGATCGGCTCGCGAGCCTATCTGACCAAAGTCAAGGCGCGGGTGGATCTGGCCCTGAAGCTGGACCATCCGCATATGGTCCGCGCGTATGGCTGGTGGTATGGCGCCGACGGCTGGCCCTTTGTCGAAATGGAATACCTGGATCACCAGCACGGTCGCAGTCTGGCGCAACTGCTGCGCGAGCAGGGTCCGAACGGATTCCCGTTCGAGACCGTAGTGGGATGGCTGCGGCCGGTGGCCGCCGCCCTCGATTATGGTCGCCGCGACTACCGGCTTGCCCACCAACACCTCGACGCCGATATGGTGTTCGTGACCGAGCAGGGGGTGGTCAAATTGCTGGGGTTCGGCTTGGCCGCCGAACCGCGAGAACCGCGCAGCGTGCTGTTCAGCGCCGGCGTTCCGACCGTGGAAGCGGAAGGTCCAGTGGAGTCGGTGGCCGCCGAAACCACCTTCCGCCGCGACGTGTTTGCCCTGGCGCTGCTGGTCTACCAGCTGCTGGCCGGACGGAGCGTCTATGACGCTCAGGGTTCGCAACCAAACATAGTGCCACGTCCAGCCGGGTTGACGGATGAGACCTGGCGCGTTCTGCGCCGGGGCTTGGCCTATCCGAGCGAACTGTGTCCGATCGATGCCGGTAAATTCGTGAGCGACCTGGAAACGGCGCAACGGCCGGCCATGATACGCGGTCGCGATTCGGGTTTGAAACGAGGGTGGTGGGTAGCGGGGCTGGTGGGTCTGGCGGTTGCCTTGGGGATTTACGGACTGGTCGGCCGCGATCGTGGGGTTTCGGAATCCGAACGGCCGACGTCTGGAGTCGGTGAGACCGCCTCATCGGTTCCAACGCCGACGCCCGGCGCGGATTTGGCTGCTTCCGCGCGGGACGCGGAGCGCGAGGCCGATCTGCGCGCCTTCGAGTCCGCCAAGCGAGTGGATACGTTGCTGGCGTACCGGCTCTATCTGCAACGTTGCCCGCGCTGTAGTTACGAAAAGGAAGCGCGCGCCGCCATCCTGCAACTGGAGACCCAGGGAAAAATTAGCCAAATCAAGACTGATTTTGAAAAATCGATGCAAGCGCTGGAGCGGGAGGGGCGCGGCGACCCAGGTGACGACGCACTGTCCCGGTTGGAGGCGCTGGCGGCGCTGGCGCCGGACGATCTGTGGGTCGCCGTGGGCCGGCGACGCCTCGCGCTGGGCTGGGCGGCCCTGGCGCAGACGAGCCTGGAGCGGGGGGATCTGACCAATGCCCGCAAATGGCTGAAAAAGGCCGAATCGGTTCAGCCGAAACAGCCTGAGCTGGCGCGGGTGACCCAGGCCCTGGAGCAGGCCGAGATCAAGGAACGGACCCGGCAACTGGACACCGAGGCGTTCGCTGTCGCCCGCCGCGCCAATCACCGTCGCGCCTACTGGACGTATCTCGAGCAGTGCGCGCCGGGGTGCGGTCACCGCGCCGAGGCCGAGGCCGCGCTGGCCCGGCTGGCGCCGGCTAACAAGATCCTGCGCGATCGCCTGAGCGAGGGTTCGCAAGGCCCGGAGATGGTGGTGATTCCAGCCGGTGGGTTTCTGATGGGCTCTCCACCCCAGCAGAAGGGTCGTTACAACGATGAAGCATCCCATCCGGCGCGAATCGAGAAACCGTTCGCTATTGGCAAATACGAGGTGATGTTCCACGAATACGACCGGTTCGCCACGGCCACCGGGCGGGCGCTACCCAGCGACCAGGGCTGGGGCCGTGGCCGGCGGCCGGTCGTCAACGTCGCCTGGCGGGATGCCGTCGCCTATGCCGACTGGTTGTCGAAGCAGACGGGCGCCCGCTATCGCCTGCCGACCGAGGCGGAGTGGGAATACGCGGCGCGCGCCGGGGTGGGGGCCAGCCGTTACTGGGGCGACGATCCCGACCAGGGTTGCGCTTACGCCAACGCCGCCGATCTGGACGGCAAACAGGTGTTCTTGGGCTGGACGGTGATGAAATGCCGCGACGGCCAGGTTTACACCGCCCCGGTCGGCAGTTACCGCGACAACGATTTTGGCCTGCACGACATGCTCGGCAACGTGTTGGAATGGACCTGCTCGCTGTATGACAAGGAGGTTCCGGCGCCGGTCCAGCGTTGCGAGGAACCGGCCGAGGACCGGCAGTTCGTGGTGCGCGGCGGTTCCTGGAACGACGAGCCGCGCAACGTCCGGCTGGCCGACCGGCATCGCAACCGGCCCGAGTTCCAGGATTATTTCCTGGGTTTCCGCCTGGTTCGGGATTTGCCTTAGCCGCATTCCGTCCTTGGAGGGGATCGGCCATGACCGCCGGCGGGTGGCGAGGGATCGAGCTTCTGGGCCAGGCCGCGATCCGGCCGGTGGCGGGGTTGCTTGAGGAACTGGACTTTCTCGCGGTCGTGCTGATGAGCGCCGGTGCGCTGCCGCGGGGAGGATGGCGGTTCCTGATCCGCTATACCGGGCAGCAGGTTTATTTCACGGCGGTGCAGCGGGCGACCATCTTTACGGCGGTGGGCATAATCATCGGCGTGCTGATGACTTTTCCGCTGATCGTGTTCCGCATTCAGGATCCCTATCTGCTGGGGCGGATCATGCACATCATGATGTACCATCAGCTCAATCCCATTCTGGCGACGCTGTTCGTGGCGGGGTTGTCGGGCGCGGCCATCACCGCGGAGCTGGGCGAACTCAAGGCGAACCAGGCGATCGAGCATTTGGCGGCGATGGGCGTCAATCCCTACAGCTTTTTCGTGCTGCCCCGTCTGATCGGCATGCTGCTGTCGTTGCCGATCCTGGTGTGTTGGCTCAATGTCGGCGTCACCGTCGGTGCGGCGGCGATGCTGAACGTCTATCAGGACATTCCACCGACGGTGTTCTTGCGGGTTTGCCTGGCGGGTCTGACCCATGAATCGCTGGCCTTGACCGGCGGAATGGTGGTCATGCAGGCGATCCACGTCGTTTTGGTGCAGACCTCGGGCGCCTTTCGGGTCGGCGCCTACGTGGATATCCCGCGGACTTTGCCCAACGCGTTCGCGCGCTCGTTCATCGGCTGCCTGATCATCACCCTGTTGTTCTCGCTGGTGCGTTATGGCTGAGGCGGCGTTGCGCGTGCGCGGCTGGGTGCTGGACCGGTGGCCGGCGCCGGAACCGTTCGATTTCCAGATCATGCCCGGCGAATTGTGGATGTTGGTGGGTGCGGTGGATTCGGGCCGGCGCGAGCTGATCTGGAGTCTTGCCGGCTTGGCCTCGCCACAGGCGGGCTGCCTCGAACTGTTCGGGCGCGACGTCGCGCGCTTGGGGCTGCGCGCCCGGGCGCGGCTGCACAGCCGGATCGGCGTGGTGCTGGAGCATGCGGGGTTGGTGCCGGCCTGGAGCGTGTTCGAGAATCTGGCGCTGCTGGTTCGCTACCATCGGTTGGCGCCGGATCGCGCGGTCGAAGACTACGTGGTGGATTTCGTGGCGTCCTGCCGTTTGCCGCACGCGCTGCTGAGCCGGCTGGCCAGCGATCTGTCGCCGCTGGAAAGTCGCTGGATCGGCTTGCTGCGCGCGCTGGTCATCCGGCCGCAACTGTTGCTGGTCAGCGCCTACCTGCCCCAGGAAACCCTGGTGGCGGGTTATGGCGTGTGGGCGTTTTTCGAGGAAGTGGTCGAGCCGATGAACATGGCGATTCTGGTGGACGCCGGTCCGCAAGCCTTGCCCATCCGCGCGGAGACCCGCCTGCTGGTCATGGCCGAGGGGACGCTGCGGGCGGCGGGCTTGGCGCGGGAACTGGCGGAGCACCCGGACGCGACGGTCCGACGCCAGGTGAGATTCGACCATGCTTGAGACTGCCATCGGCGCCCGCTATCGGCGCTATCAGCGCGCGGTCGGTCTGTTGATCCTGGTCACGCTGGGCGTGCTGTTCGTCTTGCTGTGGATGGCCAACCGCCAGTTGGGTTTTTTCAGTCAGACCTATCACCTGCACGGCTTTCTCGATAATGTTCGCCATCTCCGGCAGGCCACGCCCGTCACGCTGGCGGGGTTGAAGATCGGCGAGGTGCGCGACCTGACGATTACCGATTACAACCAGATCCGGATCGAACTGGTCCTCTACCGGGAATATCAGCCGCGGATTCGGGCGGACTCGACCGCGCAGGTCAAAGCCGATGTGCTGGGGAACGCGACGGTCGAAATCAACATGGGCGATCCGGCGCGGCCGATGCTCAGGGATGGCGCGGCGATTCCCTTCCAGCGCGCCTCCGATCTGGATGCCTTGCTGCGGCAGGCCCAGGAACAACTGGGGCAAATCGCCGCCGTGCTGGCCAACGTCAAGGCGATCACCGACGAATTGAAGCAGCCCGAGGGCGCCCTGTTGGGGACCTTGAGCGCGTTCGCCCGGGTGACGCAGGAATTCTCGACCCAACTGTCCGGCTATCTGGAACGGATCGACGTGGTGTTGCGGGCCGCCGCCGAACTCAGCGGTCGAC
>CAVRCC010000014.1:0-9473 GCA_963719395.1 uncultured Gammaproteobacteria bacterium | reverse complement strand
CGGCCAGCGCTTCGAGTTGCCGCCGCTGACCGAACTGCTGGCCTTGCTGGAGTTCGACGCTTTGCGGCAGTTTCTGGAACAGCGGGGGATGGCGGTGGCGGAGGTGCAGGCGGCGATTGATGAATGGGTCGAAGCGGTCAGGGGGCAGTTGTGAAACCAGGAGTCTGTAGCATGAATTGGCGAAATTACATTCACTCCGATCTCGATATCCTGGCGGGCAAGCCCGTCGTGAAAAACACGCGGCTGGCCGTCGAATTCATTTTGGAATTGCTTGCAACTGGTTGGACAGAAAAGCAAATTCTGGAGAATTATCCCAGCTTGCGGCAAGAATCACTGCAAGCAGTCTTCGCTTTCGCCGCTGAGTGTCTCCGCGAAGAGGCGCTCTATTGTGTCGAGGCCAAGGCCGGATGATTCGGTTCCTACTCAATGAAAATGTACCGTTAGCCAGCGTTCGTTTGTTGCGCCAAGCCGGTTGGGATATTGCGGCGATCATCGAGGACTCGCCCGGCGTAAGCGATACCGAGGTTATGGCGCGCGCTCACCGGGAACAACGCATCATTGTCACTTTTGACCGTGATTACGGCGAGCTGCTCTATCGGCGGCACCTTCCCGCGCCCCCAGGAATTCTGTATCTGCGTTTCGCACCATTGACGCCCGAAGAACCAGGGGAGTATGTATTGCGTCTGCTGACCAACCCGAATATCACCTTGAGCGGCCATTTCACGGTCGCCGACCGTAATCAACTTCGCCAGCGTCCCCTTTAACAACTCCCATGACCCGCCAAACCATCGAACTGAAAATCCTCGACCCGCGCCTGGGCCAAGACATCCCGCTGCCCGACTACGCCACTGCTGGCTCAGCGGGCCTGGACTTGCGCGCCTGTCTGGCGGAACCGCTGACGGTACAGCCAGGCGAAACCCATCTGATTCCCACCGGGCTGGCCATCCACATCAGCGACCCCAAGCTGGCGGCGGTGGTGCTGCCGCGCTCCGGCCTCGGCCACAAGCACGGCATCGTGCTGGGCAACCTGGTCGGGCTGATCGACAGCGACTATCAGGGCGAACTGCTGGTGTCGTGCTGGAACCGGGGGCAGACGCCGTTCACCATCGCCGTCGGCGAGCGCATCGCCCAGATGGTGATCGTGCCGGTGGTGCGGGCGCACTTTACCATCGTCCCCGAATTCACCCCCAGCGAGCGCGGGGCCGGCGGCTTCGGCCATTCCGGGCGGCATTGACACCCGCATGAAGAAATCCATTTTCCGGGAATACGACATTCGCGGCGTGGTGGACCGCGACCTGACGCCCGAGGTGGTGCGCGCCATCGGCCAGGCGGTGGGCAGCCTTGCCGCCGAGCGTGGCGAAACTGAAGTCATCGTCGGCCGCGACGGGCGGCTGTCCAGCCCCATGCTATGCGAAGCGCTCAAGGCCGGCATTCGCGCCGCCGGGCTGGACGTGCTGGATTTGGGCGCGGTCTCGACCCCGCTGCTGTACTACGCCACCCACACCCTCGGTTCCAGCCACGCCGGCGTGATGGTTACCGGCAGCCATAATCCGTCGCAATACAACGGTTTGAAAATCGTCATCGACAAAATCGCCCTGCACGGCGCAGTCATCCGCGACCTGCGCCGCCGCATCGAAACCGACGATCTGCGCCACGGCCACGGCGGCGAACGCTCCGCTCATATCCGCATCGATTACATCCGCCGGCTCAGCGCCGCCCTGCAATTGTCCAAACCGTGCAAAGTGGTGGTGGACTGTGGCAACGCCATCGCCGCCCACACCGCTCCGCCTCTGCTGCGGGCGCTAGGCTGCGAAGTGGTCGAACTGTACTGCGAAGTAGACGGACGGTTTCCGAACCATCATCCCGACCCCAGCATTCCCGAGAATCTGGCCGACCTGCAGGCTGCGGTACTCGAACACCGGGCCGACATTGGCTTGGCCTTCGACGGCGACGCCGACCGGCTGGGCGTGATCACCGATACGGGCGAGATCATCTGGCCGGATCGCGTGCTGATGCCACTGGCCGAGGAGGTGCTGGCCCACCATCCTGGTGCGGGGATCGTCTACGACATCAAGTGTTCCTGGCATCTGACCCGCTTGATCGAGCGCTTGGGCGGCCAGCCGATTTTGTGGAAGACCGGCCATTCGCTGATCAAGGCCAAGATGCGCGAAACCGGCGCCTTGCTGGGCGGCGAAATGACCGGTCATTTCGTCCACGCCGACGACTGGTTCGGCTTCGACGATGCGTTCTACGCCGCTGCGCGGTTGCTGCGGCTGTTGACCCGGCACGGGGTTTCCAGCGCCGAGTTCTTCGCCGCCTATCCCACCGGCCTCAATACCCCGGAACTGCGGCTGGACATGGCCGAGGGCGAACCGTTCGCGTTCATGGCCCGGCTGGCGGACCAAGCGGATTTTGGCTCGGATGCGAAAATCATCACCTTGGACGGGCTGCGGGTGGAATTCCCGCACGGCTGGGGTCTGGTGCGCGCCTCCAACACCACGCCCAGCCTGGTGCTGCGCTTCGAGGCGGACGAGGCGGCGGCCATGATCGACATTCAGGATCGGTTCCGCCGGCAGTTGCTGGCGCTGCAACCGGATTTGGCTCTGCCTTTCTGACCCTTTCCATTCCACTCTACTCAGAGGTTGACTGACGCATGGCTCTCGACGCCCAGGCCGCCACCCAAGTGGCCCACGTTCTGACCGAATCGCTGCCCTACATCCGCCGCTTCTCCGGCAAGACCATCGTGGTCAAGTACGGCGGAAATGCCATGGAAAGCGAGCATCTGAAAAACAGTTTCGCCCGCGACATCGTGTTGATGAAGGTGGTCGGCTTCAATCCGGTGGTGGTGCATGGCGGCGGACCGCAAATCAGCAATCTGCTCAAGCGCATCGGCAAGGAAAGCCGTTTTGTGGACGGCATGCGGGTCACCGACAGCGAGACCATGGACGTGGTCGAAATGGTGCTGGGCGGGCTGGTCAACAAGGAAATCGTCAACAATATCAACCGCCACGGCGGCTGCGCGGTGGGTCTGACCGGCAAGGACGGCGATCTGATTCACGCGCGCAAATTGACCATCACCCGCAGGAGTCTCGATCTGGAAGTGCCGGAAATCATCGACATCGGCCATGTCGGCGAAGTCGCCAGCATCGACAAATCCATCGTCGAGACGCTGACCGCCGGCAATTACATTCCGGTGATCGCACCGATCGGGGTCGGCCCGGATGGGCAGTCCTACAACATCAACGCCGATCTGGTGGCCGGCAAGGTCGCCGAAGTGCTGCGCGCCGAGAAGTTGATATTGTTGACCGACACCACCGGCGTGCTGGACAGGCAGGGAAATCTACTGACCGGACTGGATGCCCGCCAAGTGGAGGCGCTCATCGTCGACGGCACCATCCACGGCGGCATGTTGCCGAAGATCGCCTGCGCGCTGGATGCGGTGCTGGGAGGAGTCAAGGCGGCGCACATCATCGACGGGCGGATCGAACACGCGGTTTTGGTGGAGTTGTTCACCGACGCCGGTATCGGCACGCTGATTCGAGGGTAGGCGCCGGCCATGCGGTTCAAGTATTTCTTATTCCTTCAACGATAGGCGGTCAGGGTGTAGGAGAAGGTGATGCCGCCCTCGACCGAGGTGGGCGGATCGGCGTCCTGATTGAAGCGGACAAACACCGCGACATTGTCCGCGCCCTCGTAGTTGGTGTAAGACTGCCACAGCACCACGGTGTAGGGCAGGCTGCTCTGGATGTCGGAAATCAGCAGGGACGACCGGTTGGCGTAATCGGCCGAGACATATTGGCGGTAATGCCCGGGCTTGCGGTCCGACTGGACCAAGGCGAAATCCGTCGCCGCGCCAAAATCGGTGATCAGCGGTGGATCCTCGGGGCTGGCCGGTATGGCGAGCGGTTGACGCCGCTGCGCGCCGGACGGATCCCAGGCGACGAACAGGTCGGCGTCGTGCGCTTCATCGTCCGCGTGTTTCGGGGTGGCGCTCTCGTCCTTCCAGAACATCGAACTCAGGCCCAACGGTCCCACGCTCGGCTCGCGGGCGACCCGCAGCGGCACGCGCGGGAACAAGGTCATTGCGACCCGCAGGGTGCTGGCCTCACCCGGTTGCAGGGTGGCCGCGAACGCCGCCGCGTAGGCTTCACCCTCCACCAGTCCCAGCAGCCGGAAGGTCCGCTCGTTGAGTTGCATCAGATACAGTTCGCGCAGCTTGACGAAATCCTCGGTGACCCGGCCGACGTTGCGCACCCCCAGTCGAAACGAAGTGCCAAAGCCCAGCGGTGGGAAGCCGGACAGGCGACCGTAACCGTTGCCACCCAGATGCAGGATCTGCGGCCAGCCGTCCGGGTCGGTCTGGCGGAAACCGACGTCCACCGCGCTGAGATAGCGAGCGGCGGCGGGGATGGGCTTGGGCAGTGGGGGGTTGATGGCTCGATGGCGGTAGTGGAAATCGGTTTCGCGATAGCCGACCGGCGTGTAATCCTCGCGCGCGGGCCGGTATATCCATAGCGCGAGCCGATCCTTTTCGAAGTTGCCGCGCGGGCTCGGCCGGAGCCACCAGACGCCGTTGTCGAAGAAATTCTGGCCTCCCAGCTTGCCGTATTCGACAAAATCGAGTCCCAGCGAGCCGTCGCCCTCGGGGGGATCCAGCTCCGCCACCGGCTCGGGCGTCGGTGGTTCCCACGGGGTCTGGGAACGGGCGAAGGCTTCGCGGACCAGGTGGTCGAGCGTGGTTGCGGCCGCGACCTCCACGCACAACGCCAGCGCGCAGGTGAATCCCAGGGCGAATCGAAAGATGTGCGCTGTGATGGTCATGGCCGCCTCCCTGATGGTTTTATGGGGTTTGCGCGAAACCCATGAATACACTGGCGGCCTGAACGCATCCTGAATTCCCGCAATCACCGGCTCGAAAGTTCCGCGCCGGGCGCTCATTTGCTTTCCAGATTGAACACCCCATCCCAATCCACCGGCGGCGGCGCGGCGCGCAGGGCGGTCGCGCGATCCCGGTACAGCGCGTAGAGCGGGCTGTCCGGCCAGCGTTCCAGCAACCGCGCGAACGACTCCGCCGCCGCGTGCCATTCCCGCTGCCGAAAGGCGCGCAGAGCTTGATCGTATTCGGCCAGTTCCGCTTGGATAGCCGGAGCCAGTTCCGCCGCCACGCCCAGCGGTTCGTAAATCGCCACCGGCTGGCTGCGGCCCTTGACCCGGATCAGATCCAGTTCGCGGTAAACCAGCTCGGGAACCAGCGCCCGGGTGTATTCGCTGATGATGATGGCGACGCCATAGCGCTTGGCGGCGCTTTCCAGCCGCGACGCCAGATTGACGGCATCGCCCAGCACGGTGTAGGACATACGGAATTCCGAACCCATGTTGCCGACGCTCATCGTCCCGGTGTTGATACCGATGCGGATTCGCAGCGGCGGCCAGCCCCGACTCTGAAACTCCTCCGCCAGCGCCCGCAGCGCCCCGACCATCGCCAGCGCCGCCTGGACCGCGTGCCGGGGATGGTCGGGATCGGCCAGCGGCGCGCCCCAGAACGCCATGATGGCGTCGCCGATGTATTTGTCGATGGTGCCGCGATGCTCGTGGATGATCCGGGTCAGCGGCGTCAGGTAGCACTGCATCAGGTGGGTGAGCTGGCGCGGCTCGAACCGCTCGGAGATGGCGGTGAAATCGGCGATGTCGCTGAATAACACCGTCATGTGCCGGCTCTCGCCTTCCAGCGAGTAACTCTCGCCGCGCCGACTCATTTCCGCCACGATCTCGCGCGGCACGTACTGGCCGAACCGTTGGGTGATCCAGCGCTCCCGCCGCGCTTCGACAAAGAAGTTGTAGCTGGTGTACGTCACGTAGAGCATGAAGAGCAGCGTCAACGCCGAGGCCAGCGGCGCAACCAGACTGTGTGCTTGCCAGAGATAGCCGTTGACGCCCAGCAGCGCACCGACCGTCGCCACCAGCAACAGCAGCGCCCGCAACGGGGTTAGAAAGCCGATCACGGTCGCCAGCAGCCCGACCAGGAGCAGTTGCAGGATTTGCAGACCGGCGCTGTACGGCGGACGGGTCTTGAAATTCTGGTCCAGGAGACCGGCGACCAGGTTGGCGTTGACCTCGACCCCGGGATAGACGTTCTGGACCGGCGTGGCCCGCAAATCCAGCAGGCCGGCCGCCGTGGCGCCAACCAGGACGATGGCCCCATCCAGCACCTGCGGGTCGGCGCGCCCGGCCAACACGTCGGTCGCCGCGACATAAGGAAAGCTGCCCTGGCGACCGCGATAGGGCACCAGTACCGCGCCCAGTTCATCCACCGGCGTGGTGAAACCGCCGAACCGCAGCGCTTCCAGCCGCCGGTCATGCTCGCCCGCGCCATAGCCGGCGCCCATGACCAATTCCACCGGGGGTTGCCCCAACAGCGCGCGGACCACGGCCAGCGCAAACTGCTCGTACAGATGATCCTGATAGCGCACCAGCAGGGGCACGCGGCGAAAAACCCCGTCCGCGTCCACCAGGGGGCTGTTGAAAAATCCCCCGCCCAGCGCATCGTCCTGCAACAGCGGCAGATTGGCGCCGTAGCCGACTGCTTCGATCAACCGAGTGTCGTTCCGCTCCAGATCCCGGACCGCCGCGACCGGCCTCGGCAGTTGCCCGGACTGGATTTCGGCGTTGGAAGAACCGCGAGGGTTAAAGAAATAACCGAGCACCACCGGGCGATCGCGCAAGGCGGCGGCGAACCGGCGGTCCGGATCCAGTTCGCGGCGCAGTTGGTCCAGTTGCGCCCGCAAGCGGGCATCCTCGCCCAAGGGGCTGCGGGTGAGGGACTTGAAGATCAGGTCGGTCGGGTCGGGTTCGGCGAACACCACGTCGAAGCCGAGCGCGGCCACCCGATAGTGGTCGAACAGCCGGTCCACCAGATCGGCCAGGCGGCCGCGCGGCCAGGGCCACTGCCCTTCCTGCCGCAGACTGCGCTCGTCGATGTCGACGATCACGACCCGCGGATCCACCCCGCCTGGCAGCGTCAGTTTCAGCCGGGCGTCGTAGGCCAGGTTTTCAAGTCGGTCCAGGACCGGCAGCGGTAGCCAGCCGCCAGCATACAGAACGAACGCGCCCGTGATTGCGAGACCGGCCAGGAGCCTGACCGTGCGATGAATGATCATGAGCGAGATGGGCGCGCGGCGTTACTGGCGGGGACCGTCGGTGATGTCCACCAGGGTATCGCCGTGGAAGGTAAGAATTTTCAGAAACGTGCCGTGTCCCAGATTGTACTCCCACTTGTAGACCGGAATGACCCGGCGGTACTCGGTTTCGTAGCGGGACCGATCGAGATAAACGCGATCGGAAGGATTCGGCGGGACCGGATGGGGATTAAGAACAATGCCACCATCGCTCCGGCGCACCACCTGCTCGATAAAGCCATCCTGCCGGGCGCTTTGTGGCTCGCCGCAGATTTGCAGCACTCGCGACTGGGAATCGCCGGTGTTCACCAGATAACCGCCGCAGCGGATGTTATCGTAGCTCGCGCCCGCCAGCGCGGGCAGGATCAAAAACAGGTATCCGAACCGTCGCATGGAATTGCCTCCCCAAAGATTTTTGCCGATTCCAAGTGTAGACCTTGCCGGCCGGTTGGCGGCCAATAATCCGTCGGCCATGGACCGGATTGTTTATCATACGGTTGAGAACCAGCAACAGTATGTCCCGGACGAAATTCCGGGCCGCGATATCACCCGCAGGGTGGAACCCTCAATGGCCAAGCCTTTTCCATGAGCTGAATTCTTCATCACCGCGTCCACCGCGCTCGGCCTGATCGCGCTGGCGGAACTGGGCGACAAGACCCAACTGGTCTGCATGACCTTGGCTACTCGCCATCCACCCGCGCCGGTGCTGCTCGGCGCGGTGCTGGCATTCGCGGTGCTGAACGGGCTGGCGGTTCTGTTCGGCGCCTCCGTCGCCGCCTGGCTGCCCGAGTGGGCGACCGCCACGGCGGTGGCGGTCCTGTTCGCGGCGTTCGGCATCAAGGCCCTGCGCGAGGCCGACGCGGAAACGGTCGAGGTCGTGGAGAAAAGCGGCCGGAGCGTGCTGCTCTCCACTTTCGGCCTGATCTTTCTGGCGGAACTGGGCGACAAGACCCAACTGGCCGTTGCCGGCCTCGCCAGCACCCAGGCCGCGCTGCCGGTTTGGGTCGGCGGCACGCTGGGTCTGGCGGCGGTCTCGGCGCTGGGCGTGCTGGCGGGCCGCACCGTGTTGCGACGGCTGCCGATGCCGCTGCTGCACCGGGTCAGCGGTGCGCTGTTCCTGCTGCTGGCGGCGCTGGCGGGCTGGCGGGCCGTCGCCGCACTGACTGGCTGAGCGGTGGCCCTTCTCTGGCTTGGAGTGGCGGTACGAGGATGAAGGGATTCAGGTCCTGCCGTCGCGGCTCTATCTTCCCGACTTCTTCTTTCCTGCCCGCGGCTTTTTTGTGGAGATAAAGGGCAGGCGGGCCACGGATGCGGAGCGAATCGCTCTGCATGAGCTATCAGAGGCGTCGAATCTCAACGTATTTCTGTTTCAAGGCGACGTGCCATATCCACACCCAGAGTCGTGCCGGGAACATGCCAGCTCTTTGGGTAACCGGCCCTGATGCGTCGCAAAAGCCCGCTCGGAGCGCCCCCGCGCTTCCGGCGAGTACGCCGCAATCATGTGTATCCCTAAGTGTTTCATGGCGCGTCCGAATTGGGTGAGATTGACTTTATCGACTTTGCCGGCAGCAATCGGGGTAGTCCAGTAATGGCTGCCGCGATCACTGTAGAAGGCGCTAAACAGGCCACGAGCTTCAATAACATCCCGCACACCGCGAAAGCTGCTTTGGGTACCTTCTTCCTCAACGAAGAATATCGAGTAATGCTCGTTCGTGGCATCGTCCATTGTGACAATCAAATCCCAGTGCTGCCCCGGCACCCATTCGTGCGTAGAAGCATCCTGATGCAACATCATGCCCGGTATAGGGCTGCGCTCCCGCTTTTTACGGTGTGCCCCGCGTTTGGTCGCCTTGGGCACCAGTTGCGCGTCTTGGAGACGGTTTTTCACCCAACTGTAACTTCGTTCGCCGCCATCCCGTTTATACCAGGCGTAAAAGTGTTTGGCATTCCAGCCATCGTGTCGTTTGCGGTAACAATCAACCAAGCGCACCACTTCATCCACGGGTGCCCGCCGGTGCGAAATCTGGTTGAGCCGCTTGTCGATCAGACCGTCCAAGCCCTCGTCCTCATACCGGTCAATATGCCGCCGGAACGTTCTCTCACAGACACCCAACAGCCTCGCCGCTTCCTCTTGTGTCAAACGCCCCTGCTGCCACCCACCATACGCTTCTTCGAATCTCATCTTCCGAGTCTCCTGTAGCCATTCTGTCCGTTTCAATCAGTACCTCCTTAGGTACTCTGAAACCGGACAGTTTATGTGCTACAAACCCGGACATTTTATTTACTCCCAACAGCTAA
>CAVRCC010000013.1:0-44115 GCA_963719395.1 uncultured Gammaproteobacteria bacterium | reverse complement strand
CACCCCCTCACCGCGACGGTGACGCCGTCCGCGTTCGAAACCTACCACGCCTGGGCCCGCGACCTCGCGGGGCAATTCCAGCGCGCCTCCTCGGCCGTCGAGGGCCGCAATGGCTATCTGTCGCAACTCCATCATTGCGCCAGAGGGATACCGACCCAACGCCTGAAGGTGATGACCGTGATTCACAACTTCGACCTCAAACGCGCCGATGGGACCACCGCCGCCGAACGCCTGTTTAGAACGTCCTTCCCGGACTTGTTTGACTGGATGGTGGCGCGGATGGCCCCCTTGCCCGTGCCCCGAAAGTCAAGAACACCGGCAAAATTTAACCCATTGAAATTACTCACTGTCCCGGCTTAAGTGGATACCCACACAAACCTTCTGATCCGGCTACTCTCAAAATAGTTGCAATTTTTTATCCTAATTTTCAGTAAGTTATTTTTGTCCTGTACAATGCGGATTTCCCCACAAATTTCAGTGGAGTCAATGGCTTGTAGGGGGTACTTCCATGCTGACGGATGACAAAAAAAGCCGATTTCTGATGAATCGTGAACAAAAACTCCAAGACACAAAAATTCCGATCCGCGATCCACAGGTCCTGGGCTTGAATGGTCTCCACCACTGCGGATAATAAGGACCGTTCCTGGGCATGGCCATCTTCACAAGGAAAGACATCGAGGGCAATCCCTAATTCAGGATCAAAAACCACGAGGGCTTTGCCGGGTAACGCCCCCGCACGGGTCCCGCGCAGGACTTCTAATCGATGTTCGGTCGCTTCAATACAGTTACCATCCAAAAACTTGACCCGATACCCCGGCAGTAAGGGAGGATTCTCCCCCGCCATATTCTTGATGAGGGCTTCAGATTCTGACGCGATTTGACGAACTAAGCCTTGAGAGGTGGTCGTTTCGAGGCCTTTCAACTTATCATAAACGGCCACCACCGAGGCCGGAATCCCGGAATGCGGATAGGCGGAATGAACGGTTGGCCGGATTTTACAAACTACTTGGAGCATCAGACCGACAATCGACGAAAACAAGATTTCTTTGGTGTATTGTGATTGGCGCACCGTGTCAAACCAACGATCCATCTTGTCGGCGTTCAATAAATTCTCTAGCAACACGCGTACCATAACCGCGACAGGACTGTTCTGGATAAACCGCTCCAAGACTTCGCTGAACATGAGAATACCTCGAGGCTGGTCAAAATCTTTTTATTATACAATAAGTTCTGAGGACCTTAAAAGTGCTGGGTTTATACAACTCCAAGCGAAAGTCCTGTGACTAAATCAGCGTCGTAACCACTTTTCTCATTGGCCTGCTCGCAAAGATCGAAGGTCAGCGCCACCAGCTTTTCCGAGTTGCGCGGTTTAACGTAACGGATAGACCCAGTTAATCTTGTGGGTAATACCGTATGTTGATAGGTGATGCGTTCGGGTGGTAAGCGGTCGGAAGCCTGTCTGTTAATCCTCTTGTCGCGCGCTGAACCGCGCAGTTGTTCGGGAGTCCAACATGCTTGCAATAAATTGGACGAAGGCGTGGATGGCGTGGGATTTTCCAGCAACGCCGGCGCACTTAAAGGATCAGGCAAAGGATCGGTGGCTGTTGGAGCCATCGAAGGTTTGCCAACCCCCGGCGGGGACGTAACCGCCGGAGGCGTGGCGGCGACGGGCGGGTTGGCGGGCTCGGCCGGCTTCCACTGGACCAACCAATAGCCACCCGCCACCGTCCCAATCACCAGAAGGATAATCGTCAGGCTTCGTAAAAAAGGCTTCATGCAGAACTCTTCGCCGGCTTGGCGACAAAGGCGGGCGGGCATATCTTTTTCAGGGCAACTCCACCAGCCAGGTCCGCGCCGTCACCGCCGCCTCGCGCACCCGGACCGGCGCGGCGCCACCCAGCACGTCGCGGGCCGCCACCGACCCTTCCAGCGACAACACCTGAAACACGTCAAATTCGATCAGCGGCGAGAACTCCTGTAATTCCGCCAGGGTCATGTCTACCAGATCCCGGCCCGTCTCCACCCCCAGTCGCACCGCCTTGCCGACGACCTCGTGGGCGTCGCGGAACGGTATGCCCTTGCGCACCAGATAATCGGCCAGATCGGTGGCGGTGGCGAAACCGCGCCGGGCGGCCTGGAGCATGTTGCCGCGCTTGGGATGCAACGCCGGGATCAGGTCGGCGAAAGCGCGCAAACAGCCTCGCACCGTGTCCACGGTATCGAACAGCGGTTCCTTATCCTCCTGATTGTCCTTGTTATAGGCCAGCGGCTGGCTCTTCATCAGCGTCAGCAGCGCGATCAGATGGCCGTTGACCCGCCCGACCTTGCCGCGCACCAGTTCCGGCACGTCGGGATTCTTCTTCTGCGGCATGATCGAGGAGCCGGTGCAAAACCGATCCGGCAAATCCACGAAATCGAACTGGGCCGAGGACCACAGCACCAGTTCCTCCGCCATCCGCGACAGATGGGTCATTAGAATCGCGGCGTCGGCAGTGAATTCGATAGCGAAATCGCGATCGCTGACCGCATCCAGCGAGTTGGCG
The DNA here is from genome assembly GCA_963719395.1 of uncultured Gammaproteobacteria bacterium. Classification (GTDB taxonomy): domain Bacteria; phylum Pseudomonadota; class Gammaproteobacteria; order Competibacterales; family Competibacteraceae; genus Contendibacter. Next base: position 41,572 of record CAVRCC010000013.1, on the reverse strand, counting down.
CACGGCGCGGCGAAATCCAGCAGTTGCGCGGTGTAGTGGCGATCCAGCGGATAACTGGTGCCGGCCAGCGCCGCCGCGCCCAGCGGCATGACATTGACCCGCTTGCGGCAATCCACCAGCCGTTCGTAATCGCGCTTGAGCATCTCGAACCAGGCCAGCAGATGATGGCCGAAGGTCACCGGCTGGGCTACCTGCAAATGGGTGAAACCGGGCATGATCGTGTCGGCCTCGCGCATCGCCAAATCCGCCAGACCGCCCAGCAGTCGCTTGATCTCGGCCAGAATGGTGTCGATGGCATCACGCAAATACAGGCGGATATCGGTGGCAACCTGATCGTTGCGCGAACGGCCGGTGTGCAAGCGCTTGCCGGCATCGCCGATGCGCTCGGTCAACCGCGCCTCGATATTCATGTGCACATCTTCCAGCGCCACCGACCACTCGAATTCGCCCCGCTCGATCTCGGCGCGAATCTCCTCCAATCCACCCACGATGGCCGCGCAATCGTCCGTGGATAATACCCCCACTCGCGCCAACATCCGGGCATGGGCGATGGAGCCGTTAATGTCCTGCTGGTACATCCGCCGGTCGAACGCCACTGAAGCGGTAAACGCCGCCACAAAGGCATCCGTGCTCTCGGTGAATCGCCCACCCCAGCTCTGATTGGTCTGTGTGTCGCTCATACGATATTCTGTCTGTGAAATAAGGAACCGGCCATAGCTTAACAAACCATGCACTCCGATACCCTGCGCATCGCTACCCGCCAAAGTCCCCTGGCCCTCTGGCAGGCCGAACACGTCGCCAACCGCCTGCGCCACGCTCATTCCGGCCTGCGGGTCGAATTGATCGGCATGGTCACTCGCGGCGACAAGATTCTCGACAGCCCGCTGGCCCAGGTCGGCGGCAAGGGTCTGTTCGTCAAGGAACTGGAGCAGGGCTTGCTGGAGAACCGCGCCGATCTCGCGGTCCACTCGATGAAGGACGTGCCGGTGGACTTTCCCACCGGACTGGGCCTACCGGTGATTCTGGCGCGCGAAGACCCCCGCGACGCCTTTGTTTCCCGGCATTATTCCCATCCCGATGCCCTGCCCAGCGGCGCCAGGGTCGGCACCTCTAGCCTGCGCCGACAATGCCAACTGGCCGCCCGCTATCCGCATTGGGAAATTCGCAGCCTGCGCGGCAACGTCGGCAGCCGACTGGCGAAACTCGATGCCGGTGAGTTCGACGCCATCCTGCTCGCCGCCGCTGGCCTCAAGCGGCTGGGACTGGCCGAACGGATCACCCTGGCGCTGGAGCCGGAATTCAGCCTGCCCGCCATCGGCCAAGGCGCGATTGGCGTGGAATGCCGGCTGGACGATGCGCGAGTGCGGGAACTCATCGCCGCGCTCGACGATTCAGCCACGCATACCCGAGTCGCGGCGGAACGAGCGTTCAACGCCCGCTTGCAGGGTGGCTGTCAGGTGCCGATCGCGGGTCATGCGCTGCTGGAGGGCGATCGATTGTGGCTGCGCGGTCTGGTCGGTGAACCGGACGGTAGCCGCCTCGTCGCCGGCGAGATTCGCGGCCCGGCGGCGGAGGCCGAGACCCTCGGCGCGGCGCTGGCCGAGGATTTGCTCGAACGCGGCGCCGATGCGATTCTCCGTCGCGTCTTCGCGACCACCCAGCAAGGCGTGGATCATTGATGATCATACCCTCACCCCCAACCCCTCTCCCGCCAGCGGGCGAGGGGAGCCAACGGTTACCCCTAAACGGTCTAGGCGTGCTGGTCACCCGACCGGAACAGCAGGCCGGCCCACTCTGCCAACGGATCGAACAATACGGCGGCGTCGCGATCCGCTGTCCGGCGCTGGTCATTCGCGAGCCGCGCGACTGGGCGCCGGCGCTGAGCCATTTTCGACCGGCTGACCGAATACGATCTGGCGATCTTCACCAGCGCCAACGCCGTGGACCGGGCCATGCCCTTGATTCGGGAACGTGGCGGCCTTCCCCCGGCTGGAAATCGCCGCCATCGGCGCAGGCAACGGCGCGAGGCGCTGGCCCGGCACGGTCATCACCCCTGGCCTGCAACCCGAAGCAGGCTTCACCAGCGAAGCGCTGCTGACCCTGCCCCGATTCCAGCAGGTAGCCGGTCAGGCCATCGTCATCGTGCGCGGCGAAGGCGGTCGGGAATTGCTGGCCGAAACCCTGACCCGCCGCGGCGCGCGGGTGGTTCATACCGAGGTTTACCGGCGCGAGCGGCCAATGGCCGACGCTACCGCGCTGCTGGAGCGCTGGGCGCGGGGCGAAATTGACGCGGTGATCGTCACCAGCACCGAAACCCTGTTGAATCTGTTTGATATGCTAGGCATTGACGGGCAAGATTATCTTCGCAAACGCCCCATGATCGCGGCCAGCGCCCGCATCCGTGCACACCGCCGCAATCTCGGTTGCCACCAGCTCCAACTCGCCCGGGAAGCCAGCAACGACGCCATCGCTCGCCGCGCTGCTCGGCCTGACGGCGAATCCCTCCCTATCAGTTGGTAACGCGACATGACAGAAAAGAAATCCGATAACGGCAACAATACCCCGCCGGCCGTAAAACCTCGGCCCGTGGAACCGACACCCTCGCAACTTCCCAAATCCGACAACCCGCGCCCACCACCCCCAGCCCAAAAGCAGCCGCGGCGTGGCGTGGCTTGCGCTCCTCGTCGGCCTGGGCGCCGGCGGCGAGCAGCGGCTATCTGTGGTATCTCTGGCAGCAGGATCAAGCCGCGCAGGCCAGCCGGCTGAATCAGGCGATCAAACAGGCCATCGCCCAGCGCGATCCCGACTTTCAAGCGCTGCAAGCCCAAATCCAGTCATTGCAAGGGCTGAAAGCTGGATTCGACCAGGCCCGCGCCGAGAATCAGACGATCAAGGAGCAACTGCTCGGCTTGGCTGGCGACTTGCAGCCGCTGAAGAACGCCATGGAACTGCAAAAGGGTGAAAACGACATCATCAAAGGTGAAATGAAGCTGTTGCGGGAAACCCACGACGCGCATAAGACCTCCGTTCAAAAGCAAAACGTCGATCTGGGCGAGCGGCTGCAGGACCATCAGAACCGTCTGGCGAAGCAGAACGAACAAATGCAAAATCTAAAGCTGAGCCAGATCGGCCTGACCGAGCAACTGGAAACGGTCCGAACGGTGGCCAGTCAGGGCGGCGATGTCAACGCCTTCCCGCTGGCGGAAGTGGACTATCTGTTGCGGCTGGCCGACGCCAAGCTGAAGCTGGAACGCAACGTCGCCACCGCCCGGTTGGCGTTGGATGTCGCTCAGCAGCGGCTCAAGGCCATCAATGAAAGTTCCATGGCCTCGGTACAAACCATGCTCGGCGAGGCCATCGCCAGCCTGCGCGGCGTGCAACTGCCCGATCTCTCCGCCCTGGCCCACAAGCTCGCGGAGATGGAGAAGGAAATCGGCGATTTGCCCTTGCAGATCACCTCTGACGTGCCGGACATCAAAAACCGGGTCAAACCGGCCACCACCGCCACCGTCAGCGCCGATGCCGACCGGTCCTGGTGGGATCGCACCAGCGAAGCGGTCTGGAATCAGTTTAAGGGCATCGTGGTGATCCGCCGCGTGCGCAGTGACGCGCCGCCGCTGATCGCGATGGAGGAAGAGTTCTTCCTGCGCCAGAACCTGCGGCTGGAACTGGAAACCATGCGGATGGCGCTGCTGCGCGGTGACGCTGAGGCGTATCAGGATTCCTACGAACTGGCCGACAACTGGACCCAGACCTACTTCGATACCCAGGACGCCCGGGTGGCCACGTTCCTCGCCGAACTGAAAGCGTTGCAAGCCGTTGAGTTCAATCCCTACATCCCGGATTTGGCCGGCGTCAACCAGGCGTTCCGCGACGCCATGACCCACCGGCAACCGATCCGCACCCTAGGCAAAACCCCGGCGGCGGCTCCCGTCGAACCGGCGGCGAACGGGGAGGCGCAACCATGAAGTTGCTGATCGGCATCATCGTCACCCTGTTCGCCTCGGTCTGGATGGCGCTGTCGCTCCGGCAGGATCCGGGCTATGCGATGTTCAGCATCGGCCAGTGGACCGTCGAAACCAGTTTCGCCTTCCTGATCGCTGGTCCTGATCGCCCTCTTCGTCGCGTTCTACTTCCTGGTCCGGCTGGCCATCCGGCTGTGGCGCACCCCGAGCCAGACCCTGGCGGCCCACCAGCGGCGGTTGCAACGCAAGGCGCGGCGGCTGTTCAACCTGGGCGGCCGGCAACTGGCGGCCGCCCAGTGGGCGGCGGCGGAGAAAACCCTGCTCAAGGGCGCGGAACACAGCGAAAACCCCGCCCTGCACTATCTGAGCGCGGCGCGGGCCGTCCACCGCCTCAACGAGGCGAAATGGCGGCGCGACCTGCACCTGCGCAAGGCCGAGGATTCACCGGATACCGACAAATTGCTGGTGCAACTGACCCGGGTGGAGTTCCTGCTGGACGACCAAGACGCGCAACAGGCCCGCGCCATCCTGGAATCGCTGCGCACGCTCCATCCCCGCCATCCTGGCGTGCTGGAATGGTTGGCCCGCAGCTACCGGCAGCTGGGCGCCTGGGAGCCGCTGCAACAGTTATTGCCCGAATTGCAGAAGCAGAAGGTATTCGGCCCCGAGTTGTTCGCGGAGATTCAGCGCGAGGTCTACCACGCCCTGCTGCAAAGCGCTGCCGCGGGGGGTTCGCTGGAAAAATTGCGGGCGTTGTGGAAGCAGGCGCCGGCAACGTTGCGCGAGGGGGACGAGGCGCTGCTGGTGGATTACGCCACCGCCTTGTGCGAGTTCGGCGCCTTCGACGATGCCGAAGCACTGTTGCGCGAAGCGATTGGCCGGCGCTGGAGTGCGAAACTGGTGGTGGGTTACGGGATGCTGGGACGCGGCAACGCCACCGCGCAACTGGCGGCGGCCGAGGGCTGGCTGACGGCGCACGGCGACGATCCGCATCTGCTGCTGACGCTGGGCCGGCTGGCCAAACGCTGCCAGCAGACCGCCAAGGCGCGAAATTATCTGGAGCGCAGCATCCAGATCATGCCGACGCCGGACGCCTATCAGGAACTGGGCGAACTGTTGGAGTCCCTGCACGAACTGACCCATGCTGGCCAGTGCTTCCACGCCGGATTGCGGTTGCTGGTCGGCAAACCCCAGGAGAAGCAGGGCGTCACGCTGCCCGCCGCCGAGGCCGCGCAGCAGTTGTCGGGTCCGAACCCGCCGCCCGCCCCGGTCGCGGCAAGCTGATTCAGATCGGGTGGCGAGGGAACGCCACCTCGCTCGATGCAGCGCAGACCTAAAATCCAAGCCCGAAGCAGTCATGCTCTTGCTTTCTTCCCTACCGCAGAACCGCGTCATGCGCACCTTTGCCATGCGGGCAACCGCCGCCCTCCTGCTGCTAGCCCTATCGCCCTTGGGATTTGTCGCCGAACCGTCCAAGACGCTGGCGCTGACCCAAATTGTCGAACATCCCTCGCTCGATGCCGCTCGCCGCGGCATCGTCGACGAACTGGCCGCCGCCGGCTTCGTGCAAGGCCAGAACCTGACGGTGGATTATCAGAACGCCCAGGGCAATCCGGCTACGGCGGCGCAGATCGCCCGCAAGTTCGCCGGCGCCCGGCCGGATGTGATCGTCGCCATCGCCACGCCCTCGGCGCAGGCGGTGGCCGCCGCCACCCGCGAGTTGCCGATCATTTTTTGCGCGGTGTCCGATCCGGTCGGCGCCAAGCTGGTCGGCCAACTGGAGAAGCCGGGGGGCAACATCACCGGCACCAGCGACCTCTCCCCCATCGTCGAACAACTGGACCTGATCCGCGAACTGTCGCCAAACGCCAAGACGCTAGGGGTGATCTACAACCCCGGCGAGGTCAATTCCGTGTCGCTGGTCGGCCTGCTCAAGCAACTCGCCCCCGGTCGGGGCTTCCGGGTGGTCGAGGCCGCCGCGCCCAAATCTGGCGACGTGCTGAGCGCCGCCCGGCAACTGGCCGGGAAGGCGGAGGCGATCTACATCCCGTTGGACAATACCGTGGTGTCGGCGCTGGAGGCGGTCATCAAGGTCGGGCGGGAGGCAAAAATCCCGGTCTACAGCGCCGATACCGACTCGGTGGGACGCGGTACGGTCGCCTCGCTGGGCTTCGATTACTACGATGTGGGCCGCCAGACCGGCCAGCAGGTGGTCCGAGTGCTGCGCGGCGAGAAACCGGGCGACATTCCGGTGGAGCGGGTCAAGAAGCTCAATTTGTTCCTCAATCTCGACGCCGCCGCCGCCATGGGTGTAACGATTCCCGCTGCGGTGCGCCAGAGAGCGGCGAACCTGCCACAGCCCTGAGCGATGAGCAGTATCGCCCTGCTCGGCGCGCTGGAAATCGGGCTGGTGTTCGCCCTGGTGGCGCTGGGTGTCTACCTGTCGTTCCGGGTGCTGCAATTCCCCGATCTCACCGTCGACGGCAGCTTTCCGCTGGGCGCGGCGGTGGCGGCGACCTTGATCGTCCACCGGATCGATCCCTGGCTGGCGACGCTGGCGGCGATGTTGGCCGGGGCGCTGGCCGGACTGGCGACCGCTTGGCTGAACTTGCGGCTGGGCATCCTCAACCTGCTGGCCAGCATCCTGACCATGATCGCCCTGTATTCGATCAACCTGCGGATCATGGGCCGACCCAACGTGGCGCTGCTGGGCGAGAACACCGTGTTGAGTCCGTTGCAGGATTTGCCGGTCCCCCCCTACGTGCTGACGCCGCTGGCGTTCGCGGTGACCGTTTTCGCCGTCCAGTGGCTGCTGAACCGGTTCCTGACCTCGGAACTGGGGCTGGCCCTGCGCGCCACCGGGGCCAACCCGCGCATGGCCCGCGCCCAGGGCATCCACGTCGAGCAGGCGATCCTGCTGGGCATGGCCTTGAGCAACGCGCTGGTGGCGCTGGCGGGGGCGCTGTTCGCGCAATCGCAGGGCAGCGCCGACGTGACGATGGGAGTCGGGGTGATCGTGGTCGGGCTGGCGGCGGTGATCGGCGGCGAGGCGCTGCTGAACCCGCGCACCGTGGCCTGGGCCACCGCCGCCTGCATCTTCGGCTCGCTGCTGTATCGGCTCATCGTGGCGCTGGCGCTGAACGCCGATTTTCTCGGCCTGCAGGCGCAGGATCTGAACCTGATTACCGCCGGGTTGGTGGCAATGGCGCTGGTGTTGCCGCGACTGCGGACCGGGCGGATGCGATGATCGACATTCGCGCACTTCGCGTCACCTTCAACCCCGGCACGCCCTTGGAAAACCCAGCCCTGCGCGGCATCGACCTCGCCATCCCCGCTGGCCAGTTCCTGACCGTGATCGGCGGCAACGGCGCCGGCAAATCCACCTTGCTCAACGCGCTGGCGGGCGAAGCGCCAGTCTGCGGCGGATCGATCGCCTTCGATGGCCAGGAAGTAGCCCGCTGGACCGTGGCCCAGCGGGCGCAATGGGTGGCGCGGGTGTTTCAAGATCCGCTGGCTGGCACCTGCGGCGAACTGACGGTGGAGGAAAATCTGGCCTTGGCGGCGGCGCGCGGCCAGCGGCGCGGGCTGCGTCCCGCCCTCGACCGCGCGTTGCGCGCCGAATGCCGCGAACATTTGGCGCGGCTAGGGCTGGGGCTGGAACACCGGTTGGAAGATCGCATGAACCTGCTGTCCGGCGGGCAGCGACAAGCGGTCAGCCTGCTGATGGCCACCCTGCGGCCGATGAAAATTCTGTTGCTGGACGAACACACCGCCGCCCTCGATCCCAAAACGGCGGCGTTCGTGCTGGAGCTGACCCGGCGCATCGTCGCCGAGCGGCGGCTCACCGCGCTGATGGTGACCCACAGCCTGCGCCAGGCCCTGGACGTCGGCGAGCGTACCGTGATGCTGCACCAGGGGCGGATCGCCGCCGACATCGCCGGTCTGGAACGCGCCCGGCTGGACGTGCCGGATTTGCTCCGGCTGTTCGAGGCGTCGCAGGGCGAGCCGGTGACGGAGGACGAGTTGCTGCTGGGCTGAGCGGCCCCTCACCTTCGACTCTGCTCCCATCCACGAACGAGGGGAGCAAGCGGTTACAGCGCACGAATGCTGGCTTTGCGGAAGGCCTCGCGCATCTCGTCGAAAGTCTGCGCCACGGGGAATTGCGGGAACTCGTCGATCACGTTCCGCGGCGGGCGGAACAGGATGCCGGCCTCGGCCTCGGCGAGCATCGCGGTATCGTTGTAGGAATCGCCGGCGGCGATGACCCTGAAGTTGAGACCGTGGAACGCCCGCACCGCCTGCCGCTTGGAGTCGGCTTGCCGCAAGGTGTAGCCGACCACCCGGTCATCGGTCACTTCCAGCCGGTGGCAGAACAACGCCGGCCAGCCGAGCTGCCGCATCAACGGCATGGCGAATTCATAATAGGTGTCCGACAGGATCACCACCTGAAACCGCTCGCGCAGCCAGTCCAGAAACTCGCGCGCTCCTTCCAGCGGCCCCATGCTGGCGATCACCCGCTGGATGTCCGACAGTTTCAACCCGTGCTGGTCGAGCAGCGCCAGCCGCCCGCGCATCAGTTGATCGTAGTCGGGAACATCGCGGGTGGTCAGCCGCAACGCCTCGATGCCGGTGCGTTCGGCGACGTTGATCCAGATTTCCGGAACCAGGACCCCTTCCAGGTCCAGGCAAGCGAGTTCCATGAGAGTCCCCCTGTATGGCGGCCTGCGGCACGGGCGCGGCGGCAGATTCGATGTGGCTGGGTGGCGGTTAAAACCGGCGGTAACGCTAACCCGTTTGCCGCCATGACCGCAATAGCCGTTGCGCGACCCCGTGCCGGCCGCCGCGCCGGACCCCGGGTCAGCGCAGCACGTCCTCCTCGGTGATCAGTTCCGCCAATTGCTCGGTGTTAAGCCGCAACCGCAAGGCCAGCACCGTGAGCAGGTCCACCGCCGCCTTGGGGTTCTGCTCCAGGAACGGCATGAATTCCTTGCGATGAATGCCCAGCAGCTCGCAGGGCGTCAGCGTGGTCGCGGTCGCCGAGCGGCCCCGGCCATCGAGCATGCTGATCTCGCCGAAGATTTCGCCTGACCCGAGTACGCCCAACACGATTTCCCGTCCCTCCCGGTTGACCACGCTGATTTTCAGCCGGCCGTTCAACACCACGAGCATCTCCTCGCCCGCATCGGCTTTTTCGAATACGACATGCTGGGCGGGCAGCGTCAACACCCGCGCCAGTTCGATGATCTTTTCCAGATGACCGGCGGCCAGATTGCGAAACAGAAAGCTTTTTCTGAGCGCTTCGTATTTGTGCTGCCTGGGCGCGGACGCCTTCGACTGCCCGCCCAACGCCAACACCCCATGCAACTGGCTGGCGATCAACGGTCGCTTGATGTAGATGTCCGATCCGAGCACCGGCGCGACCGAGGCCAGCACCACGCGGGCTTCCGGGCAGGCCTGCCGGAATTCATTCCAGGCTACCATCGCCGCTGGATCGTCGGCGTTGACGATCGCTATATCCGCCGATTCGCGGCCACCGACCACCAACTGGTAGGTCAGTTCCTTGGTGCTGGCCAATGACAGGATGTTGCGGATCATCCGATGATCTTTTTCCACAAACCCCATCGTGTTCACGGTCACCGTTTTAGTTGCCATGATTCCACCCTCTATGACATGACATCGCTTCTGATCGTCCGCGCCTGGCCTGATAGCCGCCATGCCTCGCGGCGAACGGTGGTGCATCGCCCCGCGCGGCGGCACTATAATCATCGTCTGGTATCATCGGACCGGACGCCTTCCCATGCAAATCACGCTGTTTCAAGCGGCGACCCGCTTTACGCCATGCCAGCGCCCCCAGCGACGGTCGCCAATCGCGCTCGCCGCGACCGTCCTGCTGGCGCTGGCAACTCCGTTACCGGGCAATGCTCAGCCCTACCTCGGCGGAAACGATGCCGGTGAAACCTATTACGGCGAGCGCGATCCCTATGACCGTGGCGACGACCGTTGGGGTGGTCACGAATCCATCGTGCGCTGCGAATCCGCTGATCAGCGTTACCGCCATTGTCGGGCCGATACGGACGGCGGCGTGGAATTGTACCGCCAGTTGAGCAGAACAGCCTGCCGTTACCACGAGACGTGGGGTTACGACCGCCGCGGCATCTGGGTCGACCAAGGCTGCCGGGGCGATTTCCAGCTCGGCGCCGGGCGCAGCGGCGGCGATGGCCAACAGCAGGACAAAGACAAGGATAATACCGCCGCGATTGTGGGTGGCGTCGTCGCGCTGGGGGTGATCGGCGCGCTACTGGCGGAGAAGGATAAGTCAGGGGATCGTCCCGAGTGGATCGTGCGCTGCGAATCCGATGGCGGCTATCAGTATTGCCGGGCCGACACCCGCAATGGGGTGCGCCTGTACCGCCAGTTGAGCCGCTCCAGTTGCCAGTACAACAACACCTGGGGTTACGACCGGCGCGGCGTCTGGGTGGATAACGGCTGCCGCGCCGAGTTCGCGCCTAATTGAATTCGGCCTGCTGATCGAACAGGGTCCTACTGGATCATGACCCTTGACGGCACCCCAGGCATCGGGATAAAGCTCAGCCTCATCGGTCGCGCGTCCATCGGGCGTGCGCCTATCGGTCGCGCCCCTTTCCAAGGTTCCCAGCATGGTCTAAAGTTGCCTTATCAAGTGATCGGCGCCGCCGACTCGCTAGCAGGTAACCTCACGCCATGGCCACCAATCCCAATAGTGTCCCCATCCAGACCAGCAGTCAGTTGATCGGTCTCGCCCGCCAGCTCGTGCAGAACCATCTGCTCGACGAAGCCGCCGCGGTCAAAGCGACCGAACAGGCGCGCAAGGCCAATATGCCGTTCGTCGCCTACCTGGTCGAAAACAAGCTAGCCCGCGACAAGGACATCGCCCGCGTCGCCGCCCACGGTTTCAACCTACCGCTGTTCGACATCGATGCCCTGGATATCGACAAGACCGTCGTGCGTCTGGTCGACCAAAAACTGCTGCGCCAGCACCACGCCCTGCCCTTGTACAAACGAGGGCGCCGACTGTTCGTGGGCGTCATCGATCCCACCAACCAGCGGGTGCTGGAGGACATCAAATTCCAGACCCGGCTGGATATCGAACCGGTCATCGTCAGCGAGACTCAGCTCGGCAAGGCGCTCGACAACGCGCTCGACACAGCCGCGACGAGCATGAGCGACAACGATGTCGGCGATCTCGACTTCAGCAGCGATACCGATGCGGCGTCGAAAGTCGAAACCCTGACCCAGTCCGACGCCGAGGACGCGCCGGTGGTGCGCTTCATTAACCAGGTCATCATCCAAGCCATCAACCGCGGCGCCTCCGACATCCATTTCGAACCCTACGAAAAAACCTACCGGGTACGCTTCCGCCAGGACGGCATGCTGGACGAGGTTTACAAGCCGCCAGTAACGATGGCGCCGCGCCTGGCCGCCCGCCTCAAAATCATGGCCCAGATGGACATCGCCGAGCGTCGGGTACCACAGGACGGGCGCATCAAGCTCTATCTGACCAAGCAACGGGCCATCGATTTTCGCGTCAACACCCTGCCGACGATGTGGGGCGAAAAGGTGGTGATGCGCTTGCTCGATCCCACCAGCGCCCAGATGGGTATCGAAGCCCTGGGCTACGAAGACCATCAGAAGGACCTGTTCATCAACGCCATCCACAAGCCGCAGGGCATGGTGCTGGTCACCGGCCCGACCGGCAGCGGCAAGACCGTGTCGCTGTACACGGCGCTCAATATCCTCAATACCGCAGGGGTCAACATTTCCACCGCCGAGGATCCGGTGGAAATCAACCTGACCGGCATCAATCAGGTCAACGTCAACCCCAAGGTCGGCATGACCTTCGCCAACGCCCTGCGCGCCTTCCTGCGCCAGGATCCGGACATCATCATGGTCGGCGAGATCCGCGATCTGGAAACCGCCGAAATCTCCATCAAGGCCGCCCAGACCGGCCACATGGTGCTCTCCACCCTGCATACCAACAGCGCGCCACAGACCCTCAACCGGCTGATGAACATGGGCGTGGCGCCCTACAACATCGCCTCCAGCGTCACGCTGATCATCGCCCAGCGGCTGGGACGTCGGCTGTGCACGCACTGCAAGGAAGAGGTCAAGATCCCGCCGGACCAATTGATCAGCCTCGGCTTTCGCGAGGACGAGTTGTCCGATCTGACGATCTACAAGGCCGTTGGCTGCGACCAGTGCAACCACGGCTACAAAGGCCGGGTGGGCATTTACGAAGTAATGCCGCTTTCTGAGGAAATCGGCCGGATCATTATGGGAAGCGGCAACGCGATGCAGATCGCCGAACAGGCGCGTCGGGAAGGCGTCAACGACCTGCGCCGGTCTGGCCTGAACAAGGTCCGCATGGGGCTGACCAGCCTCGAAGAAATCAACCGAGTAACCACGGAATAACGGTCGTGGCCAAACAACCAACTCTGGCGAAAGCCAAAAAGAAGGAAGAGGAACCCACCTTCAAGTGGGAAGGCACCGACAAGCGGGGCGTTCGAATCAAGGGCGAGTTACGGGGGCCCAACCAGAATCTGATCAAGGCCGAACTGCGCCGACAGGGCATCCTGCCGTTGCGGATCCGCAAGAAGGCCAAGCCTCTGTTCACTTTCGGCGACAAGATCGTGCCGAAGGACATCATGATGTTCACCCGCCAGCTCTGCACCATGCTCGGCGCCGGCATCGCCGTGGTGCAAGCGCTGGACATGATCGGCCACAGCAACCGCAAGCCCAAGGTCAAGGAACTGATTCTCAACCTCAAGGCCGAGGTGGAAAGCGGCACCTCGCTCTCCAAGTCCATGGCCAAGCACCATCTCTACTTCAACGATCTGTACTGCAGCCTGGTTCACGCCGGCGAGGAAGCCGGGGTGCTCGAAGTGCTGCTCGACAAGGTCGCGACCTATCTGGAAAAGTCCGAAGCGCTGAAAGCCAAGGTCAAAAAGGCGCTGACCTATCCGGCCATCGTGCTGGTGTTCGCGTTCGTGGTCACCGCCATCCTGCTGATCTTCGTCATCCCGACCTTCGAGGATCTGTTCAAGGGGTTCGGCGCGGAACTGCCGGCGCTGACCAAGTTCGTCATCGACCTTTCCGCAGTGTTCCAGAAATACTGGTATCTGATCCTCGGCGGACCGGTCGTGGCCATCGTAGGCTTTCTGGAAGCGCGCAAACGCTCGCGAACCTTCTATCAATGGCTGGATCGCATGGTTCTGCAAATGCCGTTGATCGGCGACTTGGTCGCCACCTCCGCCAACGCCCGCTTCGCTCGCACCCTGTCCACGTTGTTCAGCGGCGGCGTGCCGCTGGTGGACGCCATGGTCAGCGTGGCCGGGGCCACCGGCAACTATGTCTACGAAAAGGCGGTGTTGGAAATGCGCGATTCGGTTTCCATCGGCCAGCAACTGAATTTCGCCATGCGCCAAAGCAGTCTGTTCCCGGACATGGTCATTCAGATGGTGGCGATCGGCGAGGAAGCCGGCTCGCTCGGCGACATGCTGGCCAAGGTGGCGGATTTCTACGAAGCGGAAGTGGATCAAAAAGTGGATACGCTGACCACGATGATCGAACCGCTGCTGATGGCGTTTCTGGCCGTCGTGGTCGGCACGCTGGTGATCGCCATGTACCTGCCGATCTTCAAACTGGCTTCGGCGGTCTGACGGTGACCGCGCGATGACGTCGGTGGAACTGCTGGCGGGTTCGCCGGTGCTGTTCACTCTTCTAGCCGTGCTGCTTGGCCTGATGGTCGGCAGCTTCCTGAACGTCGTTATCTACCGGCTGCCACTCATGATGGAGCGGGAGTGGCGGACCCAGTGCACGGAACTGCTGGGTCAAGCAGACCCAGACGCCGGCAAACCGGCCTTGAGCCTGTGGGGTCCGCGTTCGCAGTGTCCGCACTGCGGTCATTTGATCACGGCCGTGGAAAATATCCCGCTGTTCAGCTACGTGCGACAGCGCGGCCGCTGCGCCCATTGCGGCGCGGCGATCAGCATCCAGTATCCGCTGGTGGAAGCATCGAGCGGCATCCTGGCCGGCATCGTCGTTTGGACGTTTGGCTTCGGCTGGCCGGCGGCGGCCGCGCTGGTCTTCACCTGGATCCTGCTGGCGGCCAGCGCCATCGATTTCCACCACCAACTGCTACCCGACGACTTGATCCTGCCGCTGCTGTGGCTGGGACTGGGCGCGGCCCTGTTCGGGCTGTTCGCCGACCTGCCCAGCGCCGTCATCGGCGCCATGGCCGGCTACCTGTCGCTCTGGTCGGTGTATCAGGTGTTCCGCCTGCTGACCGGCAAGGAAGGGATGGGGCATGGCGACTTTAAATTGCTGGCGGCGCTCGGCGCCTGGACCGGCTGGCAGTATCTGGTCACCATCGTCATCCTGTCGTCGCTGGTGGGAGCGGTTTTCGGTCTGGCGCTGATCCTGTTCCGCGGCCGGGACCAGCGGGCGCCGATGCCGTTCGGCCCGTTTCTCGCCGCCGCCGGTTGGATCGCGCTACTGTGGGGCGAGGCGATCAACCGCGCCTATTTGAACTGGCTGGGATTCTAAACCATGCTGGTCGTCGGCCTGACAGGCGGCATCGGCAGCGGCAAAACGGCGGTCAGCGACCGCTTCGCTCGATACGGTGTGCCGGTTATCGATACCGATCTGCTCGCCCGCGAATTGGTCGAACCCGGTCAACCGGCGCTGGTGGAAATTGTGGCCCAGTTTGGCTCCGACTGCCTCGACGGCGATGGTCGCTTGCACCGTGCCCGCCTGCGCGAGCGGGTATTCGCTGACCCCGCGGGTCGCCGGCGGTTGGAAGCGATCCTGCATCCGCGCATCCGGGCTTTGGCGCGGGAACGGATCGCGCGCTTGACCGCCTCCTACTGCTTGCTGGTCATTCCACTGTTGGCGGAAACCGGGATGACCGACGTGGTCGACCGGGTGCTGGTGGTGGACGCGCCGGTAGCCGAACAGATTCGCCGGGTCATGGCGCGCGACGGGTTGGATGAAACCCAGGCCCGCCGCATCCTGGCCGCGCAAGCCCGCCGCGATCAACGACTCGCGCTGGCGGACGACGTTCTGGAGAATGCTGGCGAACTTGCCGAACTGGACCGCCAGATTACCGCTCTGCACCAGCATTATTCGCTGCTCGCCACCGCACGGGTCTGAACGGTCGTATTCTAAAGCGACCGCCCGGACTGACGCTTCCCGCCTTACCGGGCTTGGCCCGCTGCTCATCGCCGTACCCACGAGGTATTCCGTGCTCCACACTGTCTGCTACGAACAACCGCTCAACGAACGCGTTCGTTCCCTGCTGCGGTTGGAATTCCTGTTCCAGCAGGTCAGCCACGCCATTGCGGGATCTTCGACCTGGGACAGCCGCGAGGCGCTGGGAGGATTGTTCGACATCCTGGAGCTGACCGGACGGAACGAACTCAAGGGCGAGTTGCTCAAGGAGCTGGACCGGTACGCCGCCACCTTGAACCGCTTGCGGCAAATACCCGGCGTCCACGGCCCCACCTTGGACAGCGTGCTGTTGGAAATCGGCGAAGCCATCGACCGGATTCACGGTCTGGACGGCGCGGCGCTGGAGGCGGTGCGGAAAACCGATTTTCTGAGCGTCGCTCACAAGCGCAGTCAGGCGCCGGGCGGCGCCTGTCGGTTCGATTTGCCAGGACTCCATCATTGGTTGCAGCGGGATCCCCAAGTCCGCGCCCGGCACCTGCACGAATGGCTGACGCCCTTCGCGCCCCTGTGGGACGCCGTCGCGCTGGTGCTCCGGCTGATCCGCGACAGCGCCGTTCCGCAGCCGGAGATCGCTTATCGGGGTTTCTTCCAGCGCGGGCTCGACAACAACGCGCCCAACCAGCTCATTCGGGTATTGCTGCCTCTCAACGAAGCCATCTTCCCGGAAATCAGCGGCGGCCGGCATCGCTTCACCCTCCATTTCCTGGAACAGCCGGATCCCAACCAACGGGCGATTCAGAGCACGGCCGACATTCCCTTCGAACTGGCCTGCTGTGCGATTTGATCCCACGCTTGGCGCAATCGCGCGATGATCGGCGCATCGGCGGCGGGAAAGGGAAAATCAGCCAGGGCCGCGGGTAGCACCCAAGCCAGCGGCTGGCCTTCCCGACCGTGCGGCTGGCCGTGGTAACCCAACACCCGCCACACGTCCAACAGCACGGTCTTGTCGGGATAGGCGTGCTGGACTTGTAACAGGGGTTCGGCGGCTTGCACCACGATCCCGAGTTCTTCGTGCAACTCGCGCTGGAGCGCCGCCTCCACCGTTTCATCCGCTTCCACCTTGCCGCCGGGAAATTCCCACAGCCCGCCCTGATGCGTGTGATCGGGCCGGCGGGTAATCAGGATCGCCCCCGCCGCGTCGGCGACGACGCCCACCGCCACACGAACGATCTCGCTCACGTCCGATATTCGGCGTTGATACGCACGTAGTCGAAAGACAGATCGGTAGTCCAGATCCGCGCCGCAGCCTCGCCCCGACTCAGTTCGACCCGAATGGTGATCTCGGGTCGCGCCATGACCTGCTGGCCTTGCGCCTCGGTGTAGTCTGGGGCGCGGCCGCCGTCGCGGACGATGCAAACCTCGTCCAGATGGATCGCCACCCGATCCAAGTCGAGATCGGCCACCCCGGCCCGACCCACCGCCGCCAGAATCCGGCCCCAGTTGGGATCAGAGGCGAAGAACGCGGTTTTGACCAACGGGGAATGGGCGATGGTGTAGGCGACCCGCCGGCACTCGGCCACGTCACGGCCGCCCTCGATCGCCACGGTGATGAACTTGGTCGCGCCCTCGCCGTCGCGGATGATGGCCTGCGCCAGCTCGACGCAGACTTCACGCACCGCAGCGGCGAAACGCTCGTAATCGTCGCCCGCCGCCGGCACGGTCGCCCCGGACTGGCCGGTCGCCAGCAACAGACAGGCATCGTTGGTGGAGGTGTCGCCGTCCACGGTGATGGCGTTGAAGGACTCGGCGACGGCGTCGGTCAGAATCTGCTGGAGCAGCGCCGGGTTCACGGCGGCGTCGGTGGCAACAAAAGCCAGCAGGGTCGCCATGTCCGGGCAAATCATACCCGCGCCCTTGGCAATGCCGGTCACCACCACTTCGCGCCCGTCGAGATTCAGCCGCCGCGACGCCCACTTGGGTCGGGTATCGGTGGTCATGATACCGTGGGCGGCCTCGATCCAGCCGTCCGGCCGCAGCGTCGCCAGCACCGCCGGCAGACCCGTCACCAACCGATACAGCGGCAACGGTTCGCCGATGACCCCGGTGGAAAACGGCAATACCTCTTCGGGTCGGCAACCGACTCGTTCCGCCAGCGCCCGGCAAGTCGCCTCGGCGTCCACCAGCCCTTGCCGGCCGGTGCCGGCGTTGGCGTTGCCGGTATTGATCACCAGGTAGCGAGGACTGGCAGCCGCCAGATGCGCCCGCGCCACGATGACCGGCGCGGCGCAAAAGGCGTTGCGAGTGAACACGGCGGCGGTCCGGGTTCCAGCCGCCGCTTCGATCACCACCAGATCGCGGCGGTCGGGATATTTGATGCCGGCGCGCGTCGTCCCCAGACGAATGCCAACGATAGCAAGCGGTTCCATGCGCGTCTCCCGCTCAGTCCAACTGGCCGTGGCAATGCTTGTACTTCTTGCCCGAGCCGCAGGGACAGGGTTCGTTGCGCCCGACCTTGCGGCCTTCGCGCACGAAGGGGATGTGGGCCACTGCTTCCGATGGCTGGCGCAGTTCGCCCGAACCGTCGTCCTCGGCTGCCCCTTCCATCAGCGCCGGCGCCGGCGCGTCGGCGTGTTCGAAGCGCATGGCGGCGGGCGCGGGACGGCGCGGCTCGGGGATTGGCGCCGGCTCGGTCTGGAATTGGGCGCGCACCAGAAAACCGACCGCTTCCTGATGGATGCGCTGCACCATCGCCTGGAACATCTCGAAAGCCTCGCGCTTGTACTCCTGTTTGGGATTCTTCTGGGCGTAGCCGCGCAGGTGAATCCCCTGGCGCAGGTAGTCCATCGCCGCCAGATGCTCGCGCCAGTGGCTATCCAGCACCTGCAGCAGCACCGCCTTCTCGAACTGCCGCATCCACGGCCCGCCCACCTGGGCTTCTTTGGCGGCGTAAACCTGTTCCAGTTCGGCGTGAATCCGCTCGCGCAGCGGTTCCTCGTGCAGATTGTGATCGGCGTCCAGCCAGGCGCGAATCGGCAGGGCCAAGCCAAACTCCCGCTCCAGCGCCTCCTCCAGCCCGGCCACGTTCCACTGTTCCTCCAGGCTGTGCGGCGGGATGCACGGGTCGATCACCTGCTTGAGCACATCGGCGCGCAGGTCTTTCAGGGTGGCCGACACGTCCTCGGCTTCCATCAACTCGTTGCGCCAGCCGTACATCACCTTGCGCTGGTCGTTGGCCACGTCGTCGAATTCCAGCAGGTTCTTGCGGATGTCGAAGTTGTGGGCCTCGACCTTGCGCTGGGCGTTTTCAATCGCCTTGGTCACCCAGGGATGCTCGATGGCTTCACCCTTTTCCATGCCCAGCTTTTGCATCAATCCCGCCACCCGGTCGGAGGCGAAGATGCGCAGCAGATTGTCTTCCAGCGACAGATAGAAGCGGCTGGAGCCGGGATCGCCCTGGCGGCCGGAACGACCGCGCAACTGGTTGTCGATGCGCCGCGATTCGTGGCGCTCGGTGCCGATGACGTGCAGGCCGCCGGCGGCCACCACCTGTTCGTGCCGCTGCTGCCAGGCCTGTCGCGCCGCCTCGCGGGCCATCTCCCCAATCTCGGCGCTCATGGCCTTCAGTTCGGCCTGCCAATTGCCGCCCAGCACGATGTCGGTGCCGCGCCCGGCCATGTTGGTGGCGATGGTCACCGCGCCCGGCCGACCGGCCTGGGCGATGATTTCCGCCTCCCGCTCGTGCTGCTTGGCATTCAGCACCTCGTGGGGAATCTTTTCCTTGGCCAGCAGGCTGGACAACAGTTCCGACACTTCGATGGAGGTAGTGCCGACCAGGGTCGGCTGGCCACGCTTTCGGCAGTCGCGAATGTCGTCCAGCACCGCCTCGAACTTCTCCGACGGGGTGAGGAACACCAGATCGCCCTTGTCGTCACGGATCATCTTTAGATGGGTGGGCACCACGATCACTTCCAACCCATAAATCTGCTCAAACTCGAAGGCTTCGGTGTCGGCGGTGCCGGTCATGCCGGCCAGCTTCTGGTACAGGCGGAAGTAGTTCTGAAAGGTGATCGAGGCCAGGGTCTGGTTCTCGGCCTGAATCGACACCCCTTCCTTGGCTTCGATGGCCTGGTGCAAGCCATCCGACCAGCGCCGGCCCGGCATGGTGCGGCCGGTAAACTCGTCGACGATGATGATTTCGCCGCCGCGCACGATGTACTCCACATCCTTGTGGAACAGCGCGTGCGCCCGCAGACAGGCGTTGAGATGGTGAAACACGCCGAGGTTGGCGGCATCGTACAGGCTTTCTCCCGACCGCAGCAGTCCCACTTCCAGCAGCAGGTCCTCGACCTGCTCGTGACCGACCTCGGTCAGATAAACTTGCTTGGTTTTTTCATCGACCCAGTAATCACCCGGTCCTTCCTCTTCCTTCTGGCGGGTCAGGCGCGGCACGATCTCGTTGACCTTGCGATAGAGTTCGGAACTCTCCTCGGCCGGACCGGAGATGATCAGCGGGGTGCGCGCCTCATCGATCAGGATCGAGTCCACCTCGTCCACCAGCGCGTAATGCAACGGCCGCTGCACTTTCTGCTCCAGGCCAAAGGCCATGTTGTCGCGCAGGTAATCGAAACCGTATTCGTTGTTGGTGCCGTAGGTGATGTCGGCGCCATAGGCGGCGCGCTTTTCCTCGGGACTCATCCCGGCGATGACGACCCCGACGCTCATGCCCAGAAAGCGGTAAATCTGGCCCATCCAGTCGGCGTCGCGCCGCGCCAGATAGTCGTTGACCGTGACCACATGCACGCCCTTGCCGGTCAGCGCGTTGAGATACACCGTCAGCGTCGCCACCAGGGTCTTGCCCTCGCCGGTGCGCATCTCGGCGATCTTGCCCTCGTGCAGCACCATGCCGCCGATCAACTGGACATCGAAATGCCGCATCTCCAGGGTGCGCTTGCTGGCCTCGCGCACCACCGCGAACGCCTCCGGCAGCAGCGCATCCAATGTTTCGCCCTTCGCCAGCCGGTTCTTGAATTCGTCGGTCTTGGCGAGCAAGTCCGCGTCGCTCAATGCCGCAATCCCCGGTTCCAAGGTATTGATCCGGTCCGCGACCTTGCGCATCCGGCGGATCACGCGGTCGTTGCGGCTGCCAAAAATCGTTTTCAGAATGTTCATGAATTGTTCTCACCAAGGGGTAGTTCAGCCTGCCAATCTTCCACCATCAAGCCGGGCACGCGGGCAAATTCGCGGGTGTTGTGAGTGACGACAGCCAGGCTGTGAGCGCGGGCAATAGCGGCGATTTGCAGGTCGTAAGGGCCGATGGGTTTGCCTTGGCGGGCAAGGGTAGCGCGGATTTCGCCGAAATGCTCGGCGGCGCCATCGTCAAACGGCAGGCTGGGAAGATTAGCAAAGAACCGGCGCAAGCCGGCTTGATTTTTCGCCACTCGCTGGCTTTTGCAGGCGCTAAACCATAATTCCGCCTTGACCGGCGCGCAAAGCCAGATATGACCTTCTCCGGCCTATAAGTAGCCGTTGATCCATCGGGAGCCTTGCGCTTCTCGCTCGGTCATCTAATGGGCGGAATGATACCCCAGCAGCGGTATTTTTGCGCCGCCAAACCCAAATCAGAAACAAAGAACGGCCTCCCGGGATCGCCGGAAGGCCGCCGTGGAAGACGTGAAGAGGAGGGATAAACCCGGAACCGGATCGTTTCAGTGGGTGGCCTGGGCCGGCTGCAGGTACGAAATCGGGACTTGCCGTTCGTCGCTGAAGGTGATTTCTTCCCAGGCGGTGCTATCGGCCAGCAGCTCGCGCAGCAGCCGGTTGTTCAGGGCATGGCCGGATTTGTAGCCGGTAAACGCGCCGATCAGGCTGCGGCCCAGCAGGTACAAGTCGCCGATGGCGTCCAGAATCTTGTGCTTGACGAACTCATCCTCGTAGCGCAAGCCGTCCTCGTTGAGAATGCGGTAATCGTCCACGACGATGGCGTTATCCAGCGTACCGCCCAGCGCCAGCCGCCGTTCCCGCAGATATTCGAGGTCGCGCATGAAGCCGAAGGTGCGCGCCCGGCTGACTTCCTTGACGAAGGAGGTCGTGGAGAAATCCACCACGGCATGCTGGTGGCGACCCTTGAACAAAGGATGATCGAAGGAGATGGTAAATTCCACCTTAAAGCCGTCGAACGGATCGAAACGCGCCCACTTGTCGCCATCCTCGACCAGCATCGGTTTCTTGATGCGAATGAAGCGCTTGGGCGCGTTCTGCTCCTGGATGCCCGCCGACTGGATCAGAAATACGAAAGGACCGGCGCTGCCATCCATGATCGGCACCTCGGCGGCGCTCACGTCCACATAGGCGTTGTCGATACCCAGCCCGGCGAACGCCGACAATAGATGCTCGACGGTGGAAATGCGAGCTTTGTCCTTGATCAGCGAGGTGGACAGTTGGGTATCACCCACATGGCGCGGGCAGGCCTTGATCTCGACCGGTTCGGGCAGATCGACCCGCCGGAACACAATGCCGGCATCGGGCGCCGCAGGCCGCAATGTTAAATAGACCTTATCGCCGGTGTGTAAGCCGACGCCGGTCGCCCGGATAGCGTTTTTCAAGGTTCGCTGCCTAATCATGTTAGGTCCCCCAACACGTCAATTGAACTGGATCGTGGCGTCGCGGTACGCCGGGCGGGTTCGGATTACGAACCCACCCGGCCTGCTCACCGACCGCTGCAATCAACCGGCAACCACCACGTCATCTTGCGTTGTGATAAAGATACCGCAACCCGTAGCAATATTGCAACTTGTTTCTCTTTAACAACGAAACCTGTTGCTAAGTTGCGAAAGCCATCACTCCCGCCTTCAACCGACGGTTATCGTCCACCCCTCCTCGGAGACCTGTTTAATCAGGCAGTTAGCAGCCCCAAGCCGTTCAGTCCACCGGCCGACCCAAGGCCTGCCGGCGCAGGAATGCCGGGATGTCGAGATACTCCTCGGGGTCGACCCGTTCCCGTTCGTTCAGGCTATCGCTGGCCGCCTTTGGCCGGGTGCTGGGTCGGTCGTGGTGGCGAGCATGGTCGCTGTCGCCGGCCCGCTGCACCAGTTTGAACGGCGGAATCGCCGTATCGCGCTCGCGGGCGGAGGCCGGTTTGGCCGGCACGCCCTGGCCGATGCCGGTGGCGACGATGGTGACCCGCAGTTCGTTGTGCATGTCCGCGTCGATCGCCGTACCGACCACCACGGTGGCATCGTCGGACGCCAGTTCCTTGATGGTGTTGCCCACCTCCTCAAATTCGCCGATGGTGAGATCCATCCCCGAGGTAATGTTGACCAGCAGGCCCTTGGCGCCGGCCAGGTTGACGTTCTCCAACAGCGGGCTGGCGATGGCCGCTTCGGCCGCTTCGCGGGCGCGCCCATCGCCGACCGCGCGACCAGTGCCCATCATCGCCATGCCCATCTCGGACATCACGGTGCGCACGTCGGCGAAATCCACGTTGATCAAACCCGGGTTGGTGATCAACTCGGCGATGCCCTGCACCGCGCCGAGCAGCACGTCGTTGGCTGCTTTGAACGCATCTAGCAGGCTGGCGCTCTTGCCCAGCACCGTCAGCAGCTTCTCGTTGGGAATGGTAATGAGCGAATCCACGGTCTGGCTCAATTCGCGGATGCCGTTCATCGCCACTTCCATGCGCTTCTTACCCTCGAACGGGAACGGCTTGGTCACCACCGCCACGGTCAGAATGCCCATGTCTCGCGCCAGTTGCGCCACCACCGGGGCGGCGCCGGTGCCGGTGCCGCCGCCCATGCCGGCGGTGATGAACACCATGTCGGCGCCATGCAATGCTTCCCGGATGCGTTCGCTGTCCTCCTGCGCCGCCTGCCGGCCCACCTCGGGATTGGCGCCCGCTCCCAGCCCTTTGGTGATATTGGCGCCCATTTGCAAGGTGATCGGCACCGAGCAACTCTTCAGCGCCTGCGCGTCGGTATTGGCGCAGATGAAATCCACACCCTCGATGTTGGCGCTCAGCATGTGCTGCACGGCGTTACTGCCGCCGCCGCCCACCCCGACCACTTTAATGACGGCGTTTTCTTCGGTCTTGGCATCTTCTTCCAGTTCGAACATAACAGCCTCTCCTCGATTAATGGTTCTCGACCCAAACTGCCCCGCGACCCAACTCGTTAAAAATTCCCCTGCAACCACCCCTTGACCCGGGTCCACCATCCTTTGTGGCCCACCCTCGAGACCAAACCTGGCCGTCCCGGCCGATTCTCGTTACCGAACAACAGCAAACCCACCGCAGTGGCGTAAATCGGATTGCGCGTCACCTCCTGCGGTCCCATGACATCGCGCGGCAGGCCCCGTCTGATCGGCAAGTGCAACACCTCCTCGGCCAGTTCGACGATGCCCGCCATCTGGGAACTACCCCCCGTCAACACCACCCCGGCGGGGATCAGATTTTCGAAACCGCTGCGTTGCAGCTTCCCCAAAGCCACCTCAAACAGTTCCTCGTAGCGCGGCTCGACCACCTCCGCCAGTTCCAGCCGGGACAGCGCCCGGGCCGCCCGATCGCCGACGCCGGCCACTTCGATCCGCTGATCCGCGCGCGCCAATTGCGTGAGGCAGCAAGCGTGTTTGATCTTAAGCTCCTCGGCGTCTGGAGTCGGGGTGTGAAAGGCCACCGCGATGTCGTTGGTCACCTGGTTACCGGCGACCGGAATCACCTCGGTATGGCTGATCGCACCGTGGGTGAACACCGCCAGGTCGGTGGTGCCACCGCCGATGTCCAGCAGGCAAACCCCCAATTCCTTCTCGTCCAGGGTCAGCACCGCCCGACTCGACGCCAGCGGTTGCAGGATGACGTCGTCCACTTCCAACCCGCAGCGCCGCACGCATTTAACAATGTTCTGCTCGGCGCTAACCGCGCAGGTGACGATATGAACCCGCGCCTCCAGCCGCACCCCCGCCATGCCGACCGGTTCCTGAATGCCTTCCTGACCGTCGATGACGAATTCCTGCGGCAGGATGTGCAGGATCTTCTGGTCGGCCGGAATCGCCACCACCCGCGCCGCCTCGATCACCCGCTCCACGTCCTCCGGGGTCACCTCGCGGTTCTTGATGGGGGTGACGCCGTGGGAGTTAAATCCGCGGATATGGCTGCCGGAAATCCCGGTGTACACCGAGTGGATCTGGCAGCCCGCCATCTGCTCGGCCGCGTCCACCGCGCGCTGGATCGACTGGACGGTCGATTCGATGTTGACCACCACCCCCTTCTTCAGGCCGCGCGCAGGATGCGCGCCGAGGCCCACCACCTCGATCATCCCGTCCGGGCCGATCTCACCGACCACCACCACCACCTTGGAAGTGCCGATATCGAGCCCGACAATCAGGTTTTGGTCTTCTTTTCTGGACATGACCGCTCCGTGTTTTCCACAACCGCCTAACCTGCCGTCGGGGTCGGGGACGCCGCCTTCCAACGCACGGCGAACCCGTTGCCGTAGCGCAGATCCACCACCGCGATTCGGTCGGCCTGGGCGGCCAAAACCCGTGGATAAACCTGCGCCAACCGTTGCAACCGCTCATCGAACCGCTCGCGCCCCAGATAGACCTGCAGACCGCCGTCGAAGGTCAGCCACCAGGCTCGCCGCTCGTCCTGCACCAGCTTCACCAGGGTCAAGCCCACTGGATCAAGCTGGGCGCGGATTTCGCGCCAAGCCTTGATCAGGGCTTTCTCGCGACCCTCGGGACCGGTCAATCGCGGCCACGGTCCCGGCTGGCGGAGCGCGGGCGGGCGAAAGCGATAACCGTTCACGTCCACCATCTCCTCGCGCTCGCCCCAGTAGCCGAAGGCCGTCCGCTCGCGCAGCCGGATTTCCACCGTATCCGGCCAACCACGCCGCACCGCCACCTCCTCGACCCAGGGATCGGCGGCCAGCGTCGCGCGCAACGCGTCCAGGTTGGCGACGAAGAAATTTTGGCCCAGGTAGGCGCGCGCCAGGGGCTGCAAGTCCGCCTCGGTCAGGTTGCGCAATTCGCCCTCGACCCGCACCTTGCGCAGCGGAAACGCCCCCGGCTCGCGCAGCGCGCGAATTCCAGCCTCCAGGCCGAACCCGACCGCCGTCAGCACCAGCGCCACGCCCAGCCCGCGCAGCCACGGCTTCCAGGCGGCCCACCGTTGCCCGGGCGCGTCCGTTGGCTTGCGCTTGAGCGACGTGGCCCCGCGCGGGCCCCTCCGTCCGAGTCGCATCATGCAGTCGTCGCTCGTTCAGCCCGGCCGCGCCAGGCTGGTCTCCAAAATGCGCCAGACCAGTTCCTCGAAACTCAAGCCCGCCACCCGCGCCGCCATCGGCACCAGGCTGTGATCGGTCATGCCGGGCACGGTATTGACTTCCAACAGCCAAGGCCGGTCCTGGGCGTCCACCATCAGATCCACCCGCCCCCAGCCGGCGCCATCCACCGCCGCGAACGCCCGACGGACCAGTTCCCGCAATTCGGCTTCGCGCGCTTCGGGCAACCCGCAGGGGCACAGATAGCGGGTGTCGTTGGCGTGGTACTTGGCCTCGTAGTCGTAGAACGAGCGCGGCGTTTCCAGCCGGATCAGCGGCAGCGTCTGGCCCTGCAGCAATCCGCCGGTGTATTCCTGACCTTGAATCCACGGTTCGACCAGCACCATCGAATCGCAGGCGGCGGCCCGTTCCCAAGCCGCCTGGAACTGCGCCGGGTCATCGACCCGACTGACGCCGATGCTCGACCCTTCGCGCGACGGCTTGACCGCCAGCGGCAGACCCAGTTCGCCCGCGGCGTCCGCCAGTTCCGCCGCGCTTTCGATCAAACGCCAGGGCGGCGTCGGCAACCCCGCGCCCACCCAGATCTGCTTGGTGCGCAGCTTGTCCATCCCCAGCGCCGAGGCCAACACCCCGCTGCCGGTGTAGGGCAGGCCCAGCAGATCCAACGCCCCCTGCATCACCCCATCCTCGCCGCCGCGGCCGTGCAGGATGATCAAAGCCCGGTCGAAACCGCCGCTGGCCAGCACGCTCGCCACCTGACGGTCGGCATCGATGCCGTGGGCGTCCACGCCGCGCGCTTGCAGCGCCCTTAGCACCGCTTGGCCGCTGACGAGCGAAACCGCCCGTTCCGCCGACCAGCCCCCCATCAGAACCGCCACCTTGCCAAACGCCGCTGGATCGGTTACCGCGCACCGCTGTGTCTGTTGCATCCGCTCTCCCCTCGATTCCCCCCAGCTTACCATTCGCTCCGGCGCCGCTCGCTCAGCGCGCGCCGGACAACCCATCGCGGCCCAGTTGCACCGCCATCGCACCGATATCGCCCGCTCCCATCAGCAGGAGCAAATCGCCGTCGCGCAGCAACCCCGGCAATACCGCCGGCAGATCGGTAGTCTGTTCGACGAAGATCGGATCCACCTTGCCACGGGTCCGGATCGCCCGGCTCAGACTACGGCCGTCGGCGCCGACGATCGGTTTTTCGCCGGCTGGATACACGTCCAGTAGAATCAACGTGTCCACCTCCGATAGCACTTGAGCGAAGTCGTCGAACAGATCGCGGGTTCGGCTGAACCGGTGCGGCTGAAACGCCAACACCAGGCGCCGCTCCGGCCAGGCGCCGCGCAGCGCGTTCAGCACCGCCTGGATTTCGCGCGGATGGTGGCCGTAGTCGTCCATCACGGTGGCGTGGCCGCCGTCGGGCAAGGTCAATTCGCCATGCTGCTGGAAGCGCCGGCCGATCCCCTGGAAATTCTGCAAGGCGCGGCGGATCGCGGTCTCCGCCACACCCAACTCGTGCGCGACCACGATGGCCGCCAGGGCGTTCAGCACGCTGTGCCGGCCCGGCAGGTTCAGCGTGATCGGCAGCGGCGCCTTGAGGTTGGGCAGATGGGCCAGAAACCGGGTACGCAAACCGTCCTGAACGATCTCGGTCGCCCGGGCATCGCAATCTTCACCGGTCCCGTAGGTCAGCATCGGCCGGCTCAACCGCGGCAAAATCGCCCGCACCTGCGGATCGTCGGCGCACAGGACCATCAGCCCATAAAACGGCAGATGGTGCAGAAACTCGACGAAGGTATCTCGCAACCGTTCGAAATCACCGCCGTAGGTCGACAGATGGTCGGCGTCGATGTTGGTCACCACCGCCAGCATCGGTTGCAGGTACAGGAACGAGGCGTCGCTCTCGTCGGCCTCGGCCACCAGATAGCGGCTCGCGCCCAGCCGGGCGTTGGCGCCGGCGCTGTTCAGCCGGCCACCGATGACAAACGTCGGGTCCAACCCCCCCTCGGCCAGCAGGCTGGTGATCAAACTGGTGGTGGTGGTTTTGCCATGGGTCCCGGCCACGGCGATGCCGTAGCGGAACCGCATCAATTCAGCCAGCATTTCGGCGCGCGGCACCACCGGAACGCGCGCTGCCCGCGCCGCCGCCACCTCCGGATTGTCCTCGGCCACCGCGCTGGAAACCACTACCACATCGCAGCCGGCGACATGCGCGGCGGCATGACCCTGGTGGATCGTTGCGCCCAGCCGCACCAGCCGCGCCGTCACCGCGCTGGGGCGCAGATCCGACCCGGACACGCTGTAGCCCAGGTTCAGCAACACCTCGGCGATGCCGCTCATCCCGGCGCCGCCGATGCCGACGAAATGAATGTGGCGAATCCGGCGCATGTCGCGCCAGGCTTCCGGAATTGCCGCCAGTACCGGTTTATCCATGTCCTCAACTCTCCTCATGTCCATCGTTCACGAACGCACCTGTTCCAGGCACGCCACCGCCACCTGTTCGGCGGCTTCGATGGCGGCCAGGCTCCGCGCCGCCCGGGCCATGCTCAGCAAGCGAGCGCGGTCGCCGAGCAACTCGCGCAGAATCGCGGCCAGCCGCTCGCGGGTCAGTTCCGCCTGTTGGATGACCAGCGCCGCGCCGCGCCGCTCCAGAAACCGGGCGTTGGCAGTCTGGTGGTCGTCCACCGCGAACGGAAACGGCACCAGCACCGCCCCCACGCCCGCCGCCGCCAGTTCGGCGACGGTCAAAGCCCCGGATCGGCACAGCACCAGGTCGGCCCAACCGTAAGCTTCCGCGATGTCCTCGATGAAGGGCGTCAGCCGCGCCGTCGTCCCCGCCTCGCGGTAGGCCACCGCCGCCGCCTCGTGCAATTGACCGCCGGCCTGGTGCCAGACCGTCGGGCGCTCGGCGTCGCCGAGCAGGGCCAGCGCTTGCGGCACGAGCTGGTTCAAGGCCCGGGCGCCCTGACTGCCGCCCAGCACCAGCAACCGCGGGGGGCCATCGCGACCGGCGAACCGTTCCGTTGGCGGCGGCAGGGCGGCGATGGACTCCCGTACCGGATTGCCGACGGCAATCGCCCGCCGCGCCGGCGGGAACGTGTCCGGAAACGCTTCCAACACCCGGCTGGCGAGGCGGGACAGTCCGCGGTTGGTCAGCCCGGCGATGGCGTTCTGCTCGTGCACCACCAGCGGAATGCCCAACAACCGGGCCATCATTCCGCCAGGACCGCTGGCAAAGCCGCCCATGCCCAGCACCACGCGCGGGCGCAGGCGGCGCAAGATCGTCCCGGCCTGCCACAGCGCCCGCCCCAGCATCAGCGGCATCTCCAGCAAGCGGCGCACACCCTTGCCGCGCAACCCGGCAACGCCGATCCATTCCATGGGAATACCCGCTTTCGGCACCAGCGTCGCCTCCAAACCGCGCCGGGTGCCCATCCACACCACCGGCACGCCGCGTTGGCGCAACCGCTCGGCCACCGCCAGCGCCGGGAACACATGACCGCCGGTTCCACCCGCCATGATCAACACGGGCCGCATCTCGCTCATTCCCCGTGCACTCCACCAGCGCGCGTTTCCACATCGATTCGCAGCAACAACGCCAGCGCCATGCACATCACCACCACGCTGCTGCCACCGTAGCTCATCAGCGGCAGGGTCAACCCCTTGGTCGGCAACACGCCCATGTTGACGCCCATGTTGAACAGCGCCTGGATCCCGAACCACAACCCGATACCGTAGGCCAGCCAGGCCGAGAACTTCATATCCAGCCGCTCCGCCCGCCGCCCGATGGCGAAGGCTCGCCACACCAGGGTTATGAACAGGACGAGGACGATCAGGATGCCAGCCAATCCCAACTCCTCGGCCAACACCGCAAACAGGAAATCGGTGTGGGCTTCCGGCAGATAAAACAGCTTTTCCACGCTTTCGCCCAGCCCGACTCCGAACAGCTCGCCGCGGCCGATGGCGATCAGCGAATGAGTCAACTGATACCCCTTGCCCAAGGGATCGTCCCAGGGGTTGAGAAAGCCGAACAGCCTGTCCCGGCGATAAGGCGAGGATAGAATCAGTACCGCCATCGCCACCGTCGTGCCCACCAACAGCGTTCCGAATTGCCGGAGATTGACGCCGGCCAGGAACACCATGCCCAGCGCGGCCGCCATCAGCACCACCACGCTGCCGAAGTCCGGCTCCAGCAGCAGCAGCACCGCCAGCACCGCCAGCACCGCCATCGGCCGAAACAGCGCCAGCGCCGAGGTACGGAAATCGGCGGTTTGCAGTTCCACGCCACGCCGCTTGAGATAGCCGGCGATGTAGACCAGCGCGAACAGCTTGGCGATTTCCGACACCTGGATATTGATGGGACCGACGCCGACCCAGCGCATGCTGCCGTTCACTTCCTTGCCGATGCCGGGGATCAGCACCAGCACCAGCAACCCCATCGCCGCCAGCAGCAGCAGAGGGCCTGCTCGCCGCCAGCGCGCCAGTGGAACCTGAAACACCACCCCGGCCGCCAGCAGCCCGATCCCCGCAAACGCGCCCTGACGCAACAGAAAATAAAAAGGCTGACCGGTTTGGCGCTCGGCAATCGGCATCGAGGCCGAAGTCACCATCAACAGACCCAGCGCCAGCAGCAACAGGGCTGGGAGCAGCACCCAGGGATCGGGGAACGGCAGCGCGGACCGGCCTTCACCGGCGCGCGGCAGCGTGTTCGAATGCCGGGCGACAGCGACGTTCAACATGCGGCCAACCCCCGCGTCGCCGCGACGAACGCCGCACCGCGCTCTTCGTAGCCGCTGAACATGTCGAAGCTGGCGCACGCCGGCGACAGCAACACGCTATCGCCCGGCTGGGCCAGTCGAGCGGCTAAGGCAACCGCCTGGTCCATGTCCGCCGCCGCATGCAGCGGCACGCTATCGCCCAGCGCGGCGGCGATCAGCGGCGCATCGCGGCCGATCAGCACTACCGCCCGCACCTTGCCAGCCAGCGCCGCCCGCAGCGGCGTGAAATCCTGACCCTTGCCGTCGCCGCCGGCGATCAGCACCACCCGCCCCGGCAGACCCCGCACCGCCGCCACCGTCGCACCGACGTTGGTGCCCTTGGAATCATCGAACCAGCGCACTCCGGCGCGTTCCCGCACCAGAACGGTGCGGTGCGCCAAGCCGGTAAATTCCCGCAGCGCCGCCAGCATCCCCTCCCGCCGCAGGCCGAGGACGTGGCCCATGGCCAGCGCCGCCAGCGCGTTGGCGAGGTTGTGATCGCCGCTGATCTTCAGTTCCGACGCGGCGATCCACCGTTCCGGGCCATGCGCCAGCCAGGTCTCGCCGCCGGCGCGGCGCAGGCCGAATTCGCCTTCGCCCGGTGCGTCCAGGGTGAAACGCACGATCTTGCGTCCCGGCTCGACCATCGCCATCACCACCGGATCGTCGGCGTTGATCACCAGCGCACCGTCGCCGTGGAAAACGCGCCGCTTGGCGGCGATGTAATCCTCCAGTGCGTCGTAGCGGTCCATGTGGTCGGGACTGATGTTCAGTACCGTCGCCACCCGGGCATTCAGGCTGTGGGTGGTCTCCAACTGGAAGCTGGACAGCTCCAGCACGTACCACTCGGGCGCCATGCCGGCATTCCGTTCATCCTGCAACCACAACTCCAGCGCCGGGGTGCCGAGATTGCCGCCGACCGCCGCTCGAACCCCCGCCCGTTCGGCCATCAATCCCAGCAGGGTGGTGACCGTGCTCTTGCCATTGGAGCCAGTGATGGCTGCGATGGGAACCTGGGTCAGGCGGGCCAGTAACTCGATGTCGCCCCACACCGGCGCGCCGCGCGCCGCGGCGTCGGCGATAGCCGGGGTTTTGACCGAAACGCCCGGACTGACCAGCAACCGCGCCGCGCCGGCGAACGCCGCTGGATCGAAGCCGCCCAGATCAAGCAGCGCGTCCGGGCACTCCGCCCGCAACGCCGCCAACCCCGGCGGATCGGGGCGGCTGTCGGTCACGGCGAACGCGGCGCCCAGCGCCTTCAGCGCCCGCGCCGCCGACAACCCGCTCTTGCCCAACCCGACCACCAGCGTGGTTCCATCCAGTCGCAGCATCCCGCGTCTCCTCTTACCGGATCTTCAGGGTCGCCAGACCGATCAGCACCAGAATGATGGTGATGATCCAGAAGCGGACGATGACCCGCGGTTCCGGCCAGCCCTTGAGTTCGAAGTGATGGTGGAGCGGCGCCATGCGGAAGATGCGCCGGCCGGTCAGCTTGAACGAGGCCACTTGCAGAATCACCGACACGGTCTCCATCACGAACACTCCCCCCATGACGAACAGCACCAGTTCCTGCCGCACCGTCACCGCGATGACGCCCAGCGCCGCGCCCAGCGCCAGCGCCCCCACGTCGCCCATGAACACCTGGGCCGGATAGGCGTTGAACCAGAGAAAGCCCAGCCCGGCCCCCACGATCGCTGTGGAGAACACCATGACCTCACCCACGCCCGGCACGTGTGGAATACCCAGATAGTCGGCGAAGATTCGGTTGCCGGAGGCGTAGCAGAACACCGCCAGCGCCCCAGCGACCATGGTGGTCGGCACGATGGCCAACCCATCCAGCCCGTCGGTGAGATTGACGGCATTGCTGGTGCCGACGATGACGAAGTACGTTAGCGGCACGAACAGCCAGCCGAGATTCAGGACGACGTTCTTGAAGAACGGCACGATCAACTGGGTCTCCACCGCCGTCTGGGCGGTAAAGTACAGCAGCAACGCCGCCGCCAGCCCGACGCCGGACTGCCAGGAATACTTGGCGCGCGCCGACAGTCCCTTGGAGTTGCGCAGGACCAGTTTCTTGTAATCGTCCAGCCAGCCGATGGCGCCAAACGCCAGCGTGGTCGACAGCACGATCCAGACATAGCGGTTGCGCGGGTCCGCCCACAACAGGGTAGCAACTGCGATGGCGACCAGAATCAGCGCCCCGCCCATGGTCGGAGTGCCGGCCTTGGAGAAATGGCTTTTGGGGCCGTCCTCGCGGATCTGCTGGCCGATCTGATCGCGGCTCAGCCGCTGGATCATGGTCGGTCCGACGATCAGCGCGATGGACAGCGCCGTGAGCACGCCCAGGATTCCCCGCAACGTCAGGTACTGAAAAACATTGAAACCACTATAAAAATTGTCGGCCAACCACTCGGCCAGCAGCACCAGCATCAGCCGTGTCCTCCCGGATTTGCGGATTGTTCCCCCGCTTCCACCAAAGCCGCCACTACCCGTTCCATCCGCATCCCGCGCGACCCCTTGACCAGCACGACGGCGGGTTCGCCGCCTTGGTGGAGATCGCGGCTCAGATCCGCGACGAGCGCGTCCACGCCATCGAAATGAACCCCGGCCGTTCCAAACGCCGCCACGGCCGCGCGGCTGTGCTCGCCCAAGGCATACAGCCGCTCGAAACCCGCCACCCGCGCCGCCCGCCCGGACTGGGCATGTAATTCATCCGCCGCTGGCCCCAACTCCCGCATGTCGCCCAGCACCAGCCACTTGCGACCCGGTTCGACGCCGACGGCTTCCAGCGCCGCCGCCAGCGAAGCCGGATTGGCGTTATAGGCGTCGTGGATCACCGCGCCGCCATGGCGGCCGGGCAACCGTTGCATCCGGCCGCCGACGCCGCGCAGCCCTTCCAGCCCTCGCCGAATCTCGTCCAGCGTCGCGCCCACCGCCAGCGTCGCCGCCGCCGCCGCCAGCGCGTTGCGGACGTTGTGCCGACCCGACAACGGCAGTTGAATGTCGATCTCGCCCCTGGCCGCGATGAGCCGGAAGCAGTGAGTCGTCGCATCCAGCACCACGCCGCGCACCGCCGCCGGCCGATCCAGCCCGAAATCCACGATCCGCCGGCCTGGATTCAGCCCGGCCCAGTAGTCGGCGTATTCGTCGTCGCGGTTGATGATCGCCACGCCGGCTGGCCCCAGCCCCTGAAAAATCTCGCCCTTGGCGCGCGCCACCCCGGCCACATCGCCGAAGCCTTCCAGATGACAGGGACCGGCGTTGTTGATGATCGCCACGTCCGGCCGCGTCAAGCGGGTCAGATAGGCGATTTCGCCATGATGGTTGGCGCCCATCTCGATCACCGCGTAGGCGGACTCCCCGTTGAGTCGCAACAAGGTTAGCGGCACGCCGAAGTCGTTGTTGAGATTGCCCTCGGTCGCCAGCGTCGGGCTCCGGCGCCGCAAAATAGCCGCGACCATTTCCTTGAGCGTGGTCTTGCCGTTGCTGCCGGTGAGCGCAAGTAGCGGTCCGGTGAAACGGGAGCGCCACGCCGCCGCCAGTCGCCCCAGCGCCAACCGGGTATCGGCCACCCGCACCTGCGGCAGTGGATCGGCGACGGGCCGACTGACCAGCGCTGCGCATGCGCCCCGCTCGCGGGCGGCGGCGACGAAGTCGTGGCCATCGAAATTCGGGCCGGCCAGCGCCACGAACAGCGCGCCCGCCGCCACCCGGCGACTGTCGATATCCACCGCGGCGAAGGCGACGTCCTCGCCGCTCGCCTCGCCATCGAGCAGGCGGGCGGCTTCTCGTAACCGCAGGGGAGCAAACGCTTCGTTCATCGATAGACCGATCTGTCGTGACAATGGGGGGATCGGAGGTCAGGGATCGGGGAGTGGTTACGCCTCACGCCTCGCCTCCCTTTCCGACTGCTCGTCCAGGCCCTCGCGCACCACCGCGCGGTCGCTGAACGGCCAACGCTCCGCGCCGACGATCTGATAATCCTCGTGGCCCTTGCCCGCGATCAGCACGATGTCACCGGCTTCGGCCTCGGCGAGCGCCCGGAAAATGGCGGCGCGGCGATCCCGGATCACCGTCACCGTTTGGGGATGTCGCATTCCGGCCAGAATGTCGCCGACGATCCGCTCCGGATCCTCGGTGCGCGGGTTGTCGTCGGTCACGATCACCTGGTCGGCCAGTCGTTCCGCCGCCGCGCCCATCAGCGGCCGCTTGCCGGGATCGCGGTCGCCGCCGCAGCCGAACACGCACCACAGCCGGCGGCCGCCGTGCTCGCGCAGGGCCCGCAGCGCCTGTTCCAGGGCGTGTGGGGTGTGGGCATAATCAATCACCGCCAGCGGTTCGCCGGTTTCACCGCCCAACCGCTCCATGCGACCCGGCACCGTAGCCGTCCGGGCCATCCGCGCCAGCGCTTCGGCCAGCGGTATCTCCAACGCCAGTAAAGTCGCTAAAGTCGCCAGCACATTGCTGGCGTTGAACCGCCCCAGCAGCCCCACCCGCAATTCGCCATCGCCCCAGGACGAGCGAATGCGCAGCCGCAGGCCCGCGGGCGATAGTTCCAGGCGCTCGCCCCAGACGAACCGCTCCAGCCGTTCCGGCCGAGCGTCGAGGCCATAGCCGATGGTTCGGGACGGATCGCCCCAGTCAGTGGCGATTCCACGCCCGAAGGCGTCATCCAGATTCAGCACCGCCCAGCCGGGTTGATGGTCAAAAAACAGGCGGCGCTTGGCCGCTCCGTAGGCTTCCGGCGTGCCGTGGTAGTCCAGATGATCGCGGGTCAGGTTGGTCAGGACCGCCACCGCGAACTCGACCCCGTTGACCCGCCCCTGATCCAGGGCGTGCGAGGACACTTCCATCGCCGCGTAACGCCGGCCAGCCGCGACCAGCCCCGCCAGCCAGCGCTGCACCGCCAACGAGTCCGGCGTCGTGTGCAGCGAAGGCTCGGTCTGACCATAAACGCCCGTGCCCAGGGTGCCGAGAATGCCGCATGGCCCGCTGTCGGCGCTCAGCGCCTGGGCGATAAAGTGAGCGCAGGAGGTTTTGCCGTCGGTGCCGGTGATGCCCACCACCTGCAACCGCCGCGACGGTTCGCCGTAAAATCGGCTGGCGATCGATCCCAGATGCCGGCGCAGGTCCGGGATCGCCAGCAGGGGAATTGCCGCGTCCGAGGGTAAGGAACCGGCATAGGGCGGCTCCCATGCCACCGCCACCGCCCCCGCCGCTCGTACCGCGTCCAGAAACTCCAGACCATGCCTGCGCCCGCCGCGCAGTGCGAAGAACACGTCGCCCGGCCGCGTCGCGCCGCTGTCCGCCGCCAGACCAAGCACCGGGTGGTCGGCCAGCGCCGCCGGCACGGCAGCAAACCCGGCGAGCACCGCGCCCAAAGTCATCGGCATCGCCCGGCTCACGGCGTCGCGTCCGCCGCCCGCCCGTCGCCCGCTAGGCGCAGGGTCGGCAGGTTGTCCGGGGTAACGTTCAGGATGCGCAGCGCGCGGCCCAGGGTTGCACTGAACACCGGCGCCGCCACCGTGCCACCGTAATAGGCGCTGCCCCTGGGCTCGTCGATGATGATAGTCATCACCAGCCGGGGGTCGCTGGCCGGGGCCAGGCCGGCGAACAGGGCGAAGTAGCGGTTGGTATAGCGGCGGCCGACGATTTTGCGCGCCGTGCCGGTTTTGCCCGCCACCCGGTAACCGGGAATACTGGCCTTGAGCCCGGTGCCCTCCTTGCTCACTACATGCTCCATCATCGCCCGCACCTGCCGAACCGCCCGTGCCGACAGCACCCGCCGCTCGTCGGCTGGGTCGAGCGGTTGCTCGCGCTTGAGCAGGGTCAGCGGCCGCCGGATCCCGTCCGCCCCCAGCACGGTATAGGCTTGGGCCAGTTGCAGCATGGTGACGGAAAACCCATAACCGAAGGAATGATTGGCGTGGCCGATCTCCGCCCACTGGCTGAAATGGCGAAGCACGCCCGGCTGCTCGCCGACCAGCCCCAACCCGGTCGACGCGCCAAAACCGAGGTTTTTATACAGTTGCCACAACCGCTCGGCTGGCATCGACAGCGCGATTTTGCTGACGCCGACGTTGCTGGACTTACTGATGACGCGGGTAAGATCGAGGGTCTTGTAGTTGTGGGTATCGCGCACCGTGTAGCGCCCCACCCGCATCGGCGCGGTATTCACCAGCGTGCTGGGCGTCCACTTGCCGCTCTCCAGACCCAGGGCGACGGTGAAGGGCTTGACGGCCGAACCCGGTTCGTACACGTCGGTGATCGCCCGGTTGCGCAGCAGTTCGCCATGCAGCTCGGCGCGGTTGTTGGGATTGCCGGCCGGCTGGTCCACCATCGCCAGGATTTCACCGGTGCGCACGTCCACGATCACCGCCGCGCCGGCTCTGGCCTTGTTTTCCATCACCGCCGTCTTCAGCGCACGGTAGGCCAGGTATTGCAAGCGCCGATCGATACTCAACACCAGCGACTGGCCCGGTTGTGGCACCTTCAGGTTCTCCACGTCCGCCACCACCTGACCCAACCGGTCCTGAATCACCCGCTTCTGACCCGACGCGCCGCGCAATTGACCGTCGAAGCTCTTCTCCAGGCCTTCCTGCCCGGCATCGTCGATGTCGGTGAAACCCAGCAGGTGCGAGGTCACCTCAGCGTCCGGGTAATAGCGGCGATATTCACGTCGGGCGTATACGCCCGAAATTTTTAATTGCAACAGCCGCTGGGCGGCGCTCGGCGGCAGATGCCGGCGCAGATAAA
Organism: uncultured Gammaproteobacteria bacterium; assembly: GCA_963719395.1. Taxonomy (GTDB): domain Bacteria; phylum Pseudomonadota; class Gammaproteobacteria; order Competibacterales; family Competibacteraceae; genus Contendibacter. The sequence goes on along the minus strand of CAVRCC010000013.1, from coordinate 4,624 downwards.
CGAACTGGCGGATCTTAAGTCCCGCCAGATCCTTTTCCAGATCCGGCGCCAATTTTTGCTCCAGTTCCACCGTCGTCATTTCCAGCGCCGCCGCCAGTTCCGGCCAGCGGTCGCGCTGCTTGAGAAATTCTGGCGGATAGACCCAGATCGAATCCACCGGCGAACTGACCGCCAGCGGCTCGCCGTTGCGGTCCAGAATCATGCCCCGGTGAGCCGGCACGTCCACTACCCGCACGAAGCGCGCATCGCCCTGATCCTGCAAGAACTCGGCGTGAACCACCTGCAGGTACACGGCGCGCGCCGCGATGCCGCCCGCCGCCGCGCACAACAGGCCCAGCACCAGCCCCTGGCGGGTCGTCGTCCGGGCAAACGCCACCACCGCGCGCAGCGCGCTCGGGATCGCTCCAACGGGCGCCGGGGTCATTGGGGCGCGATGTACAGAATCGCGTCGGGATCCGGCGCGAGCATGTTCAGTCGCGCTCGGGCCACCGCCTCGACCACGGCATCCGTCACCAGGGTACTTTGTTCCAGCCGTAGCAATTCCCATTCAACTTCGAGATCGTCTCGCTCCGCTTGCAGTTTCTGCCATTCAATAAACAGTTGCCGATTGGCATGCTGGGTGTAGACCACCCCCACGCCGGAAAGCAGCACGGCGGCGATCAGCAACACAACCACCAGAACCTGACTTTTCATGGCAATCGCTCCGCCACTCGCAACACCGCGCTGCGCGCGCGGGGATTGGCGGCGACTTCCGCAGCGCCCGGTCGGATCGCCCGGCCGATCCGCCGCAAGGTCATTCCCTCCGGCCCACCTCGCACGGGCAAATCCAGCGGCAGTTCCCGGCCCCGCGCCTGCTCCCGCATAAACTGCTTGACCACCCGATCCTCCAGGGAATGAAAGCTGATCACCACCAGTCGCCCGCCCGGGGCCAGCGCTTGCACCGCCGGCGGCAATACGGCCCGCAATTGGCCCAACTCGTCGTTGACCGCGATGCGGATCGCCTGAAACACGCGGGTGGCCGGATGCTGGCCGGCTTCGCGAGTCGGCACGGCGGCGGCAACGATGTCCGCCAACCGCGCCGTGGTGGTGATCGGCGCTCGTTGGCGGGCCATAACGATGGCGCGGGCGACCCGCCGGTGAAACCGTTCCTCGCCCCATTCCGCCAGGACCCGCTCCAGATTGGCTTCGTCTACCCGGGCCAGCCACTCGGCGGCGCTGGGACTCGCGCCCGGGTCCATCCGCATATCCAGCGGCCCGTCCCGGCCGAAGCTGAACCCGCGCGCCGGCTCGTCGATCTGCGGCGAGGACACCCCCAAATCGAGCAGCACACCGTCCAACCGCCCGGCCAGGCCGCCCGCCGCGATGATATCGGCCAATTTACTAAACGCAGTCTGAATGAACTGGAATCGTGCATCCTCTCGAAACCGAGTCCTGGCCCATTCCCCTGCCGCCGGATCGCGGTCCAGGGCCAACAACCGACCCTCCGGCCCGAGCGCCGCCAGAATCGCCGCCGCGTGACCGCCTCGCCCAAACGTAGCATCCAGGTAATGGCCCTCTGGCCGAAGGTTCAGGCCGGCCAAGACTTCGGCCAGCAGGACCGGCCGATGCGGCAGCGCCGCCGAGTCCGCCATGGGCTAGAACGCCAGGGCATCCAATTCGGGCAAGGACTCGCCGTCGTCCCCGCCGGCCAGCAGCGCCTCGCACCATGTGTTCCAGGCCTGTTCGTTCCAGATTTCAAACTTGTTACCCTGCCCCACCAGCATCACCTGCTTCTCCAAATTGGCGAATTCCCGCAACGGCGCCGGCAATAGAATCCGACCGCTGGCGTCCAGGGCGCATTCCTCGGCGTGTCCCAGCAACAACCGCTTCAGGGCCCGGGCCCGGGGATTGGTGCTGGAGAGCTGGATCAGTTGGCGCTCGACGTCTTCCCAAACCGGCAGCGGATAGAGCAACAAGCAGCGGTCGCGATCGATGGTCACCACCAATTGGCCACCCGCTGCTTCCAACAGTTGCTGGCGATACTTGGTTGGCATCGTCAATCTGCCCTTACTATCCAACGATAGTGGATTAATGCTCCGGAACAACGTCGCATCTCTTTAATGTACTGGTTTGTCCTCGCGTCCCACTTTCTCCCACTTTCCGCCACTAACTATAGGTAGATGTACCGGCCGCTGTCAAGGAAAGCTCTCGAAAAAAATTATAAAAAAATTCTTTATATACAATATGTTGTGATATTTAAAAAAATCAAGAGATTTGCTTGGTCACTAAAATGGGGCACGGATGGCCGAGGCGGGTCAACGCGATAGGGAAAAACCGGGACGCCGCTGGCGCAAAATTCCAGGATTCCCAACCAGGACGTTGAGGTGGGAAGAAGGGAACCGGCCTTTAAGCCGGGTTCTGTCGAGAACGGTCATTCATCTGCGACGCCTGTCACCAGACGCCTGTAGCGACCTACCCAGGAGCCGTGCGGATCACACGTAAACGCTCCTCTATTTGGTCTTGCTCCGGGCGGGGTTTACCGTGCCGCGCCTGTTGCCAGCCGCGCGGTGCGCTCTTACCGCACCTTTTCACCCTTGCCGGCTCCCGCGAACGGGAGCTTGGGCGGTTTGTTTTCTGTGGCACTTTCCGTGGGCTCGCGCCCCCCAGGCGTTACCTGGCGCCCTGTCCTGTGGAGCCCGGACTTTCCTCCATACCGCATGGCGATACAGCGACCGTCCAGCCGGTTCCCATTGTATAGTGTCCATTGCAACGCCGCGCTTGGCAAGTCGGAATCCAGCGATTCAGAGCGTCCGGCCTATGTTGGGCGAAGGGGAGCGGAGGCGCCATCACCGGGCGCACCTCTCCCGTTCTCCTCCACGCCTCCCCGGTGACGGGGTGGGCGTTGAAGAAGCCGGCACCACTTTCGATGATCCAGTTGGGTAGGATTCACCTCCCGAGCGGGTTGACGGGTGGCGCCTGGATTGCGGAGCAGGCGATCTCCCGATGTCTTAGAGCAACCGGATTTGGAGCCGCCGGGGACGCAGGGCGTCGAGCAGGCTCGGGCTGAGGTCGCCCTCCAGGAGGAAGGCCAGCAGACACCGCCAGAGGTGGCGGCAGGTCATCTTGCCGTGTAAGTGGGTCTGAAAGCTCGTGCTGAGAATCGTTAACTGATTGATCAGGTGACCGATTTGCAGGCATTGATAGTAATTTTTCGCCGCTTGCCAACTGACCCGGGCATACCGATGCTCCAGGCCGTAGCCGAGGTGCTTTTGGGTATTGAAGCCTTCGTTTTCGATTTTCCAACGTAACCGGCCGGTGCGGCTCAACGTCGCCACGGTGCGGGCGGTCACCGTCAGGTTGGTCAGATGGACAAAGCGGTGCTGGGTGGGGTTCGCGCCCTGGGCGGGCGTGACGGTTTCCACGCTCTCCAGCCACGCCAGGGTGTGGCCGCCATAGGCGAGGTGGTTGACCCAGCGCAACCGCTGGTCGATCACCGTGGAACCGTGGTAACGCCGCTCGTGGCGGCATTGCGCTGGAGTCAGGGGCAGCAACCCCTGCACGTCCTCCCAGACGGTGGGCAGGTTGCCGTCTTTGAAGGTGATGATGAACGCCCAACCGGAATCGCGGCAGATCTCGAAGAAGCCCTGATAGGGATACAGGCCATCGGCGGTCAGACAGAGCGGTAGCCGGGGATACTGCTGTTTGAGCTGGGCCGCCAAGCGGGCGAACGCCTTGCGTTCGCAATCCTGTTTATCATACTCACCGGTCGGATTGGCGATCCATTCGGTCGCCAACGAGATCGCCAACCCGGAGGGGGTGATCAGCTTGGCTTCCAACACCGGATGAAAATAAGTCGTTTTCCCGGTCGATGAGGTCCGATGCAGGCACTGCTCGCAGTGCCGCTCGCTAAAGCTCGCCACCCCCGTCGCGTCGACGGCCACCACAAACCAGCATCCGAACAGGCGATACTTGTGCAGGACCTTCTTCTCCAACAGCGTCTTCACCAAGGTGTGTTTGAGCTGTTCCAACTCGGCTTCGGGCAGCCGGCACAACACCTGGTGGACCGTGTCCAGATGCGGCAGCCGCAACTTGAACAAGCGCTCGTAATGGGTCCTGAATTTCGCCTCGGCCCGCTGGTTATTGAAGGCGTTGCGCGAACCTTGTTGAAACACAAAGAGCAGGATCCCCGCCAGCAGAATTTCCGCCAGCGTATAGTCGGATTTCTGCCGACAGTCTTCCAACTGGCGCAGCTGGTCGAACAGATTGGGAAAAAAATGATGGATCGTCTTGCACAGTTCGCACAGGACCGCCTGCCCGCGGCTGGGGCACGCCGCGGCGGCGCGCCGCCGGGCGCGGCACCGGGCTTGACGTTTGGCCGTGTGGCGCGCCTTCCGGTGCTGGCGGCGGTGAAGGAGGGCGGCGGTAGCGTGGCTCATCAGGTTCTCCGGAATAGTCGAGGGAAAATCTTTTGGAGGATAATCCCTCAGCGCCGCCGTGTGACCTCCCAGCGCCCCAGACAGCCGGAAAAATATTTTTTCGGTATGGGTTTAACCAACCGAATTTAATCACTTTTTATCAACGCTCTGAATCGCTGGCGGAATCACGATTCCTCAGACTCCCGTCGTCCCCCGAGCGTCAGGGCTAG
>CAVRCC010000012.1:0-34158 GCA_963719395.1 uncultured Gammaproteobacteria bacterium | reverse complement strand
GTCGCCGCCATTGTCGTCCTGGAGTTCCCATGCCTCGCCTGGATCCCAATTTCGAGGGACTGACCCGCACCGCGGCCCACGGTTTTTCATGATCAGCGACGACAACTGCAAGACCTGGCAAACCACCCTGCTGGTGCATTTCGAACGGCAATCCGCCATTCCAGCATTCGCTTCCCCCTGAAGGCGGAGTTTCCCAAATCCGGTCGGTCAGCGGAATCCTCCATGCCGTAAATCGACGGGAAAGCGGAAGTTTGCCCCATGCTGCAATGCGGAATCGGTTGACAAGGATTAGGGTAGACGTCAATATGCTGCGCTTAAATTAGCCGAGAGTTCCGCGCGGTTTTCACCCTCACATGGGCTCGCGTAGCCGTGGCATCCCCGAAGGTGCGGGCCGGATGGGGAGACTTGCGGCATCGAATGTCAATGCGCGCAAAACCGTAGGTTTTTGCCATCACCAACCAGGCTATCCGGAGGTCCATTCGATGGAAGATGTGGTCATCGTTGCCGCCGCCAGGACCGCAATCGGCAATTTCATGGGTTCCCTGGCGACGATTCCGGCCAACGTCCTGGGCGCCAAGGTCATTCAGGACCTGCTGCGGAAATCCGGAGTCAAGCCCGAGCAGATCGACGAAGTCATCCTGGGGCAGGTGCTGACCGCCGGCACGGGCCAGAATCCCGCCCGCACCGCCGCGCTGAACGCGGGCCTGCCCATTGAAACGCCCTGCCTGAACATCAACAAGGTGTGCGGCAGCGGTCTGAAAGCGGTGCATCTGGCCTACCAGTCCATCCGCGACGGCGACAACCGCATCGTGATCGCCGGCGGCCAGGAGAATATGAGCCTGTCCCCGCACCTGCTGCTCGGTTCGCGGCGCGGCACCACCATGGGCGACGCCCGGCTGGTGGATTCGATGCTGAGCGAAGGCCTGCAATGCGCCATCAATCACTACCACATGGGCATCACCGCCGAGAATATCGCCGCCCAGTGGGCCATTCCCCGCGAGGAGCAGGACGCCTTCGCCGCCGCCTCCCAGACCAAGGCCATCGCCGCGATCCAGGCGGGCAAATTCAAGGATGAGATCGTTCCCATCGAAATTCCGCAGCGCAAGGGCGACCCGCTGGTGTTCGACACCGACGAATTCCCCCGGGCGGGCACCACCGCCGCCGCGCTGGCCAAGCTGCGGCCGGCGTTCAAGCAGGACGGCAGCGTGACCGCCGGCAACGCCTCCGGCATCAACGACGGCGCCGCCGCGGTGCTGGTGATGGCCGCCAGCGTCGCCCGTGAACTCGGCCTAAAACCACTGGCCCGCATCGCCGCCTACGCCAAGGCCGGGGTGGACCCGAAAATCATGGGCACCGGCCCGATTCCCGCTTCCCGCGCCTGCCTGAAAAAAGCCGGCTGGACCGTGGATCAGCTCGACCTGATCGAGTCCAACGAAGCCTTCGCCGCCCAGGCGATTTCGGTCAACCGCGAAATGGGCTGGGACACCCGCAAGGTCAACGTTAATGGCGGCGCCATCGCGCTGGGCCACCCGATCGGCGCCTCCGGCTGTCGCATCCTGGTGAGCCTGCTGCACGAAATGATCCGTCGCGACGCCAAAAAGGGGCTGGCGACCCTGTGCATCGGCGGCGGACAGGGCGTTGCCCTCGCCGTCGAGCGCGCCTGAACACAACCCACTTTACAGTTATTCATACCCACAACAAACCCGAGGAGGGATAAAGCATGTCCAAAGTCGCAGTCGTCACGGGTGGTATCGGTGGTCTGGGCACCGCCATGTGCAAGGCGCTGATCGAGCAGGGCCGCCGCGCCGTTGCGGTGGACTACAACGGGTTGAAGCCGGAAGTCGTGGAGAAGTGGCAGGCCGACCGCAAGGCGGAAGGCCTCGACATCCCGGTCTATCTGGCCGACGTGACCAACTTCGAATCCTGCGCCGAAGTCTGCAAGAAGATCGAAGCCGAAGTCGGCCCGGTCGAAATCCTGGTCAACAACGCCGGCATCACCCGCGACGCCATGTTCCACAAGATGACGCAGGAGCAGTGGGACGCGGTCATCAAGACCAACCTGTACAGCGTCTTCAACATGACCAAGCAGGTCTATGAGGGGATGACCGCGCGGGGCTGGGGTCGCATCGTCAACATCTCGTCGGTGAACGGCCTCAAGGGCCAGGCCGGCCAGACCAACTATTCCGCCACCAAGGCCGCGATCTACGGCTTCAACAAGGCGCTGGCGCAGGAGTGCGTCAAGAAGGGCGTGACGGTTAACTCCATCTCGCCGGGCTACATCGGCACCGAGATGGTGCGGGCCATCCGCGCGGACGTGTTGGAGAAAGTCATCGCGACCATCCCGGTGGGCCGTCTGGGCGAGCCCTCTGAAATCGCGCGCACCGTTGCCTTCCTGACCGCTGACGATGCCGGCTTCATCACCGGCGAAGACATCACCGTCAACGGCGGCCTCTACTTCCACTAAGTCCTGAACCGCGCGGCGTTGGTCCTCCACGGGCGACGCCGCGTCGCTTTTTTATATGCCTCCATGAGCGAACCGCGCGTCATCAAGAAGTACCCGAATCGCCGGCTGTACGATACGGCTGTCAGCAGTTACATCACCCTCGAGGATGTCAAGCAACTGGTGCTGGAACGCGCCGAATTTCATGTCATCGACGCCCGGACCAACACCGACATCACGCGCGGCATTCTGCTGCAAATCATCAGCGAGCAGGAAGAACGGGGTAGCCCGATCTTCACCACGGACGTGCTGGCGCACATCATCCGGTTCTACGGCGACACGCTGCAGGGCATGATGGGCAACTATCTGGAGAAGAGCCTGCAAGCGTTCGTGGATCAGCAGCACCTGTTTCGGGAACAGATGCGCACCTTCATCGGCAAGAATCCGCTGGCGATGATGACCGAACTGGTGGAACACAATCTGTCGCTGTGGAAAAGCGTCAACGAGCAGCTTCAAAAGCCCTATGTCTCGTCGACAGGCAGCGAAACGGCCCCATCACCGCAACCCGCCACCCAGGCGACCGACCCTCCTCTCTCCACGGCCGCGCCGAACAAACCCGATAAGGAACGGAAGGGCAGGAAAGACAAGGAAACGTGAGCCGGGCCTGACCGCCCGCCATTCCCTTCCTCCCGTCCGCCGTGGAACTTGGGCGCCGGCCGTCTCCTAGCGCGCCAGCAACCACGTCGCAATCGCCGGCGGCACCTCGCGCTGGGCGCGCGCGCTGACGTAGAGGCCGATGTGGCCGCCCCGGAAGGACAGTTCCGCGTAGTCCCGGCTACCGCAACACCCGGCGAGCGCCTTGGATGCGGCCGGCGGCACCAGATGATCCTGGCTGGCGTAGACGTTCAGCACCGGCATGGTGACGTTGCGTAAATCGACCCGTTGCTCCCCAATCACCACTTCGCCCTTGACCAGCTTGTTCTGCTGGAAGAAATCCTTGGCGAACTGGCGGAACGCCTCGCCCGCCTGATCCGGACTGTCGAAAATCCATTTTTCCATCCGCAGGAAGTTTTTCAGCGCCTGGGCATCGTCGAGGATATCCACCAGATCCACGTACTTCTGCCCGGCCAGCCGGAATGGACTGAGGGACAGAAAGGTAAAGTTCAGCAGTTGCCCTGGCAGGTTGCCCAGCGTATCCACCAGCAAATCCACGTCCACATGCCGGATCAGATGGGTGAGCACGTTGTCGGGCGTGTGGAAATCCACCGGCGTCACCATGGTGACCAGATTGCGGATTTTTCCGGGATGCAGCGCCGCGAAGCACAGGCTCAGCGCGCCGCCCTGGCACACGCCCAACAGGTTGATCGCCTCCTGTTGATGCCGCTCGCGCAGGTGATCCACGCAGTGGCCGATATAGCGCAGGATATAATCCGCCAGGCTCAGATGGCGGTCGCCGGCGTCCGGATAGCCCCAGTCGATCAGGTAGACGTCCAGCCCGGCGTCCAGCAGACCCCGGATCAGCGAGCGATCTTCCTGCAAATCCATCATGTAGGGCCGGTTGACCAGCGCGTAGACGATCAGCAATGGCACGGGGTGGGGTTCCGCCACCCGGGGCTGATAGCGGTACAGGGTCAGCTTGTCTTCCTGGTAGACCGGATCGCGGGGCAACACCCCGGTCTCGATCGGGCCGAGGCTGCGCAGGGTCCGGGCGCCCTCGGCCAGTCGGGCCTGGAAGTTGCGCAGTTCCTCGGTGATCTGGGCGGGCGTTGGACCGATCATGCGGAAGCCTCTCCACGGGCATGGCAGCCCAACAGGGCATTGAGCAGGCGACCATTCAGTTCGCCGTATTCAGGGCTGCGCAACATCCGGCCATAGGTGTCCTCGTTGCACTCCACCCACAGGTTATACAGCTCGCGCAGGCTCTCCACCGTCGCGCCAGCCGCCGCGCGTTCGCCCAGCCGCTGTTCCATCAAGTCCAGCGCCTCCCTGGCCGCCTGGCGCAAGAGGTCGAGGTACTGGCCCTGGATCCGTTGATACGTCTGCCAGGCTTCGGCGTTAGCACCCGCCAGCGGGGCGAGGGTCGCGGGAACGCCCAGCGACGCAGCGGTCTGCCGCCAGGTGTCCAGGGTGACGGTCCACAACCGGGCCAGTTCGGGGTGGCCACCCGGATCGTCGGCCGCCGCGGTCAGCACCGTCTTGAGCTGATCGAAATGCTGGCGCAGCGCTTCGCCCCAGTCGCCGTCCTGACCCAGGGTCTCATGGAAACGTTCGCTGAACGGTTGCAGTTGTTCGCCAAACGCCAGATAGGTGCGCGCCTGCTTGAGCAACAGTTCAAGATCGAAGCCGCTCGGATCGGGAGGGTCGGTTCGCTCGGCCATGGTCGGTGGAGGTAGAAGTTGGGATTGGGTAATATCTCAGTATAGCCGGTCAGACCGTTAGCGCAGGAATGACGCGCCCAGCGGCCAGGCAGGGCCTACCTGGCGATTCACGGCGAATCCCGTTTGGAAACCGGCAAGCCCTGGGCGATGGCCTCGGCCCTGATCTGCTTGAGCCGGGCGCGCAACTGGGCTTCCTGATTGGGAGCAAGGCCGGGATTCCGGAGTCCCAGTTCGAGTTGCTCGATGGCGGGCAGCAATTCGCCGTTCAGATAGTGGTACTCGGCCATGGTGGCGTGGGTCGCGGCCCTATCGCCGGAACGCTGCGCCGCTTGGGCGTAGCTCGCGTACAGCGACGGATCGTTGGGCCGACGGCGCAAGTGCGGTTGCATCAAGCGCAGGGCCAGTTTTGGATCGCCCTGGGTGGCGAGGGCGCGGCCGTAAGACATCGCCAGGGTGAAATCATCGGGATAGAGCTGCCGCGCCTCCTCGAACAGCCGCCAACCCTGCGATCCTCTTCCCCCCGCGTCCGCGCCGGACAAACCCGAAAAGGAGCGGAAGAGCAGAAAAGACAAGGAAACGTGAACCGGGTCCGAGCGCCCGCCATTCCCTCCTGACCCTCTCCGTCCGCCTTGGAGTTTCGTGCGCCCATCGTCCCCTAGCGCGCCAGCAACCACGCCGCGATCGCCGGCGGCACCTCGCGTTGGGCGCGTCCGCTGACGTAGATGCCGATGTGGCCGCCCTGGAAGGACAATTCCGAGTAGTCCCGGCTGCCGCAACACTCAGCCAACGCTTTGGACGCAGCCGGCGGCACCAGATGATCCTGGCTGGCGTAGACGTTCAGCACCGGCATATCGACCTTGCGCAGATCCACCCGCCGATCCCCAATCACGACTTCGCCCTTGATAAGCTTGTTCTGTTGAAAGAAATCCTTGGCGAACTGGCGGAACGCCTCGCCGGCCTGATCCGGACTGTCGAAAATCCACTTCTCCATCCGCAGGAAGTTTTTCAGCGCGCGGGCATCATCGAGGATATCCACCAGATCCACGTACTTCTGCCCGGCCAGCCGGAACGGGCTGAGCGATAGAAAGGTAAAGTTCAGCAGTTGACCCGGCAGATTGCCCAGGGTGTCCACCAGCAAGTCCACGTCCACATGCCGGATCAGATGGGTCAGCACGTTGTCGGGGGTATGGAAATCCACCGGCGTCACCATGGTGATCAGATTGCGGATGTTCTCGGGATGCAACGCCGCGAAGCACAGGCTCAGCGCGCCGCCCTGACACACGCCCAGCAGGTTGATCGCTTCCTGCTGATGCCGCTCGCGCAGGTGATCCACGCAATGGCCGATATAGCGGAGGATATAATCCGCCAGGCTCAGATGGCGGTCGCCGGCGTCCGGATAGCCCCAATCGATCAGGTACACGTCCAGTCCGGCGTCCAGCAGACCGCGGATCATCGAACGGTCTTCCTGCAAATCCATCATATAGGGCCGGTTGACCAGGGCGTAGACGATCAGCAACGGCACCGGGTGCGGCTGCGCCACCCGAGGTTGATAACGGTACAGCGTCAGCTTGTCTTCCTGGTAGACCGGATCGCGGGGCAACACGCCGGTCTCGATCGGGCCGAGGCCGTGCAGGGTTCGGGCGCCCTCGGCCAGCCGAGCCTGGAAATTTCGCAGTTCTTCGGCAATCTGTGCGGGCGTTGGACCGATCATGCGGGGGCATCTCCACGGGTATGGCAGCCTAACAGGGCATTGAGCAGGCGGCCGTTCAACTCGCCATAGGCGGGGCTGCGCAGCATCCGGCCATAGGTGTCCTCGTTGCACTCCACCCACAGGTTATACAACTCGCGCAGGCTCTCCACGCTCGCGCCAGCCGCCGCGCGCTCGCCCAGCCGCTGTTCCATCAGGTCCAGCGCGTCCCGGGCCGCCTGGCGCAAGAGATCGAGGTATTGGCCCTGAATCCGTTGATAGGCTTGCCAGGCTTCGGCGTTAGCGCCCGCCAGCGGGGCGAGGGTCGCGGGAATGCCCAGCGATGCGGCGGTCTGTTGCCAGGTGTCCAGAGTGACGGTCCACAACCGGGCCAGGTCGGGATGGCCGCCGGGATCGTCGGCCGCCTCGGCCAGCGCCGCCTTGAGTTGATCGAAATGCTGGCGCAGCGCTTCGCCCCAGTCGCCTTCCTTGCCCAGGGTCTCGTGGAAACGCTCGCTCAGCGGCTGCAATTGCTCGCCAAACGCCAGATAGGTGCGCGCCTGTTTGAGCAGCAGTTCGATATCAAAGCCGCTCGGATCGGAAGGTTCGGTTCGCTCGGCCATGGTCGGAGAAGAGAGTTGGCTTGGGGAATCTCAGTATAGCCAGTCAAACCGTTGGCGCGGGGAGACGCGCCCAACGGCCAGGAGGCCACCGGCGCTTCACGGCGCATCCCGCTTGGGAACCGGCAAGTCCTGGGCGATGGCCTCGGCCCGGATCTGCTTGAGCCGAGCGCGCAACTGGGCTTCCTGATTGGGCGAAAGGCCAGGATTCCGGAGTCCCAGTTCGAGCTGCTCGATAGCCGGTAGCAGTTCGCCATTCAGATAGTGGTACTCGGCCATGGTGGAGTGGGTCGCCGCCAAGTCGCCGGAGCGCTGCGCCGCCTGGGCGTAGCTCGCATACAGCAACGGATCGTTGGGCCGGCGACGCAAGTGCGGTTGCATCAACCGCATGGCCAGTTTCGGATCGCCCTGGGTGGCGAGGGCGCGGCCGTAAGACATCGCCAGGGTGAAATCATCGGGATATAACTGCCGCGCCGTCTCGAACAGCCGCCAACCCTGCGCCCGATCCCCCCGGGCCAGCGCCAATTCCGCCGCTTCGATCCGAAAAGCCAGCCGGTCGGGATCGCTCTTGAGCAGGCGATTCACCTGTTGCTGGGCGTCGTCGTAACGGCCGGCCTGGCGCAGCGCCAGCGCATAGGCGTAGCGCTCGGCGGTTTCGCTGGCATAGCCACCCTTGGCGAGGGTGGTTTCCAGATCGCGGATCAGGGAGCCGTTATCGTCGGTCGCCAACACCCGCGTCCGCGCTTTGGCAAGATCGTAAGCCTTGCGGTCGCGCGGCGTGGCGCGCCGCATGGCCGGAATCGCGACCCGCTCCTGGGTATCGGCGATGCGGCTTTCCGGCCGGGGGTGAGTTAACAACATTTCCGGAACCTGGTTGCGCGCCTCGCCGCTCGATAAGCGCTCCATCTTGGCGAAAAAGTCGCTCATGCCCTTGGGATCGAAACCGGCCTTGGCCAAAAATTGCATGCCGATGCGGTCGGCCTCCTGTTCGTTGGCGCGGGTGAAGCTGATCTGATGCTGGGCGCTGGCGGCCATGGTACCGACCATCGCCGCCTGGCCCGCCTGTTTGCTGGCCGCCGCCAGCGCCGCCCCGGCGACCATGGCCGCCGCCATCGGCAGCGTCAGGCGTTTCATGTCGGCGATGGCGCGGACGATGTGATGCTGCGAGACATGGGCGATTTCGTGGGCGATCACGCCGGCCAGTTCATCCTCCCGCTGGGTGGCCAGCAACAGGCCGGTGTTGATGCCGATGAAGTTGTGGGGCAAGGCAAAGGCGTTGATCCCGGAATCGCGGACCATGAAGAAAGTGAACGGCATGCCGTTCTGATCGGCGTAGGTGACGATGCTCTGGCCAATGGAATTGAGGTATTCGTTTAACTGCACGTCGTCCATCAACGCGCCGCGCTCGCGGAGCTGCCGCATGATATCCAGACCCATCTTCTGCTCCTCGTCGGGGCCAAAGTCCGCTTGGGAAGGATCGCCGATATCCGGCAGGCGAATGGATTGGGCGGTGGACGGGGCAACGGGAGCCAGAGCGAGGATCAGGCTCAAAGTCAGGGTCAAGGGCAACAGGCGTTGGGACATGGATTTTTCGGCTGGCAGGATATTGCTGATAAGACTGGGGAATGCGCGGCGCGTTCCACCATGATTACGGGGATTTTCGATGGCACCCACAGGCGGCTATCCGATCCGGAGGATTCAAGAACGAGTAATTTCGTTTAGCTCGCTAAAATCAAGCCAATGTTTCTCCGTAGCGTTTGATTGCTGGCCGCGCCGTGGTGGCGGGCGTGCCGAGCGTTTGCAGCGCAAACGCCAAGGTCATGATTCGGTCGTCAGTTGTCGGCAGTTGAGCGGCGCCCACAAAATTCGCTATAACAGGGGGGGTTCCAATGCGCCTTCGTTTCAACCAGGAGTATGCCAAGATGAAAAAGTTAGCCGGATTGTTCGCGGCCCTTTTGTTTTCCATTCCGGCGCTGGCCGAGCACGGCGGTCCACCCGCTCCCGGTCAGCCATTCATTATCGACGTGCGCACCGCCGGCGAATATCGCGAGGGGCATGTGCGGGAGGCCATCAACATCCCCCACGACGAAATCGCCGGCCGCATCGCCGCCTACGCACCGGACCGCGACACCCGCATCGTGCTCTACTGCCGCAGCGGTCGCCGCTCCAACATCGCCGAGCAGGCGCTGCGACAGATGGGCTACCGCCAGATCGAGAACAAGGGCGGGCTGAACGATATGCTGCACAGTGGCTATCGGACCAACTGAGACGGGGCGGTCGATCCTTGTGGTTTGGGAAACGTAACAGCCGCTGCTAATATCCACCCATGTCAAACGTCTTTATCAGCTACAGCCACGATACCGACTCCCATCGTGACCGCGTTCGCGAGCTGGCCGAGCGCCTGCGCCGCGACGGCGTTGTGGTCGTCCTCGATCGCGACAAGCTGCCGGGCGGTCCGAATGAAGGGTGGCCGACGTGGTCCGAGGCGCAGGTCAAGGCGTGCGACCAAGTGCTGGTCGCCTGCACCGAGCGTTATTGCCGGAGCTACGAGGGTAAAATGCCGGCGGGTCAGGGGTTGGGCGCCGCCTGCGAGGCGGGGGCGATCCGTCAGATTTTGTACAACCTGGCCAGCATCAATCCGAAGTTCCGCGTCATCCTGTTCGAAGAAGGGGACGGCGCCCACATTCCGCTGGGACTCCAGCGCTACCATCGATTCGAACTTTGGCGCCCGGCGTCCTATGCCGAACTGCTCGCATGGGTTAAACCAACCCCCCCAGGCGGCGCCGGCGCGCAAGCGACGGGAAAACCTGTGGCTGTCCAGTGGCCGGAACGGGTCAACCGTCCGATCCGCACCCTCGCCAACCGGGATGAGGAGTTCGATTGCTTCGAGCGCATGATCCAGGGGCAGACCGATCAGCGCATCTTGCTGATTCGCGGCGCGAGCAATCGCGGCAAGACCGCGCTGCTCGGCGAACTGCTGGGCCTCGCCAACATGCTTGGCGTCGCCTACTCGCACATCGACCTCAAGGGCTGCCCCACTCTCGACCAGGTACTGGAGACGATAGCCCTCGACGCGCAGGAGCTGTTGCCGACGCTGCGCAACGCTCCCAGCGGAGGCCGCCAGCTCGCGTTGCTCGGCGACCTGCAACGCCTCGCTCGACCCCTGCTCCTTGCCTTCGACACCTTTGAGAAGGGTGGCGATGAATTTGCCCGCTGGCTGGAGACTCAATTGCTCAACCGCGTGGCGCGCTGTCCGGCGCTGTTGGTGGTCGTCTGCGGGCAAGCCGTTCCGGATCAGGACAAGCACACCTGGGGCGCTCAAGCTACCACCTTCGAGCTTCCGCCGATCCGGGAGGATGGGAAGTGGCGCCAGTTCTGCGCCAGCGCGTACCAAGGCAAGCCCATCGACCCCAAGCACGTCGAGTGTCTGGTCATTGTGACCAACGGCGATCCAGGAGCAATCGCTGCGCTGCTGAGGACCCTGGCCTCCAACCTTCCTTCCACCCTGCCGGCGAGCTGATCGCAGTGGACTTCGACGAGATCCAGCGACGGCTGGAATCCGCGCAAGGCGACCCGCAGGCGCTCGCCCTCGCAACCCTTGACATCGTGCTGGCCGACCGGGACCCGCGATTGCGCATCGCGGTCGAGGCGGCCGCCGTTCCCCACTGGTTCGACGCGGAGGTGCTCGCGGCTCTCCTACCGGAAGAAGCGGACGATGCAGCCGCCGTGGTGGAGCAGCTCAAGGCGCTGCCCATGGTGGAGTCGTTCCCGGCTCGTCAGGGTTGGAACGTACACGACACCACCCGGCTGGCGCTGCGCGCGCGCCTGGCGCGGGAAGAACCAACGCGGTTCGTTCGCCTGTCCGCGGCGGCAGCCGACTATTTCATCGGCGATGCGCCGCCGTTGGAGGTCGAGCGAATCTATCACCGGCTCAGCGCGACGCCGGAGGGTGCCGACGAACTGGAGGCGTTGTGGAAGCGTTGGGATCGGGGCGGGCGACACGAGGCGTTGCAGGCGCTGGGGGTGGTCCTCGATGAACTGACGCAAACCCATCATCTGGTGGCGGCAGCCGAAGCGTGAGTCTGCTACTGCCTCTGGGCGATACGCCAGCAGCGGCTCCCTCTAAGCCAACAACGATCCCTCGCCGAGCACGCGCTGGAGCTTTTCGAGAGAATCGGTAACGAGTCTGGTGCCGGGGACGCCCATCAAGCCCTTGGGAATATCCGTCTGTCAGGCGGCCAATTGGGCACGGCGCTGGACGCCTACCGCGCATCCCAGCGCCTCCTGCAAGCGCTGGCGGCGCGCGACCCGGACAACGCCGGCTGGCAGCGCGACGTGGCGGTGTCGCACAACAACGTCGGAGGCGTGCTGCAGGATCAAGGGCAGACGCAAGCAGCGCTCCGAGAATACGAGGCGGCATTGCGGATCGCACAACGACTCGTCGCCCTTGACCCGACCAATGCCCAATGGCAGGCGGATATGGAAGATCTGCGTTTCTCACTGATGCAGATGCGGGGATTGACCCCGCTCCTCACGCATCATCCTCACCATCCTTCGTTTCCAGGTGCAGGCGATACAGAAACGCATGGACCAGGGGCGCGAAGGTAATCCCCGTGATCAGCACCACCGCCAGGCCGCTGTAAAGCGCATAAAGCCCGGCGAATAACTTGCCGCCGGGCGTTTGCGGTTGCTCCAGCGGCCCCATGCCCGACAGAATCATGGCGGCGTTGCTGAAGGCATCGAGCCAGGGCAGCGCTTCGAAATAGTGGTAGCCCGCCATGCCGGCCAGCAACGACAGGGCGATCAGCACCGCGCCCAGCAGCGCGCTCCGCGCGAACCGCCGCAGCAGGGCCATCAACCGGACATCGGGCTTTGAAGTGAGCTCGGGCATGACTCTATTCCACCCTTCTCCGGCTGCGCGCTCGGATGCGCTACAGCACCTTCCCCCGTTTCAAATCCTGCTGAACCTCCTGAAGAATCTCCGTGATGTCCTCGATCGCTTCCATGATCTCTTCCGGCGCCTCGCCTTGCACCGCCAGATTGCGGATCAGCACCAACAGCGGTTCCATCCGCTCCAGATGCCGCACGGTTTCCCAACTCATCGCCTCGTCGATGTGGAACAGCAACCGGTCCCAGTTCGGGAAACCGGCGTGTTTGACTACGTCGTGGCGCAAGCATCCCCACGCTCCTTGCAGGTCGGACAGGATGGTTTTTACGTAATGGTCGGGTTCGGTGAAGAAAGTCATGGGTGTCGCGCGCTCCGGTCTACCGTTGTTTCAACAGGCGCTGCATCGCCTCCGCCTGGTCCCAATCGATGCGGTTCGTATCCCTGAGAAAGCGAACCAGGCGCCGGAAACTGACTAAATTGACGTTCCTGCCCTGCCGGCGCAGGTACTGTTGCAAGCCATCCGTGTCGAGTTCCAGCAGCGAGCGCGGCCGTCTCGGCGTCGACCAGTACGCGTCCACGAACCGCGTGATGTTACCGGTATGCTCCTCGACCATTTTCAGGCTCAAGCCAGCGACCAGCAGATTCCTGCGGAACGCGACCAGGACTTTTTGATTGCCCCCGCTGATCGCCTGTTGGGCAGCCTCGGCGCTGAGGGGTTGCAGCGTGGTCGTCACCCCGCCCTGCTCCTGAACCCGGCGGTATGCCTCATTCAAGCTCCGCCGGATACCACCGCCGAATATCACCGGGTAAGGAACCAGCAAGGTGTCGTAGATGATCCGGTCCTCGAACGGCAACAGCACCGCCTGCACCAGCACGGGCGGAGGCATGAGGATGACCTCCTGGATCGGACTGACCAAACCCAGGACGCCGTAGGCTTGCGGCGGCTCTTCCCTCGTCAGGAAGACGGCGTACTTTTTCAGATAGCGGAAAATGTAAAACTGGCCGGCGATCCGATGCTCCCAACTGGCAACGATTTTCAAATCAGCGTCCGACAGATGGGCAGGGTTTTCGGCGACAAAGGCTTCCCGCAGCGCGTCGTCTTCCCACAGCGCTTGCCGGAGCCGATGAGCGTCCTTGGGGCTGAGCGCGTCCGGGCCGGGCACGAGGGGGACACGAGCAACCAGTTGGCGCCGGACATTGACATAATGCAGCAGCGGCAACCAGATCCCATAAAAGCGTTCGTTTTCCCGCATCGATAAGTTCATGATCCGAACACCTCAAATCATTTCCGTGAGCGAAAGCGCGGTTTGATCCGGTAAGCTTGGAGCATATTTTGATACCAACAGCCCGACGACCACCAGCCATGACCGCCATTGACGCCGAACTCGACACGTCCGGATTGAACTGCCCGCTGCCGATTCTCAAGGCCAAGAAGGCGCTGGCCAGCCTGCACGGCGGCCAAGTGCTACGGGTCATCGCCACCGACCCCGAATCGGTCCGAGATTTCACGGTCTTTAGCCAGCAGATGGGCCATACCCTGCTGGAAACCCGCGAGGAGCAGGGACAGTTCTATTTCCTGCTGCGCAAGCGCGAAGGCTGACTCATTGACCAAAACTGGAGACGTTATCCGAGCTTGCCAAGCATACCCAGGCGTGCATGACCCAGCCGCGCCAGAGTGACGCGAAAAGCCGGAAGCGATAAGATGGCGACCCGACTAAAAACGAGGAGGTCCCATGGCCGCAGCCGCCAATGTAAAACAGTATGCTCGCCAGCTTGTTGAAAATCTTCCAGATAATGCGACTTGGGATGATCTGATGTATGAAATTTATGTCCGCCAAGCCATCGAGGCTGGAGTCAAAGACAGTGACGCCGGGAGAACTCAGGATGTCAAGGTAGTTCGCGCCCGCTTGGGTTTACCGGAATGATCGTTCATTGGACAGAGACAGCGATCAAACATCTGACGGCCATCTATCACTACATCGCCCAGGATTCGCCGCTCTACGCCCAGCGAGTGGCCGATAAAATCATCCGCCGCTCCGAGCAAATCGCGGTTTTTCCCCAGTCGGGCCGGCGGGTGCCTGAGTATGATGACCCGAACACCCGCGAAATCATCGAACCACCCTACCGCCTCATCTACCGCATCAAGGCCGATCAGATCGACGTGCTGGCTGTGATTCACGGCGCGCAGCGATTTCCAGAAGAGTCATAGAAGCCAGTCACGTTTCTCCTTCACTCCCCCGCCACCATCATCCGCTCCACCAGCAGCGAACCGCAGCGGATGCCGCCGCGCGCGTCCACGTCGTTGCCGACTGCGACGATGCCCTTGAACATTTCGGCCAGATTGCCGGCGATGGTGATTTCGTGGACCGGATATTGGAGTTCGCCGTTCTCCACCCAGAAACCCGACGCTCCGCGCGAGTAGTCGCCAGTCACCAGATTGATGCCGTGGCCGAGCAACTCAGTCACCCACAGCCCGGTATCCAGTTGCCGCAACAACGCCTCGTGACCGAGCGCGCCCGGTGCGACGATCAAGTTGTGGGTGCCGCCGGCGTTGCCGGTGGTTTGCATCCCAAGCCGGCGGGCGGAATAACTGTCCAGCACGTAGCCCTGCAAAACGCCGCCGCTAACCAAATCCCGGTCGGTGGTGGCCACGCCCTCGCTGTCGAATGGGGTGCTGGCCAGGGCTTTAAGCAAGTGGGGGTCGCTCGTTGATGTTCACCAACTCCGGGAACACCGTCGTGCCGAGCCGATCCAGCAGGAACGACGCCTTGCGGTACAGCGCCCCGCCGCGAATGGCGGCGATGAAATGGCCGATCAAGCCCCGCGCCAGCTCCGGCGCGAATAGCACGGGTACCTGCCGGGTACCCAGCCGGCGGCTACCCAACCGACGCAGTGCCCGCTGCGCGGCCTGTTGCCCAACCGCAATCGGCGTTTCCAGCTCGTTGCGGTCGCGCGCCACGGTATACCAGTGATTGCGCTGCATCCCCGCTTCGTCTTGGGCGATCACCGAACAGCTCAGGGAATGTCGAGTGGTCGGATAGCCGCCGCAAAAGCCGTGCGAGTTGCCGTACATCACCAGCCCGGTATGGGTGGCGACGCTGCCGCCCTCGGAGTTGCGAACGCGCGGGTCCAGCGCCAGCGCCGCCGCTTCGCACGCACGGGCCAGTTCAATCGCCTCCTCGGCGGTCAGCGGCCACGGATAGTACAGGTCTAAATCGGGAATCTCGCGGGCCAGCCGCTCGGGATCGGCCAGACCGGCGTAAGGGTCGGCGGCGGTATGGCGGGCGATGGCAACGGCGCTTTGCACGGTGTCGCGAATCGCTTCCGGCCGCCAGTCAGCGGTGCTGGCCGAACCCCGGCTTTGGCCGGCATAGACCGTGACTCCCAGACCGCGCTGGCGATGATGCTCCAGCGTCTCGACCTCGCCCAGCCGCACCGTCACCGACAGAGCGCTGCTGAAACTGACAGCCGCTTCGGCGGCGGTGGCGCCTTGGGCGCGCGCCTCGGCCAGAATGTCGGCGACCAGGGTTTCCAGGTGTTCGCGCGCCGGCAAGGGCGCGGTGGTGCGAGCGATGGGTTCAGGCATGGGGAATGGCGTCGGTGAGGGGAATGGCGTCGGTGAGGGGAGTCGGTCGAAATGGCGAATGCGGATTCAGGCTTGCGTCCCGCCCACGGTCAGCGCGTCGATCCGCAAGGTCGGCTGGCCAACCCCGACCGGCACGCTCTGGCCGTCCTTGCCGCAGGTGCCGACCCCAGCGTCGAGTTTCAGGTCATTGCCGACCATGGAGACTTGGGTCAGCACGTCCGGGCCATTGCCGATCAGGGTGGCGCCCTTGACCGGCCGAGTCACCTGGCCGTTCTCGATCAAATACGCCTCGCTGGCGGAAAATACGAATTTGCCGGAGGTGATATCCACCTGACCGCCGCCGAAATTCACTGCGTACAGCCCCCGCTCCACCGAGGCGATAATCTCCCCCGGCTCCTGCACGCCTGGCAGCATATAGGTATTGGTCATACGCGGCAGCGGCAGATGGGCGTAGGACTCGCGGCGGCCGTTGCCGGTCGGGGCGGTTTTCATCAGCCGGGCATTGAGCTTGTCCTGCAAATAACCCTTGAGCACGCCACGCTCGATCAACATCGTACATTGCGTCGGCGTACCCTCGTCGTCGATATTCAGCGAGCCGCGCCGGCCGGCCAGCGTGCCGTCGTCCACCACCGTGCAGGCTGGCGTGGCCACCCGTTCGCCGATCCGCCCGCTAAAGGCCGAAGTGCCCTTGCGGTTGAAATCGCCCTCCAGGCCATGACCGATGGCCTCGTGCAGCAAGATACCCGGCCAGCCCGGACCCAGCACTACGGTCATCGTCCCGGCGGGCGCGGGGATAGCGTCCAGATTGACCAGCGCCAGCCGGACCGCTTCCCGGGCGTAATCCAGAGCGCGATCCTCGTCCAGGAACCAGCCGTAGCCGACCCGGCCGCCGCCGCCGCTGCTCCCCTGCTCGCGGCGACCGTGGTGCTCGACGATCACCGTCACGTTCAGACGCACCAGCGGACGCACGTCGCCGGCCAGCGTGCCGTCGCTGCCGGCCACCAGGATCGTGTCCTGGGTAGCGGCCAAACTGACCATAACCTGGCTGACGCGCGGATCCTGCCGGCGGGCCTCGGTATCCACCGTCTCCAGCAACCGGACCTTGGCCTCGGCGGACAGGGTCTCCAGCGGATCGAGCGGTTCGTACCGAACCGGCCGTTGGGCGGATCGCCAGACCTGAAGTTGACCGTCGCCGCCGTGCCGGGCGATGGCGCGGGCGGCGGTCGCAGCTTCCAGCAGCGCCGGCAGTTCGATCTCGTCGGAATAGGCGAAGCCGGTCTTCTCGCCGCTCACCGCCCGGACCCCGACGCCCTGCTGGATGGCGTGGCTGGCCTGCTTGACCTGACCGTCCTCCAGCGACCAGGATTCGGCGCGACGAGCCTGGAAATACAGATCGCCACCGTCGATGGCATGGCCCAGCAGGCAGGATAAGGCGTGATGCAAATCGTCCTCGCCGAGACCGGCGGGAACGAGCAGGCGTTGGCGGGCCAGAGCAAGGGTGTCGGTGGTCATGGCGCTCAAACCTCGCAACGCACCCGATGTTCCAGGACCGGAAATTGCCGCCGGACGCTCTCCAACCGCTCGCGGCTAAACCCGGCCAGCACCACCCCAGGCCCCTGCGACAATCGGTCGAGAATCTCTCCCCACGGATCGATGATCAGACTATCGCCATAGGTCTCCCGACCGTTGGCGTGTTTCCCACCCTGCGCCGAGGCGATGACATAACACTGATTCTCGATGGCTCGCGCTCTGAGCAGCGTTTCCCAGTGCGCCTTGCCGGTGGCGGCGGTGAAAGCCGCCGGCAGGGCCAGAATTTCCATACCCTGTTCCACCAGAGCGCGAAACTGCTCCGGGAACCGCAGGTCGTAGCACACCGCCAGCCCGAGCCGGCCCAAAGGAGTGTCAGCGACGAGGTAGCGGTCGCCCGGTTCGATGGTGGCCGACTCGGCGTAGTGTTCGGCGCTGCCCACCACTTGCACGTCGAATAAGTGGACCTTGTCGTAACGAGCAACCTGCCGACCCCGGTCGTCGAACAGCAGACAGCCAGCTCGCACCCGGTTATCGTCGGCGGCGGTCCGCAACGGAATCGTGCCGCCGACCAGCCACAACCGGTGACGGGCTGCCTGCTCGGCGAGAAACGCCTGAATCGGCCCCTCGCCCTCGGCCTCGCGTACCTGTACCTTGTCGCCTTCCCCCCGTCCCATCAAGGCAAAATTCTCCGGCAACACCGCCAGTCGCGCGCCGCGATCGGCGGCTTGCGCCAACAAATCGGCGGCGGCAGCCAGATTTTCGGCAACGCTGGGACCGGACACCATCTGAATGGCAGCCATCATCGACATGTCGGACACCTCCTCGCTTATTGATCGCCCGCCGGTCCTTTTGACGCGACGGGGGGTTGCGGCTCTTCCAACAGTTCCATCACCGGACGGTCCCAGGAACCGGTCAGCGCGTAACGATACTGGATGGCCTGTTCGATACCTTTTTGCAGCAACCGTTCGGCCAGCAGGACCGCCGCGCCGACCGCCGGACCGCCGGCCAGCACGCCCGCAACCGGCAGCGCGCCGCCGACGAGCCGCGGCGTGACCGTGATGCGCTGCTCGTAATCGCGTTCCTTCAATCCGGTCCGACCTTGAATCTGAATGCGCGCCGCCGGCGCCTCGATGGTGAGATCGTCGGTGTAGGCTTGCCCCTGCCGGAAGGTGAACTCGCCGGCAATTCGGTCGAACCCCATTCCGGGCTGAAACAGATCGCTGAAGTCGAGGGTCAGGCGGCGCAGCAGATTTTGCACGTTGAATAGACCGACCACCCGTCCCATCCCGGGGTCGACATCCAGCAACTGGCCGGGACCGACATCGAGCTTCAGCGTACCCTCCAGCCGATCCAGCGCAAACTCGGGCAGCGCCCCCGCCCATTCGACCGCCAGTTCCGCTTTGGTCTCGCCGCGGGCGATGCCGACCCCCGAATAGCCAAACGCCGCCAGGGTCTCGCCCAGCGCCGGACTGTACAAGGTCGCTCGCAGGCGGGACGCCTGACCACCGCTGGCCCATCCCCAGTCGCCGGTAGCGTTGATGCGCTGCCGTTCGGCATCCAGGCTAAATTCAGTCAGGCGGATGCCACCGGGACGCGGCATGGCCACCACCCGCAATCGGCCCAATTCCGCGCCCTCCCAGCGCAGATCGGTCGCGGTCAGCACCAGCGGCGGCGCTTGGCGCGGGTCCGGGACGTGGGCGACAGCATCCGGCGAACTGGAAGGCGCGGACTCGATTCCGTGGCGCAGATGGAGCCGCTGCAACGCCGCATTGATCGGTCGGTCCGGGCTGGGTTCATCCGGCAAGGTCACCCGCCCGGCCAGCGCCTCGCCATCGAGTTCGATCTGTATGCCCCCTTCCCGGCGCACCGCCTTCAGCGTGACGCCAGCAACCCTCTGACCACCCAAAATGAGTTCGCCGATCCGGGCGTCGAGGCGGCGCAACCCGCGCCATGGGCTCGCGCCATCCTGGGAGGCAACGGGAAGCGCGGCCAACTCCCATCGGGGCAACTCGGCGACCACCACCAGACCCGGCGCTTCCGGCAGCTTCGCCGCGCCGGCGTTGATGCGCAATTCGCCGCGCGTCAACTGGGGATCGCGCGCGAAATTCGCCAGTTCCAGCGCCGCCTGTACGCCCTCCCCATAGTCCAGCGTTAAATCCAACACCTCGCGCTGGTGGGGATGCAAGCCGACTTTGATCCGGCGCGCCTCGCCGGCGGCCTTACCCAGCGGCGCCGGCAACTGGACAGCCATGCCGCGCAGGTCCGAACTCAGATCCAGCGTAAATGGCGGCGGATTGTCCCGCCGTTCGCGGCGGTGAGTGGGAACCGTCAGCACCGCTTCCCAAACACTCTTGCCGCTGACAAACCGTTCCAGCGCCTTCGCCGCCGGTTCCCCGACCAGCGCGCGCAGCCCCAGCCGGCCGCGCAGCCGCGCCTGCAGATCGCGGCGACCCTCGCGGCCGGCCAGCTCCAGATCGAGCTGGATCGGCTCGCCGCGCAGGCGGGTTTGCAATTCCCGGGCGTCCAAGCCGGCCTCGGTGAACTGCACCTCGCCGCGCAGGCGGTCCAGTTCCAAATCCCAGACCGGCAGCGCGACGTGGTTGTCCAGCAATCCCACGCGCCCCCGCGCCCGGATAGGGCGGGCATCGGTCGGAATCGTGAGTTCGAGGTCCAGGGTATTCGTCCCGCCGATCCGTAAATCCGGCAGATCCTCGCTCAGATCGCGGCCGAACGGACTGTCCACCAGCGCCCGCCACAGACTGGCGCCCGGACCTTTGGCGCGGCCCTTGGCCTGGATCACGACCGATTCGAGATCGTCGATCCGCGCCGCGATGCTCTCAACCTCGGCATCGAGCAGACGACCGGCGCCGATCTCCACCCGCAGCCCGCGATTGCGAAATTGCACGGTTCCCTGCGCCGCCTCCAATCGCGGCCAGCCGGGCGCGTAGTCCAACACCGCGCCTTCGACCTGGAAGCGGGTTTCAAACAACCCTTCGCCCTGGTCGAACGGGAACGCGGCCGCCGGACCGCGCAAGAGGGCGTCGCCCGACACCACGCGACCGCCGACCAGCGCCTGGTCCAGCCAGGCGATGCCTTGGGGCGGAATCACCGTCACCGGCAAATAGCGCCGCGCCGCGCCGACCTTGACGTCCTGGTAACGGCTTTTCAAGTCCAGCAGCGGCGTGCCGGTGGCGGGAACGGTCACGCGGCCCCAGATGCGGGCGTTGAGATCGGCGTTGGCCAACGTCAGCCCGGTGCTTTCCAGTCGCAGTCCCTCCGCCGCGCGCGTCCAGCTCACCGTTCCAGCCAGGGTGTCGAACGTGACGGGAGCGCGCAGCAGGCCGGCGGTATCCATCCGTATCTTGCGGCTGGCAAGGGCGATGCGACCCTGTTCGGGCGCAAATTCCAGGGCGCCGGTCAGCTTATCGAATCCCGGCAGGCCACGAACGGGCTGGAACGCCACCTCGCGCAAGTGCACGGTCGCGGCGTAAGCGCCGGTGGCGGGTTCGGCCCGCACCACGATGTCCGGCAGCGAACCCCGGGGATCGAGAGGCGCGAGCCACTGGCGGGCCGGCTCGTCCAGCCAGGGCAGGGTCCAGGCCGCCACATCCTGGGCGCGCAGGTCGCGAATGTGGCCCTGCCATTGCTCGCCACTCTGGTTCAGTTCGAAAGTCGGCCGGGCGATCACGCGGCCCTTGCCGTCGCCGAACCGGGCGCCACCGTGGAATTCCCAGCCGGTTTCCTGGTGTTGCCCGTCCAGCGTCAGCTCGCTGTCCGGATAAGCCGCCAGCCAGCGCTCCAGCCCGGCGAAACGTGGCGGCTGGGCCCGCGCCGCCCCCGACAATCGCAACCGGCCCTCGACGCGAATCGGTCGCCAGTCGCGCCAGTCGCCGCGCAGTTCCAGCCCAACCCGACCTGCGGAAAATCCCCCCGGCAACGGCCCGCCGGCCAGATTCAGGCGGTCGGCGCGCAACTCGAAGGTTCCCCGCCAGGATTCCGGCTCGGTGCGAGCGCGGTCGATGCCGAATTGGAACCGGTCGCCGAGTTCGGCCGGCAGTTCGGCGCTGAACGCCAACCGCTGGCCGGATGCGGTATCCCGCACCTGAAAATAGGGATGCCGGAGGTCCAACGCGCCACCATCCGGGCGCCGCACGGTCAGTTGTTCGCCGACAACGTCCAGCCGGCGTGCGGCAAACAGCCAGCGGGCAACGTCCGGCAGCGATGACGCCGACTCGGCGGGGCCGGCATCGGCCCGCAGTCGCAGCGTCCCATTCGCTCCCTGCTCCAGCGTCAGATTCACGCCCTCCAACCGGATGTGACCGAATACCGGCCGCCATTCCCGCATCGAGCGCCACAGATCCAGGATCGCCGTCGCCCGGTTAAAGCGGGCCAGTACCGCATCGGTTGCGGGATCGCGCAGGCTGACGCCTTGCAGCCGCAAACCCAGCCGCCACCCCTCTCGCTCGGCGGCGGCCGCCTCGATCCGCACCGGTACGTGCAGATACTCGCCCAATGCCGCCGCCAGCGTCTCGCGATGGTCGTTCAGGCGCGGCAACAGCCACCACTGCCCGAATCCCGCCACCAGCAATGCCGGCAGCAGCAGCAGCAGCGCCAGCCGGCGGGTCCAGCGCAGGGTCCGGCGGACCGGACTGGTCGGCCGGCGGAACACCTCCCGGAATCGTCGGTTCGATAACCCTCCGCCCCCCGCTTCCCCCGAGGGCGAGGAATCGCCGGTGCGGGGATCAGGGCTCACATCAACACCACATCGTATTGCTCGCGGGTGTAGAGCGTTTCTGCCTGAAACTTGATGGGGATGCCGATAAACGCTTCGAGCTGCGCCACGCTGGTGGATTCCTGATCCAGCATCGCATCCACCACGTCCGGCGCGGCCAGCACCACGAACTGGCGCGGCGAGTATTGGCGGGCCTCGCGCAGCAGTTCGCGAAAGATTTCGTAGCACACCGTTTCAGCGGTTTTGATCGAACCGCGCCCGTCGCACA
This sequence comes from uncultured Gammaproteobacteria bacterium, assembly GCA_963719395.1. GTDB lineage: Bacteria > Pseudomonadota > Gammaproteobacteria > Competibacterales > Competibacteraceae > Contendibacter. The sequence goes on along the minus strand of CAVRCC010000012.1, from coordinate 12,029 downwards.
GCGGGCACGGCTCGCACAGAATCTGTTCCAGGCTCTCGCGGGTGCGCTTGCGGGTCATTTCCACCAGCCCCAGCGGCGATACCTGCGAGATATGACTCTTGGCCCGATCCTTTTCCAGGTGCTTCTCCAGCGCCTTCAGCACCGCTTGGCGGTGTTCCTCGCTCACCATGTCGATGAAGTCGAGGATGATGATCCCCCCAAATTGCGCAGTCGCAATTGCCGGGCGATGGCGGCGGCCGCTTCCAGGTTGGTCTTAAAGATGGTCTCTTCCAGATTGCGATGCCCCACGTAGGCGCCAGTATTGACGTCGATCGTCGTCATCGCCTCGGTCTGATCCACGATCAAATAGCCGCCGGATTTGAGCGGCACCTTTTTGCTCAGCGCCCGCTGGATTTCATCCTCGATGCCGTACAGCTCGAAAATCGGCCGCTCGCCGGGATAGTGCTCCAAGCGTGGCCCCATCTCCGGCACGAACTTGTCGGCGAAATCCGACATCCGCTGGCAGTTCTCGCGCGAATCGATGCGGACTTTCTCCACGCTGTCGCCGATGAAATCGCGCAGCACCCGCAGCACCAGCGGTAAATCCTCGTACAGGGCGCCGACGCTGGAGGGCTCCTTGATCCGCTCCCGGATGGAATCCCACAACCGTTGCAGAAATTGCATGTCGGCCCGCAGCGCCCAGCTCTCGACCCCTTCCGCCGCGGTACGCACGATATAACCGCCGCCGAACTCGGCGCGGAAGGCGTTGACCATCTCCTTCAGTCGCTGCCGCTCGCGCTCGCCGTCGATCTTGACCGACACCCCGGCCACGTCGGAATCGGCCAAAAACACCAGGAATCGCGAGGGCAAAGTGATGTGCGTGGTCAGCCGCGCGCCCTTGGTGCCGATCGGGTCCTTGATCACCTGCACCACCAGTTCCTGGCCCTCGCGCACCAGATCGGTGATGGCGAGCGCCGCGAGGTCGCCGTTGGCCGCCGTGTTGCTGGCGGGCACGGATTCGGGACGAATGTCGGAAACGTGCAGGAACGCGGCGCGCTCCAGGCCGATGTCCACAAACGCCGCTTCCATGCCGGGCAACACCCGGCACACCCGGCCCTTGTAAATGTTGCCGACCAGGCCGCGTTTGCCGGCCCGTTCGATCAGAATCTCCTGCAAGACGCCGTTCTCGACCACGGCGACCCGGGTTTCGCGGGGCGTGACGTTGATCAGGATGTCGTCGCCGGTGCCGCCTTCGGCGCGTGTCGCCATAAAGTCTCAGTCCGTTGGGGGGGTGAAAATGGGCCAGAGGGGAATGCCGAATGCCCGCAGCAGCTCGACAGTTTCGAACAGCGGCAAACCCATCACACCGGAGTAGCTGCCGCGCAATTCGGTCACAAACGCCGCCGCCCGGCCTTGAATCGCGTAACCGCCGGCCTTGTCCAGCGGCTCGCCGCTGTCCCAGTAGGCCGCGCGTTCCGCAGGTTCCAGTTTGCGGAACCGGACCCGGCTCGCCTGGACTTCGACCGCGTCCCGCGTCGGAATGGCCAGCGCCACCGCGCTGAGAACCTGATGCTCGCGGCCGGACAGAAGCGCCAGCATCGCCAGCCCCTCGTCCCGGTCGCGGGGCTTGCCGAGAATAACGCCGTCCACTACCACCGCCGTGTCCGCGCCCAGCACGGGAGCGGGTTTCCGTCGGCCCAGCGCCTTGCAACCGACCCGCGCCTTGGTCAGCGCCAGTCGAGCCACATAGTCGTGGGGCGTCTCGCCAGGCTGCGGAGTTTCGTCCACCGCGACCGCCAGCCGCCGGTAAGCAACGCCGATCTGACGCAACAGTTCGCGGCGGCGCGGGGAAGCGGAGGCGAGGTAGACGCAGGGAACCGGCATGTCAGGCGCGGTGATACGGGTGATGATGCAGCAGGCTCCAGGCCCGGTAGATCTGTTCGGCGACCACCACCCGCACCAGCGGATGCGGCAGGGTCAGGCGCGACAGCGACCAGAGTCGTTCGGCGCGGTCGTGGCAGGCGGCGTCCAGACCCTCCGGGCCGCCCACCAGCAGGCTCAGGTCGCGGCCCTCCCGCTGCCAGCCCGCCAGCCGCTCGGCCAGTTCGGCGGTGCTCCACTCCTGGCCGCGCTCGTCCAGGGCGATCAGCCGGGAACCGGACGGAACCGCCGCCAGCAACCGTTCGCCCTCGGCGCGGACGATGCGCGCCAGGTCGGCGCTGGAACCGCGCTTGCCGGCGGGAATTTCGACCAGATTCAGGATGCAGTCGCGGGACAGCCGGACCGCGTACTCCGCATAAGCAGTCTTGACCCAGTTCGGCATTCGGTCGCCGACGGCCAGCAGGTGAATCTTCATCGAACCGGCAAGGCGCTTCAGCCTTCGACCGTGCGATGGACCGCAGTGCGGTCGCTGACCGACCACAGCTTTTCCAGATTATAGAAGTCGCGGGTCTGAGGCAGCATGACATGCACCACGATATCGCCCAAGTCCACCAGCACCCATTCGGCTTCCCGCTCGCCTTCGACACCCAACGGACGGACGCCGACCGACCGGCATTTTTCGATCACCTTGTCGGCCAGGGCCTTGACCTGACGGGTGGACGTGCCGCTGGCCACCACCATCAGATCGGTAAAACTGGCGATACCGCGCACGTCCAGGATCGCGAGATCCTGGGCTTTCAGTTCTTCCAGGGCGTCAACGACGATTTTTCGCAGAGCATCGAGTGGCATGGCGTTCGAGTGATCCTCCTCAGGCGGGGACAGGCGTTTTGGCGGGCAGCGACCGGTATAGCGCCCGGTCGTTAATATAAGCCAGCACCGCTTCCGGCAATAGATAACGGGGCGACCGATCGCGCGCCAGCAGAGCGCGGATCTGGGTGGCGGAAATGTTCAACTGGGTCACCGGCTGAAACAGGATGCCGCCCGCTGGCCGGCGGCGCAGGGCGAACGCATCGTAGACCACCCGCGAAGCGACAAATTCCTCCAACACCGGTGGCAAGGGTTGCAAAAGGCCGGGGCGCTGCATCACCACGATGTGGGCCAGATCGCTCAATTCCTGCCAGCGATGCCAGGTATGCAGCTCCCGAAAGGCGTCGGTGCCGACGATCAGACACAGCGGCGAGTCATCGCCGAAATCCTCGCGCAGCGAAGCCAGGGTATCCACCATGTAGGATGGACCCTCGCGGCGCAGTTCCCGGTCGTCGGCCACGAAGCCCGCCTGTCCGACCGTAGCCAGCCGCACCAGCGCCAGCCGCTGTTCGCCGGTGACTCGCGGGGTGGCGCGGTGCGCCGGAATCCGACAGGGAACGAAACGGACTTCCGCCAGTTCCAGCGTCTCCAGCAATTCCAACGCCGGCCGCAGATGGCCGTAATGAATGGGATCGAAAGTGCCACCGAGAACGCCGATGGGACGCCCCTTCCCCCCCGGCCCCTTTTCCTCAAGGGAAGAGGGATGCAAACGGCTGGAATTCAGCATGACAGGCCTATTGGCGAATGTGGCCGTCGCCCAGCACCACGAACTTCTGGGTGGTCAAGCCTTCCACCCCAACCGGACCACGGGCGTGCAATTTGTCGGTGCTGATGCCGATTTCCGCGCCCAGCCCGTACTCGCCGCCGTCGGCGAAGCGGGTGGACGCATTCACCATCACCGAACTGGAGTCCACTTCGCGCAGGAAGCGCCGCGCCCGACCGTAATCCTCGGTGACGATGGCATCGGTGTGGGCGGAACCGTAGGTCGCGATGTGAACCATCGCCTGGTCCATGTCCTTCACGACGCGAACGGAAAGGATCGGCGCCAGATACTCGGTGGCCCAATCCTCCTCGGTCGCAGCCTTGATCCCGGGTAGCCACTCGCGGGTTTGGGGGCAGCCGCGCAGTTCCACCCCGGCGTCCCGATACATGCCGCCCAGCACCGGCAACACCCGGTCGGCGATGCCTTCCGCCACCAGCAGGGTTTCCATGGTGCAGCAGGTGCCGTAACGCTGGGTCTTGGCGTTGTAGGCGACCGTCACCGCCTTATCGAGGTCGGCGCGGTCGTCGATGTAGACGTGGCAGATGCCGTCCAGATGCTTGATCACCGGCACCCGCGCCTCGCGGCTGATTCGTTCGATCAGGCTCTTGCCGCCGCGCGGCACGATCACGTCCACGTACTCGGCCATGCGGATCAATTCGCCGACGGCTGCACGATCGATGGTATCGATCACCTGCACCGCGTCGGCCGGCAAGCCCGCCCCAGCCAAGCCCTGCTGGATGCAGGCGGCGATGGCCTGATTGGAATGCAGCGCCTCGGAGCCGCCACGCAGGATAGCAGCGTTGCCGGCCTTCAGGCACAGCGCGGCGGCGTCGGCGGTCACGTTCGGCCGCGACTCGTAGATGATGCCGATGACGCCCAGCGGCACCCGCATCCGCCCGACCTGAATGCCGGACGGCCGATACTTGAGATCGGTGATTTCGCCCACTGGATCGGACTGGGCGGCGATATCGCGCAAACCCTGCGCCATGGCCCGCACTCCTTTGGGGGTCAGTTCGAGCCGGTCCAGCAGCGCGGCGTCCAGCCCGGAAGCCCGGCCGGCGTCCACGTCCAGTCGGTTAGCCGCCAGCAACCGGCCCTCGGCCGCTTCCAGGGCATCGGCGATGGCGTGCAGGGCGGCGTCCTTGATCCGGGTTTCGGCGCGGCCGACGAGCCGGGACGCGGCGCGCGCGCGCTGGCCCACCTCGGTCATGTAGTGACCGATGGCGTTGACGGTTTCCGTATTCGTATTCATTAAAATCGTGCATCCTCGTGACCGACGCCGCGTCGCGCCGGATTAGACATTGATCCTTCCCGTTCATCCGTCCTCGGGCAACAGTTCCACACCGGCCAACCGCAACCCGTTCGCCAGCAGCGCATCCCACGGGGAGCCCGTTTCGGCGCCCTTGATCATCCGGTCGGTTCGGGCGCAGGCGCGCAGCAGCGTTCGACCATCGGCCAGCGTCAACCGCTGCAGGGCCTGGCGCATCAGCGGCTTGCGCTTGTCCCAAATCTTCTGCTCGGCTAGCGCCGCTTCCAGCGCCTGACCCTGGTTCCGAGCGAAAACCAGCGCCGCCAGCCGGCGGACTTCCTGATGCAGCGCCCAGTTGACCAGCACCGGTTCGACGCCCTCGCCGCGCAGACCGTCGAGAATCCGCGTCACCCGTTCGGGTTTTCCCAGCAGGGCGGCATCGACAAAATCATAGATGCTGTAACGGGCGCTGTCGCCCACCGCCGCCAACACCGCCTCGACGGTCAACTCCCGACCGTCGACCAGCAATACCAGCTTTTCGATTTCCTGGGCGGCGGCCAGCAGGTTGCCTTCCAGCCGCTCGCTTAAGAGGATCACCGCGTCCGGCGTGGGATTCAGACCTCGGCTTCGCAGCCGACGTTCGATCCAACCGGGCAGTTGACCGGGTTCCACCGGCGCGGCCTGCACCACCACGCCCGCGCCGTCCAGCGCGGCGAACCAGCGACTCTTCTGGGTACTCCAGTCCAGCTTGCCGGCAGTGATCAGCAGCACCGCATCGTCGGCCGGTCGCGCCGCGTACTCGCTGAGTGCTTTCGCGCCAGCGTCGCCCGGCTTGCTGTTACCCAACCGCAGATCGAGCAGCCGCTGTCCGGCGAACAGCGACCGGCTGGCCGCCCGCTGCCGCAACGTACCCCAGTCGAAACCGGCCTCCACGGTCATACATTCCCGTTCGCCGTAATTCCGTTCGCGGGCGGCGGCGCGGATGGCGTCGGCCGCTTCCTGGGACTGCAACGGCTCCTCGCCGAACACCAGATACAGCGGCGCCAGGGTTTTGCGCAGATGCGCGGCGAGTTGGTCGGAACGCACTCTCAAGACTTGATAGCCTGCAAGCGGCGGAGAATCTGCCAGGCCAAGTCATCGGCCATGCTGTCCACCAGCGATTCCTGGGCGGCCTCGAACCCGAGCACCCGGTTCTCGTCGAACAGCAGGCTGCGGTTGGTGCTGAGACCTTCCTCCGCGATCAGGGTTTTGCCGTTGGCCAGCGTGACCTGGTAGGCAACGCTGTAAACCAGCCCGTATTCCCGTTTGATGTCGAAGCGGTCGGCGGCCACCGCGCGCCGGCCGCTATCCTCGCGCAGCAGGGTGATGGTCGCGGTCGCCTGGGTCGGATCGTGGGTCACGGTCACCCCATTGCTCGCCAGCAACAGCGGCAACTTCCGGTTCAGAACGCCGGGTGGCGCGCCAATGGCTTGCTGGCTGCGCACGTATACCACCGCCAGTTCCGGCGGCAATTGGACTGGGCCGCGCAACTGAAAACCACAGCCGGCCAACAACAGTGCGATCAGTCCCCATCCGGTTAAAACGATCCAGCGCATGGTCGGCGACTCAGCAAACCAGGTTGACCAGCTTACCGGGCACCACCACGATCTTGCGGACCGGCTTGCCTTCAACAAAGCGCTGGACGTTGGGCTCGGCCTGGGCAGCCTGCTCGATGGCGGCCCGGTCGGCGTCGGCAGGCACGTCGATTTGGCCGCGCAGCTTGCCGTTGACCTGCACCACCAGCGTCACCAGCGACCGCGCCAGCGCCGCCGCGTCGGGTTTCGGCCAAGCCGCGTTCAAAACGTCCTCACCATGGCCCAGTTCTCGCCACAACGCATGGGTGAGATGCGGCGCGATCGGCGACAGCAACCGCAGCAGGATACTCAATCCCTCGCGGCGCACGGCGGCGGCGTGGGCGTCCGCGCCAGACTCGATCCGGCTCAGGGCATTCAGGATTTTCATGCCGCCGGAAACCACGGTGTTGAACTGGTGGCGGCTAAAGTCGAACAGCGCCTGCCGCAGCGCTTCATGCACCTCGCGGCGGATGGCGCGCAACGGCTCGGTCATGGCAGCGGCGTCCGGCTCGCCGGCGGCGCGGATGGCCTCCTGATGCTCGGCGGCATAGCTCCACAGCCGCCGCAGGAAGCGGTAGGCGCCAGCCACCCCGGCGTCGGACCACTCCAGCGCTTGATCGGGCGGCGCGGCGAACATCATGAACAGCCGGGCGGTGTCGGCCCCATACTGCTCGATCAATGCCTGCGGGTCGACGCCGTTGTTCTTGGACTTGGCCATCTTTTCGATAGCGCCAATCGTCACCGGCTGGTCGTCGCGCTTGAGAGTCGCGGCCAGCGGCCGGCCCTTGTCGTCGGTCCGCACCACCACATCGGCGGGGTTGATCCACTGCTTGCGACCGTCCGCGCCTTCCCGGTAAAAGGTGGGCGCCACCACCATCCCCTGGGTCAGCAGATTGGCGAACGGTTCCGAAACCGTGGTCAGACCGAGATCGCGCATGACCTTGGTCCAGAACCGGGAATAGAGCAGGTGCAGAATCGCGTGCTCGATGCCGCCGACGTACTGATCCACCGGCATCCAGTAATCGGCGCGCGCGTCCACCATCGCATCCGCGCCCGGCGTGCAGTAGCGGAAGAAGTACCAGGACGAATCCACGAAGGTGTCCATGGTGTCAGTTTCGCGCCGGGCTGGCTTTCCGCACTTCGGGCAGGCGCAGTGGAGAAACTCCGGGTATTTGTTGAGCGGGTTACCGGAACCATCCGGCACCAGATGATCCGGCAACACCACCGGCAACTGCTCGTTCGGGACCGGCGCCGCGCCGCACGACTGGCAATGGATGATCGGGATCGGCGTACCCCAATAACGCTGCCGGGAAATGCCCCAGTCGCGCAAGCGCCAGGTGACCTTCTTCTCGCCCAGGCCCTGGGCGCTCAAATCGGCGGCGATGGCGTCCACCGCCCGCTCGAAATCCAGCCCGTCGTATTTTCCTGAGTTGATGCAGACCCCGTAATCGGCGTAAGCGTCTCGCCACGGTGCGGGCGTGTCGTCGCCGGCGCTGGTGCGGATCACCGGTTTGATCGGCAGCCCGAACTGATGGGCAAAGGCAAAATCGCGCTCGTCGTGGGCCGGCACCGCCATCACCGCGCCCTCGCCGTAGCCCATGAGGACATAGTTCGCCACCCACAACGGTAGGGACTCGCCGGTGAGCGGATGGGTGACGGTCAACCCGGTGGGCATCCCCTTCTTTTCCTGGGTCGCCAGTTCGGCTTCTGTCACGCCGCCGTGTCGGCACTCGTCGATGAAGGCGGCCAGTGCGGAATTGTCCTTCGCGGCGTGCAGCGCCAGTGGGTGTTCGGCGGCCATTCAAAGTTGAGCCCCTACCAGATAACGATGTCGGATTCACTGACTATTGTTCCTTAAACTCCAAGTATGACCACCCGTCACCATCATTGCCTCATCTGGACCCAAAACCACTTGTAATACCAACCCCTTCTTCAAAGATGCAACCACCTACTAAACATGTACATCCTCCTAAACCTACTGCGTCATCAAGCCATCTTTGAAGAAAACTCCATCCACCACTACTCCTACAGCACCCTCTACACCCTTAATCTCGAACGTCGAAGGCCACCCAATCTTCGACGACCACTAAGCCTGTTAAACCTACTGTAACCCCAACTCTATCTACACAGGTTCTACCCACCAATACAAGAATCGGTCCACTTTGCGAATCCCAATGCATCATCATCTACCAAACCAACCAAACACTCACCACTACCACCACCCACTAAATCATCTACACAATCACCATTGCTACCAACAACCACCCCACCATCACTACCATCTAAATCTCTGAAGGCCACCCAATCTTCAAAGAAACAATCAAACGAACAACCACCACCGCCACCATCGACGAAACAATCACCATCTCAACTATCTACACCAATAACCCCATCGCAACCACCTGCACAACCTTCCGGGACGAAACCTTCTAAGCCGTCCAAATCATCTATGTCATCCTCTAATACAACTATAAAGACCCCGTCGCCCACTGCTACACCAACGAGCAATCAACCTATTCCTAAATTACCAACAAACACCCCCACCTCGACGAAAAATAACAATTCGACCCCTTCTTCTCCAGCTATCCCTGTATGCTCAGCAACCATACTCAATGCCCTCTCAGAAGAAACCAAAACGAAGATCCAAGCATATCATAACGATATCTTTGGACATAATACTGCCGCCCACACTAAGAAAATGATGGACGCCCACGGCATCTCTTGGCCTGGAATGCTCGATGACATCTCAACGTTCATTCTCACCTGCCATAAATGCTCCAAAAAGAAACTTAGTAAAGCCCAATCTCAGAATCCACATCCACATCCTCCTCAGACCTCAACCGGTGAGACCCCACCACCTGGTTCGTCTGTCCCACACGATTTGCCTATTCCTTCGTCCAACAGGACCCAGTCACCCACCCATTCGTCCAAGAGGACCAAGTCACCAACTCATTCGTCCAAGAGGACCCAGTCACCCACCCGAATTAAGCAACCGTCAATATTCACATTCATCCCTCTTCCAGCGCAGATAGAAATAATAAAACAACACCACAATCACATATTTGGCCATCATGGAATCGACCAGACTCTCAAGTTGCTCCGTCTTAATGACCATCGCTGGGACGGCATAAAATCTCATGTCGTTGACTTCATCCATTCCTGTCCACACTGCCAGAAGAACAAGTCACGTAATGCCTTTGCCATCCCTGAATATACAACTACTGAAGTCTACGAGCCCTTCGTTTGTGCCTCTATTGACACCTTAGGTCCTTTCCCTCCTACCGAATATGGTCACAAATATGTCTTTGTGGTCGTGTGTTGTTTCTCCTCTTTCGTTGAATTGATTCCCTCCTTTGATAATACCGCCGTAGCCGCCGCTGATGCTCTCCTTTCCATCTTTGGTCGCTATGGAGCAACCTTCTACCTACGCAGCGACAACGCTGCCAATTTTGCTGGTGAAGTCATGGCTGCCTTCCGCTCTCTCCTAGACATCTCTGCAGATTTCACTATCCCGTACCGTCCAAGTTCCAATGGCATTGTTGAGCGTAAAAATGGCAACGTTCTAGCTCACCTTCGCGCCATGCTATACGCCAACTTAGAAGTCCAAAAGAACTGGTACAAGGTGCTTCCCATAGCACAACGAATCTGCAACGCTACTTATGTGTCCAGCTTAGGTTGCTCCCCTGCGGAAATTATCTTTGGAAACTCTATCCACCTTAATCGTGGCATAGATAAATCTTTTCTTCCTCTCCTCCCTTCTCTTAAGAAGACCAGTGAATACATACAAGACTTGATAGATTCGCAAACCACTATTATCCAAGCATCCCAGAAACATTTGGCTCGCACTAAGGACTCTGAAGTGTATAAGAAACAAAGCTCACCTCCTGTTCCATTCCCGGTGGGCTCTCTTGTCCTTATTGCTTATCCTACAGACTTCCGTCCCAAACTTGCCAATCAAATGCGTGGACCCTTTCGAGTGATTTCCTCCGTCCAGTCCATGTATCAAGTCCAATCCTTTACCGACCCCGATAAAATCATCTCAATTCATTCGGCCCGCCTCCGAGAATTTTATTCAAACTTGGAATATCATCTGTCACCTACCGAAGTGGCTGCCACCGATAACCAAGAATTTGTCATTGATTATATCATCGAACATGATGGAGAAACTAACGATTTAACTTCTCTCCTGTTCAAGGTCCGTTGGCTTGGATACGACGATACTGAAGACACATGGAATTCCTACAAGTCTGTCAAGAGTACATCCGCCCTCGATAATTACATCTATGATCACATCAACGAGTATCCTGATCTTATACGACTCGTTCCCCGTTGTGATCGGAAGCTCATTTCTTCTGTAACTATTAAAGGTGTGCTCTACCACAACTTCTCATTCCTGGACGGAACCATCCGAATCCCTGAAGATCACATCCGCCTACTCACTGATCGCACTACCCTTTGGAAGGAAATCGCAGTCCTGCAGGCTGCTAGTACTACCAAGATCATGACAACACGGCGTCGATAATCTTCCTGATCATCTCAATGTTCCCTCACTGTAATATTATACATTATATATTATACATCCATCGTAAGGTACAGACGTGTGCCTTACCCAACTTATACATACATCCATACATTCACATTATACCGGCTATCAGAATTGTATTAAGACACGAAGACAGCGTAAGTATAGGAAGTCCAGTGTGGAAGATTCTAAAGAGTCTTTTTGCCCTCACGCCTAGATCAATTCAGCCAAAGAAGCAAAGCAACCTCTGCGATCATAACCCCATCTTCTAGAAGAAAGAAGAAAGAAGAAAGGGATGTGTCATATGGTCATATGTTTGGGTCTAGCTCCCACAAACCTTATTCTAGCTAATTATACTTATTCCCGAGGATTATGTGAGTACTGTTCTAGAACCTTCTTTATCTCTACCAGAAACATCTAATTGTCGTCTTATGGTCATTGTTACTTCCTACTATGGCTATCTGTTGAAGAATTGCTTCCATTCCGACGTCAATCCGATCTGTATTCGCTGAGATACATAATTGTTGAATTACTCTCATATTCCTCACCATCATCATCATCACTCTCGCTTACACCTTGCCCGGCCGTGCCATTATTCCTGGAATTACCCGTGTTACAAGGGACTTGCATATCCCCTGTTCCTGGACCGTCCTGGAAAACCGCACCTAACTCCTGCCACGCACGTAGCTCGTGTCCACCCATTTACCTTCTTGGTCGTCGTCATCGATGACATGTTAAAGATGTTCAGAACGTCATCGGTTGAAGATAATATTTCTCCCTTATTGAAGTTTTGATAAAATGGACATTACCTTTCAAATTTATAATTAACATTGGAATTTTCGAAGAATAATTATTAAATTTGTATTTTATATTCATTTTGTATTTTTATTCATTTTATTTCATCTCACCAATTATATTTTTATCGGATTTTGCCATTTTTATGATGGATTTTCTAATTCCGTGAAAATCATCTCATCTTTTTCATAGTTTAAATTAATTTATTGATTCATCGTTTCGTGTATTGAAATTTAAGTATAATTTGATTTGGTTATTTATTTTTGTCTTTCTTCTTGACTTTCCTTTTTGCGTGGCTTTTCCGTTCCAAATTTAATTGTTTTCGCGTGCAATTAAATTAAATCAAGCCATTCTATCAAA
>CAVRCC010000011.1:0-87756 GCA_963719395.1 uncultured Gammaproteobacteria bacterium | reverse complement strand
CCGGCGGATCAGGGCGTCGACAGCACGCGAATGGTCCGCGATGGGCGCGCGGATGAGTTCGATGTCCATGAGGGGGAAGCGTAGCTTGGCGAAAGACGCCCGCCATGCTACGGATTAGCCGCGACAGGGTCAAGGCGAGCGCCTAACAGCGCTATCGGCTGGAATTTATTTGACCTCAGCCAGGCGCGTCGCTAGAATCTCATCCCTTTAGTCGGGACGGACCAGCCGTTTGGAGATTTTGCAATGTATGCTGTCATCAAAACCGGGGGCAAACAGTACCGGGTGACCGAGGGCGAAACCCTTAAGGTCGAGAAGCTCGAAGTCGAGGAAGGCGCCTCCGTGGAATTCGACCAGGTGCTGATGATCGCCGACGGTGACCAGATTCAGGTCGGCGCGCCCTATGTCGAAGGCGCCCGAGTGACCGCTACCGTCAAATCCCAAGGGCGTGGCCCGAAGGTGCTGATCGTCAAGTTCCGCCGCCGCAAGCACTATCGCAAGACCCAGGGTCATCGCCAGTCCTACACCGAACTGCGCATCAGCGGCATCAGCGGCGCACAGGCTGCCGCCTCGATGGCGTCGAATCCGGAGGCTTGAGCCATGGCACACAAGAAAGCGGGCGGCAGCAGCCGCAACGGTCGCGATTCCGAATCCAAACGCCTGGGCGTCAAGCTCTATGGCGGGCAACTGGCGCGGGCCGGCAACATCATCATCCGGCAGCGCGGCACGAAATTCCATCCGGGCCGCAACGTCGGCTGCGGCGTTGACTACACCCTGTTCGCCAAAGTGGACGGGCAAGTGGTGTTCGAGACCAAGGGTCCATTCAAGCGCAAGTACGTGAGCGTCCAGCCGGCGCAGTGAACGGCCGGCGGTTCGGGCGCGTCAAAAGCCCCATCTGGGGCTTTTTCTTTGCCCGCAATTTGAGAGGGACGTCATGAAATTTGTTGATGAAGTGACCATTCGGGTCGAAGCCGGCGACGGTGGCAACGGTAGCGTCAGTTTCCGGCGCGAGAAATACGTTCCCTTCGGCGGCCCCGACGGCGGCGACGGCGGCGACGGCGGCAGCATCTATCTGCAAGCCGACGCCGAACTGAATACCCTGGCCGATTACCGCTTCACTCGACGGTTTCAGGCCGAGCGCGGCCAGAACGGCAGGGGCGCCAATTGCACCGGCCGCAGCGGCGCCGACCTGACCGTGGTCGTGCCGGTCGGGACGGTGGCCTACGATGCCGACACCGGCGAATTGATCGGCGATCTGGTCGAGCCAAGCCAGCGGCTGCTGGTGGCGCGCGGCGGCTTTCACGGCCTCGGCAATACCCGCTACAAGAGCAGCACCAACCGCGCGCCGCGCCAGTCCAAGCCCGGTACGCCCGGCGAGGCGCGCGACCTGCGGTTGGAACTGAAGGTCATCGCCGATGTGGGCTTGCTGGGGATGCCAAACGCCGGCAAATCCACCTTGATCCGTGCGGTATCCGCCGCCCGGCCCAAAGTGGCCGACTATCCCTTCACCACCCTGCATCCGAACCTGGGCGTGGTGCGGGTCGGGCCGCTGAAAAGCTTCGTGATGGCCGACATTCCGGGGCTGATCGAAGGCGCGGCGGATGGAGCGGGGCTGGGCGTTCAATTCCTCCGCCATCTCAGCCGCACCCGGCTGTTGTTGCATCTGGTGGATGTCTCGCCTTATAGCGACAGCGGCGACCCGGTGCGCGATGTCGAGATCATTCTCGGCGAACTGGCGCGGTACAGCGCCGAACTGGCCGGGCGCGAGCGCTGGCTGGTGTTGAACAAGCTGGATTTGCTGCCGCCGGAGGAGCGCGTGGCGCGGGTGGATGAAATCACGGCGGCGCTGGGCTGGACCGGGCCGGTGTTCGGGATCGCCGCCCTTAACGGTGAGGGGACCGAGGCGTTGATGGGCGCGGTCATGGAACGGCTGGAGGAACGGCGACGGGACGAAGCGGCGGCCGGGACCACGACCCCGGCGGAAGCAGGAGTGGACGATGTTCGACAAGAAGACACGTGAACAGTTAGGCGCGGCCCAGCGCTGGGTGGTCAAGATCGGTAGCGCGATGATCACCAACGACGGGCAGGGCCTGGACAATTTTTCCATCGATGCCTGGGTGGCGCAGATGGCGGAACTGCACCAGTCCGGACGGGAACTGTTGCTGGTCACCTCCGGCGCGGTGGCCGAGGGGATGCGGCGGCTGGGCTGGGGCCAGCGGCCGACTGCGCTGGCCGATTTGCAGGCGGCGGCGGCGGTGGGGCAAATGGGTCTGGTGCAGGCTTGGGAATCGGCGTTCGAGCGCCATGGCATCCAGACCGCGCAGATCCTGCTGACCCACGAGGATGCGTCCGACCGCCAGCGCTATCTCAACATCCGCAACACCCTGCGCACCCTGCTGCGGTTGCGGGTGGTGCCAGTCATCAACGAAAACGACACGGTGGCCTTCGAGGAGATTCGCTTCGGCGACAACGATACGCTCGGGGCGCTGGTGGCGAATCTGGTCGAGGCGGAGTTGTACGTCATTCTCACCGACCAGCAGGGGCTGTACGACAAAAACCCGCGTCAGTTCGCGGACGCGCGGCTGATCGGCGAGGGCCGAGCCGGCGACCGGCGCTGGAGGGGATGGCGGGTGGCGCCGGCAGTCTGGGCAGCGGTGGGATGATGACCAAGTTGCACGCGGCGACCAAGGCGGCCCGGTCTGGGGCGTTCACCCTGCTGGCCTGGGGTCGGGAACCGGAGGTGCTGCGGCGGGTCGCGGCGGGCGCGGAACTGGGTACTCTGTTGCGGCCGAGCCAAAGCCCGCTGGCGGCGCGCAAGCAGTGGCTGGCAGTGCAGTTGCAGGTCCGGGGCCGGCTGCATCTGGACGCCGGCGCGGTCCGGGCGCTGCGCGCGGCGGGGAAAAGCCTGCTGCCGGTTGGGGTGACCGCGGTTGAAGGCAAGTTCAGCCGGGGCGATCTGGTAGCGTGCCTGGACCCTGGCGGGACCGAGGTGGCGCGCGGGCTGGTCAATTACGATACCGAGCCGGCGCTGGCGCTGATCGGCAAGACCACCCGCCGGATCGAGGCGCTGCTGGGCCACGTAGACGACCCGGAACTGATCCACCGCGATAATCTGGTGCTGGTGTGAAATGATCGCGAGCCTGGCAGGGCGCGACGGGGCTGTGGATTTGTCCCGGGCGGGCGTCAACGCCAGTGATTGAGTGGGCAACCCGTGGACGACGGGCAAAGAAAAAGGGGCTAGGCTTTCGCCTAACCCCTTATTTGGTCTGGTGCCGGAAAGAGGATTCGAACCTCCGACCTACTAATTACGAATCAGTTGCTCTACCGACTGAGCTATTCCGGCGGAAAAATGGGGAACAGGAATATAGCCAATTTGGTGGTGAGGCACAAGTTCGGCATGCTCAGATATCCTGGAGAAACTGACGGATTGCGGGGAGATGGCGGCGGCTCACTTCCAACCGGTCGGGGATGTCGTGGAAGATCAGGGCGCAGCCGCCATCGGCGGTTTTCTCCAGCCCGGCCACCTGCGCGGCCATCGCCAGCGCGTTGCGATGCACCCGCACCGCCCGCGCGCCCAGTTCGGTTTCCAGCACTTTCAACGACTCCTCGATCAGCACCCGGCCCTGACGGTGGCGGACCGTGACATATTTCTGATCGGCCTGGAAATAGAACACGTCCCCCAGTGGGATTCGTTCCAGCCGCTGGCCGAGGCGGGCGCGGATGTGGGTGCGGCCCGTTGCCGCTCGCTCCGCCGCCAGGCTGGCCAGTTGCGCACGGTTGATGCGACTCGCCCTGGCCAGCGCCTGTTCCAAACGCTCCAGCCGCACCGGCTTGAGCAGGTAGGCGACCGCGTGAGCGTCGAACGCCTCCAGCGCATGGTCGCTGTAGGCCGTGACGAAGATAATCGCGGGCGGCTGGGCTAATTGCGCCAACTGGCGCGCGGTTTCCAGCCCGTCCAAGCCCGGCATCTGGATATCGAGCAGCACGATGTCGGGTTGCACGCTGGCGGCCAGCCGCAGCGCTTCCACCCCGTTGCCCACCTCCCCACACAGTTCGTAATCGGGCAGGCGGTTGAGCAGTTCGCGCAATCGGTCGCGAGCGGGAGGCTCATCGTCAACGATCAGGACGTTCATGAGTTAATGCCAGCATGGAAATCCATCCCGCAAGTGTAGCAGACGCGAGGTAGCGATACCCGACACCGTTAACCCGCCGCGGGTCTGACCGGCAGCGGCAGGGTGAACGTGACCTGGTAATGATCGGGCGTCTCGACGATGTTCAATGGATCGAGACTCTCATAGGCCAGTTGCAGTCGTTGCCGGATGTTGTCGTGAGCGAGGCGCTGGCCCGAACCGCGCGGCTTGCCGTCGGGGGCCGGGCGGGGGTTGACGACGGTGATTCGCAAGTCATGGGTTCGCCGCTCGATGTGGACGGTCAAGTCTCCGCCGTCCGGCAGGCGCTGAATCCCGTGATGGATGGCGTTCTCGACCAGCGGTTGCAACAGCAGGGCGGGTATCGGCAGATCGAGCGGTAGATCGGAATCCAGCCGCCAGTCCACCCGCAGTCGGTCGCCCAGCCGCAGGCTCTCGATGGCGAGATAGTGGCGGGTGAGTTCCAGTTCTTCGCGCAGGGTGATGGTCTCGCGCTGGGCCAGCGTGCAGCGCAGCAGGTCGGCCAGAGCAAGCACCGCCTGTTCGGCCTGGTCGGGCCGGCCGTGGATCAGGCTGGCGATGGTATTGAGGGTGTTGAACAGGAAATGCGGATGAATCCGCGCTTGCAGGGCCTGCAAGCGGGCACGGGCCTCGGCCTGGATCTGCTGCTTCCACTGGTGTTGCACGTAGAAATAGCGCAACGCCAGCAGGGTGATGATGCCGCTGATGGCCTGATGGCCGACGCTGACCGGCAGCGCGGCCGATGGGTTTGGGCCAACGCTGGCATCGGCGACCAGCCGCAACGCCAACAGGGAGCACAGCAGCGTGATCAGTTGGATAATGCCAAAGGTGGTCAGAGTGACGGCGAGGGGGCGCCAGCGGGCCAGCCAGCGGCGGCAGCGACACAACACCAGGGCCACCACCAGCGCCACCCATTGCATGAACAGGGAGATCAGCGCCAGTTCGGTCCAGAAGCTTTCCAGCGTGCGGCTTTGGTTGAGCGCCAACACGAAGGCCAGCAATTCGACGATCAGCACGACCAGCAACACCGTGCGGTTGTCGCAAAAGTCGGGTAAGAACCCCACGACTATCCTGGATGCGTCGCCAGGCTTGGGTTGATGAAAAGGGCCGGCGGTGTTGAAGAAGCGCATGGAAGGCTCTCCAGGCGGGCGGGAATAAAGGGTGGGCTGATGGACCCGAAGGCGAGGCGGAAACGAGCAGGACGACCCTGGATTTGGCGCCCTTCGGTTTTAGCCCTTCATCCCTCCCAGCATGATCCCGGCGATGTAGTACTTCTGCAGCGCCACGAACAGCAGCATCACCGGCAGCACGGTCAGCACCGAACCGGCCATCATCAGTTCGGTATCCTGCACGTGCTCGCCCAGCAGATTGGCCAGCGCCACCGGCAGGGTGTACATCGAACTGTCGGTCAGCACGATCAGCGGCCACATGAAATCGTTCCAGGCGCCGAGAAAGGTGAAAATCGCCAGCGTCACCAGAATGGGTCGGCACAGCGGCAGGATCAGCGACCAGTAGATGCGGAACTCGCCGGCGCCGTCCATCCGCGCCGCATCCAGCAGGCTGTCGGGAATCGCCAGCAGGTATTGGCGGATCAGGAAGATGCCGAAGATGCTGGCCATGCCGGGGATGATCACTCCCCAGTAGGTGTTGATCAACCCGAACTGCTTGAGCAGCAGAAACAGCGGCAACATCGCCACTTGGGCGGGAATCACCATCGCCGCCAGCAGGCCCTGGAACAGCCGGTCGCGATGACGGAAGCGGAACTTGGCGAAGGCGTAGCCGGCCATGGAATTGATAAACAGGGCGATGACGGTCACCGCGCCGGCCAGCAGGGCGCTGTTGAGCAGATAGCGGCCCAGATCGAGGCGGGTGAACAGCGCCGCGTAATGCTCGAACGTGACCGTACTCGGCCACAGGCGCGGCGGATAGCTGTTGGCCTCGCCGGCGGGCATCAGCGACGCCGCCAACATCCACAGCAACGGCAGCAGGGTCAGCGCCACGCCCACCGCCAGCGCGCCGTACAGTAGCAGGGCGGGGAGCAGACGATGGAGCAGCCGATTCATGACGGTTCTCCCCGCCGCAGCTTCAATTGCAACACGGTCCCGGCCAGGATCAGCACGAACAGCACGAACGCCGCCGCCGAGGCATAGCCCATGTTCCACCAGCGGAAGCCTTCCTCGTACATCAGCAGCACCACGCTGAGGGTGCGGTTGGCCGGGCCACCCTGGGTCATCACATACGGTTCGGCGAACACCTGAAAATAGCCGATCATGGTCATCAGCGCCACGAACAGGAAGGTCGGACCCAGCAAGGGTAGGGTGATGTAACGGAACTGCCGCCAAGCATTGGCGCCATCGAGTCGCGCCGCCTCGTAAAGCGAGGTCGGAATATTCTGTAGACCGGCGATGAAGATGATCATGTTAAAGCCGAAATTCTTCCACACCGCCATCAGAATGATCGCCGGCATCGCCCAAGCCGGATCGCCCAGCCAGTCGATGGGTTCGATGCCCAACAGACTCAGACCGTAGTTCAGCAGTCCGTAGCGAGGGTGGTAAAGGTAGCGCCACACCACCGCCACCGCCACCAGCGTCGTGACCACCGGCAGAAAGAACGCGGCGCGAAACAAGCCGGGGAAACGGGTCAGACGGGCGTTTACCAGCAGCGCCGCGCCGAGCGAGATCGCCACCGACAGCGGGCCACCGACGATTACAAAATAGAAGGTGTTGCCGAGCGCGGTCCAGAACAGCGGGCTTTGCAACAGGTTCAGGTAGTTGGCGAACCCGACGAAGCGCAGCCGGTCGAGATCGCCCAGCGCGTAGATGTCGAAATCGGTGAAGCTCAGCAGCAGCGCCGCCAGAATCGGCAGGAAAAAGAAAACCGCGATCAGCAGCAGCGCCGGCGCGAGAAAAATCCCGGCGCTCAGGGTGGCATGGCGTTCGGAACCGGTCACGGCGTCACTCCCCGGCTCAGCAGCCAGCGGCGTTTTTCCAGAATTTGGTCCACGTCCCGGTCCAGCGCCGCCAGCGCTTCGTCGGCGCTGACCTGTTGGCGAATGGCCCGTTCGGCGTGATAGGCCAGCTTGTTGGCGATGCGTTCCCATTCGGGAATCGGCGGCGTCGCGCGAACTTGCTGAAGCTGTCGCCGGAATGCCTGAGCGTAACGGTTGCCGGCCAGCGCCGGATCGGACCAGGCCGACTGCCGGGCGGGCAAATCGCCGGTCAGTTGATAGAACCGTGCCTGTTGTTCCGGTTCGGCCAGAAATTCCAGCAGCTTCCAGGCCGCGTCCCGGCGCGGCGAGGTTCGGCCGAGCGCCAGGCTGGCGCCACCGGCCAGCGATGCACCCACTTCGCGACCCTCTTGTTCCCCTCCTTGACAAGGAGGGGTGGCGCGAAGCGCCGGGGTGGTTAACCCCTCCGCTGCTTCGCAGCCCTCCCCCTTGACAGGAGGGGAATCGGCAAAGTTTGGCAGCGGCGCGGTGCTCCAGTGCGGTTGCACCGCCGCCGGCAACCGGCGCCCGAATTCGCCGATGTTCCACGGTCCGCTGACGTAGACCGCGAATGCGCCCTTGGCAAATTCCTGATAAAGGTTGGCCATCTGAGTGTTACCCACCGGCGGCGCCAGTCCCTGCTCGAACAGGCGGAGGTAGAACAGGAACGCTTCGCGAAAGCGCGGATCCTGGAAATCGCCGTACTGGTCGTGGTCGCGCAGCAGAGTCGCGCCGCGTTGCAGGGCGAGAATGACCGGCAGTTGCCATTCGTTGATCGGCAACAAAATGGCGTGGCGCTCCCCGTCGCGGGTCGCCTTGAGCTGCGTCATGGCTTGCAACCACCCCTCCCAGGTCGTGGGCGGTTCGGTGAAACCGGCGGCGGCCAGCAAATCGGTTCGGTAGAAGAACAGCCGGGTATCCACGTACCAGGGCAGGGCGTAGGTCCGGCCGTCCAGCCGGTTGGTGGCGAGGATGCCGGGGAAGTAATCGTTCAACGCCGCCTCCGGCCAGGCCCGTAGCCGCTGATCCAGCGGTTCGATGGCGCGCAGGGCGACGAATTCGGGAATCCAGGTATTACCGACTTGGAACAGGTCCGGCATGGTGTCGCCGGCGTAGGCGGTCAGCAGCTTCTCGTGCGCCGCACTCCAGGGAATCTGTTGCACCCGCACCCGAATGCCGGGATAGCGGCGCTCGAACTCGGGCAGCAGCGTCTTGACCTGCTCGCCTTCCTGGCCCATCGCCCAAAATTCCACCACGACCGTCCGGTCGGGCGCGGGGCCGCAACCGGATAGCCACAGGGCAAGCAGAACGGCGAACAACCAGCGGATGTTTGGCAACATGGCGATGAGTTTAATCGCAATCACAGCGGTCTTGGGGGAAAGACCTTGAAAACACGCCCCATCATCCCCATACAATGCCAGCGAATTCCCTACCGTTCCATTCGTTTGCGAGGTCCGTTATGCCGATTTACGAATATCGTTGCCAGTCCTGCGACCACGAACTGGAAGTGATGCAGAAACTCAGCGACCCCGAACTGAGCGACTGTCCGGCTTGCGGCCAGCCGGAGCTTAAGAAGCTGATCTCCGCGGTCGGGTTCCGGCTCAAGGGCAGCGGCTGGTACGAAACCGACTTCAAGAGCGGCGACAAGAAGAGGAATGTCGCCAAGGAGGACAGCGCCCCGCCGAGCGAGAGCAAACCCGCGCCCGCCGTCGCTGGCGCCGGCGGCTGTGGGGCATGCCCAACTCCGGCGTCGACCGGCTGATCGCCGCACGCCGGCCTCCCCGTCGTTGGGGCGGGGAAGACAAATGTAAATTATAGCTTCCAAATTCGTGAGTTTTCTGTCAAACTTCGTCCATGGCTTAAGGCCCCAAAGTCGATTTGTTTTGTTAAGTTTTAACGCAACCAATTGATTATGAAATACTTTTTTGGCCTTTTACGCAAGCATTGGCTATAAATAATTGATTTATAATAGTTAAATTTTAAATGGCTGGCCTCAAAGTCTCAAGATTTACGCAAAACAGCCATCGGCGTTGCGCCCATCGATGCGGATATTCAATTTTTTTCATACTGTTACTGGATTTCCGCTTACGCGTGAACGACGGAAAGCACGACGTTAAAACGTAGTTTTTCCCTTGTCTGGAATCAACCGCATCCTTGACCTACAATTCATTCCTAGGCAACTGAAAATTTGATAATCAATAAACTTGTTCCCAAATAAGCATCATAACCTATTGAACAGAATAGCCATTTTTGAGGTTGAACAGGCCAGCTACCATTAAAATAACCTGGTCAGCCATATTTTCATGAAGTGGTTCCGGAACTTAATAGCCAGGACTTTTGCTTGGCTACCATATACAGTGTAAATCTGATCAATAAACTCCTATATATGGTAGAAAAACAGCCCATAAGCGAAAGTTTTGATGGCAATACTTGAAAGCGTGGCTGATTAAAAAAATAAAAATCAACTCCTTGATAAAATTAATTATTTTTTTATAGCTACTTCCTAATATATTGAAAATAATCAATAAAATTATTTGGGAACATCTCTAATAATGAAGTTCTCAAGGACTAGTGAGGTTAGCCGGGGTATCGTATGAGTGATAAGAAACTTTTTGCAATCGCCATGTTCGGGATTCCCGAGTATGAGCGGAGTGTCTTGAAAAATATCTTTAAGCTCTCTTTATACCGTGCCCACACCTATGCGCTAGCTTCAGCCGACCAGGCCAGCCAAATCGTGCTCGTCGACGCGGACGATCCCAAGGCTATGGCGGAATGGCGCGCCTCTCTCGGCGCCGGAACGAGCGAACCCTCGCCACCCCGCCAGGGCGGAGCAAGCCCACCGACCGTGATGGTCACGAAGGCAGCGCCGTCGGATGACACTGGCTTATTGCATTCGTAGGCCTTTTGTCGCTACCCGTGTCCTCAGCGTATTGGATCAAGTCGCGACTCAAATACCAACGAGTTCCGCTCAAGAGCGCGTCATCGGCGAGCAACAGCCACCACCTGTCGCGGAAACCGTGGAATCGGTTCCAACGGCGCTGGTGGTGGACGATAGCAGCACGATCAGAAAACAGATCGAAATGGAGTTGAAACTGTTTGGCGTCCAGGTTGATGCGGTCGAGTCTGGTGAAAAAGCGTTTGAGTTGCTGGCCCACAAGAAATATGACCTGATTTTATTGGATGTCATGTTGCCGGGCGTCGATGGTTATCAAATTTGCAAGACCATCAAAAAAGATAAAGCCAAGAAGGAAACGCCGGTCGTCATGCTGACCAGCAAATCATCGCCTTTCGACCGGATCAAGGGTGCCTTGGCCGGATGCGATACGTATTTGACCAAACCCGTCAAGCAATCTTCTTTCGAAAAGGTCATCAAAAAATACTTGAAATTTTCGTAGCTTACCCTAGAGCGAAATTTTAAGCGTACACCCGATTTAAGAATGATGATGTAAATCTTGCAATGAGGATATGTTCATGTCTGTAAAGAAAGTTCTCGTGGTTGATGATTCTCCTACCGATCTGGCGAACATCAAAAACATCGTGACCGAGGCTGGCTGTATCGTGGTCACCGCAGCCAATGGCAAGGAAGCCGTCGAGAAAGCCAAGGAGGAAAAACCCGATCTGATTTTCATGGATATCATCATGCCGGACATGGATGGTTACGCTGCTTGCCGTTTGCTGAGTAATGAAGCCGTCACCAAGAGTATCCCGGTCGTGTTCGTTACCAGCAAGAACCAAAAGGCGGACCGTCTCTGGGCGCAAATGCAGGGCGGCAAGGCGTTCGTCACCAAGCCCTACACGGCCGACGCCATCATCGACCAACTGAAGGCTCTTTTGTAAAACTGTCCGTTCCTCCGAATGACCATGAACAATAAGACCGCTGGAACTCCCCGGCGCTGGCTCAATCCCAGTGCGGCGCTCAACCGTTTCAAACCGCCGCGCGGCATGGGGATCGGTATTGCCTCGGTCGAACGCCAGCGCGCGCGGTACGGTTTTCGGATCGGCGGCATCGGCTTGCTGGTCGGCCAGGATACGGTTAGCGAGGTGCTGGAACAGGTGCCGGTTTATCCGCTGCCTAATACCCCATCCTGGTTGGTGGGGTTGGTCAGCCTGCGCGGCAATCTGGTGCCGGTGTTCGACGTGAAACTGTTTCTGGAATTGAAAGACGACAAGACTCAAGAGAAACGCCGGTTGCTGATTTTGGATCAGGGTGAGAAGGCGGTAGGCGTTCTGATCGACGGACTACCCCGGGTGGCGGTCACCAAGCAAGCCCTCCCCCGGTTGCCGCCATTACCCGCCGCGTTGCGAGCCCATGTCGCCCAAGCCTATGTCCAAGACGATCTCGTATGGCTGGAATTTGATCATCAGGGTTTCTTTGAAGCACTCGGTCAACATGTTGGAACAGCCTGATTTCCGACCGCGCCGCGCGGAAAGCCTGCGTTGTGACGCGAATCAGCACCGCCAACGGACTTGCATGGTGGGTACCGCGATCAGGAACGCCTGTCGCGGCTTCGAGATACGAGATTGGACATTTGTCGTAAGACAGATTCTACCCGTGCTGTGAGAGTTCTCGTTTTGGTTAACCATGTCGTTGCGAAAAGATGACATAACTGTCTGAACTGTGGGAGATTATTATGTACCATAAAGTATTGCTTGCGTTTTTATTGATCGTAGCTCCAGCGTCCGTGCTCGGGCAGAAGCTCGTTCGTCCGCCACCCTTGCCTATACAAATGACAGTCACTGCTTAGCTTGGTGGAGCAACCAAGACATAATCTTTTTTTGGACTATTCCATCGGGCAAAAGAGGAATAACTATGACTATGTTCATTCAAGGGCCAGTAAGCTTCAATAACAACTGGGTAAAGACAGTATTTCACAGGGTAAAGACAGTATTTCGGCATTTATTAGTTATTTTAGTGGTAGCAGCCAGCGCTCAAGCCTTGGCAAATGAAGCTGGAGTGACTAGCTCCAGCATACGAATCGGCGGGGTAATGGATTTGGAAGGTGAATCCAAAGGACTGGGTTTGGGCATGAAAGCAGGCCTGGAAGCCGCGTTCAAGGGTGAGCAAATACAAGGCCGTGCGATTGAATTTGTCGCCATGAATGATTTCTATGTGCCGGAAAATACGGTCACGGCAACCAAACAGCTTATCGAGCAGGGAATATTTCTGATGTTGGGAAATGTGGGCACGCCAACTGCGAGAGTCTCCTTGCCGATTCTTGCAGAAAACAAGATTCCCGCTGTTGGATTCTTTACGGGCGCTGAATTGCTGCGACCTGGCGTTGGCGACATTATCAACTTTCGTGCCAGCTATGTGCAGGAAGCTGCCAGCATCATTGAAGCAGCGCTTGCCGCTGGGGTGAAGCCCCAAGAAGTCTGCGCCTATGTCCAGAACGATTCCTATGGCATGGCGGGGGTGCTAGGGGTCAAAGCGGTGCTCGCGAAGCAAGCCAACATGGCGGAAGTGATCCAGAAGCTGGAGCAGATCATTGCTCTGCCGGGAGAAGCGCCGGCGCGTAACGGCATAGGACCGGTAGGCGTTTATCCACGTAATGCCCTGATTGCAAAGGATGGTTATAACTCATTAAAAAGCTGGGAGAATATTTCTGGCAATCGGTGCCGGCTGGTGGTGACGGTGGGAACCTATGCGCCTATCGCCAGTTTTATCGGGTATGCTCGCTATAAGGGTGAAAACTGGATTTTCAGCGCGGTATCCTTCACCGGCGCCAGCAACTTTACCGAAGCTCTTGCTAAACACCAAGTCAATGACCGGGTTATCATGACTCAGGTTGTGCCTGCTTTGGATTCTTCCTTGCCGATCATGGAAGAGGCCCGCAAAAGCTTGGGTGGTCAAATAAGTTATGTATCTTTGGAGGGTTTTATCGCCGGCAAGATGTTCTTAGCCATTGCGCGCCAGATCAAAGGTGATATTACCCGCAGCAATTTCCTAAAAGCGGCATATGGTCAAACCTTCGACCTCGGTGGATTGAAACTCGACTTTACCACTGATAATCAAGGGTCGGATTTGGTTCAGTTGACCTATCTCGACGGTGGGGCGCTCAAACCCATCACGCCCCAGCAACTGGTAAAGGTGCTCCAGGATAAAAACTCCGAGTGAAGCATGAGGTCGAATCGCCATTCACACCTATGCACGAAATGAGTGCAACCTAGGAGGTTATGATGTATCGTAGAGCGTCGGTTGTATTATCGCTGATTATCGCTCCACTGTCGGTATTCGGGCAGCAGCTTACTGATAGTGAGATTCAAGAATTGCTCAAATCTAAGATTCAAGCTGTTCGGATTTTTGCAAACAACTCAATTTTGGTCGAAGCGGTACGGAAACAAAATGCTGAAAAATTGAGTTTAGAGACAATTAAACAAAGAGATCAGGAGTGGAGCAGTACCAAGGAATTGACCCCATTCAAGCTGTCTTTACAAGAAAGCGTAGCGGGAGAATTCTTGAAAAATCGGATAGAAACCAACCCCACTTTCAATGAGGCATTTTTGACGGACAATCAAGGAGCTAATGTAGCTGCTTATCCCGCTACCAGCGATTACTGGCAAGGAGATGAAGAGAAATGGACAGCTTCTTTCAACGGCGGCAACGGCCAAGTTTTCATTGGTAAAATTCAACAGGATGAGAGTACCGGCATTGCTGCTACCCAAATCTCTGCGCCTGTGATCGATCATGATAAGGCGATTGGCGTGTTGGTCGTGGGTGTTAAACTAAGTTATGTTGAGGCTAAGAAGGCCCGCAGTAACAAATAACTTCTTAGCTAAATATTAAGGCTACTTTAAGGCGAGGGATGAGTTATGGGTAATCTAAAAATCGGTGCGCGTCTCGTTATTTTGCTTTTGGTCCCATTGGCGGTGCTGTTGGTTGTCGGCATTGACGCTTATACGGGTCTTTCTGCCGCCAACAGAGTCTTTTCTAGCATTGAAAAGCAAGTGAAAGAAACAGAAATCCTCACTACCTTGTCTGCGAATTTCCGCACGAGTTTGCTGGATCTGGCTAACGGAGCGAATCTCGGCACGCTAAGCTGGGAACAAGCCAGCCAACAAGTAACGGACGCCAAACCTCAATTTGAGCGGATTTGGAACGACTATCTTGCCACCGCAGAGCAGGATCGCAAGGAAGTCACACTAGATACCTTCGGCCCCGAAGTGGAGAGTGCCACCAAAGCGTTTGAGGATTTGCAGAACCTCTTCAAGGGGCGAGACCGTACCCGGTTGGCCCTGTTCCTGGAAAACGACCTACCTGGTTTGACCACTTCTTTCTTCAACGCCCTGCAGGCCAGGACGACAGCCACTCAGCAAGAAACGCGAGAGGCCCTTGCACAAACCGCGCAAGCAAACGATCAGTTCCTAACCTTACTATACGTGCTGGGCGGTGGCGGCATCGTGTTGGTGGGTTTGCTGGGATTTTACATTTACAGGTCTATCACAACGCCGCTACGCCACTTGACAGAGACCGTGCAGGCGGTCACCGCAGGCGATTTCAGTGTCCGTACCACTTTGACGGGTGGCGACGAGCTAACCCTCTTGGGACAGTCATTCAACCGGTTGCTGGACGAACGCGTGAACGCCCTGGTGGAAACGGAACACCAAAACGAACAACTGAACGACTCCGTCATCAACCTGCTGCAAGCCGTGTCCCAATTGAGCCAGAGAGACCTGACCGTCAAGGTGCCGGTGACCGAGGACATGACCGGACCGGTGGCCGACGCGTTAAATCTGTTGACCGACGAGACCTCCAAGGTGTTGCAGAACGTGACCCGTATCTCCGAGGATGTGGCGACCGCCTCCGAAAAGGTGAAATCGCAAACTGACAAAGTGATGATCGTGGCCGACAACGAGCGCCAGGCGGTGGAGCAGACCGCCATCGAACTGACCTCCGCAGCCGATGCCATGCAGCATATCGCCGAA
This sequence comes from uncultured Gammaproteobacteria bacterium, assembly GCA_963719395.1. Classification (GTDB taxonomy): domain Bacteria; phylum Pseudomonadota; class Gammaproteobacteria; order Competibacterales; family Competibacteraceae; genus Contendibacter. The sequence goes on along the minus strand of CAVRCC010000011.1, from coordinate 72,681 downwards.
CTGGCGCAGGCGTGCAACGCTGCCGCCGAAACCGCTATTAAAACCACCCAGTCGGCGCTGCAGACGGTGACCAGTACGGTCAACGGCATTAACACCACCCGCGACACCATCCGCGAGACGGAAAAGCGTATCAAGCGACTGGGCGAACGCTCCCAGGAAATCAGCGGCGTGGTGAGCTTGATCAACACCATCGCCGAGCGCACCCACATCCTGGCGTTGAACGCCAGCATGCACGCGGCGTCGGCCGGTGAAGCGGGACGCGGGTTCGCGGTGGTGGCCGACGAAGTGCAGCGACTGGCGGAAAACGCCCGCGAGGCAACGTCGCAAATCTCCACCTTGGTCAGCAATATCCAGATCGAGACGGCGGACACGGTGAATGCCATGAACACCGCCATCAGCCAAGTTGTGGATGGCAGCCGGCTGGCGGAACAGGCTGGCGAGCAGATGAGGCGAACCCAGGAAACCACCGCTGAATTGGGGTCTGCCGTGCAGCAGATTGCATCCCGCTCGCGGGAACAGGCGCGCGTCAGCGGCGAGATGGTGGACCGTGCCCAGCAGATTCAGGAAAGCAGCCGCCAGACCAGCCAACAATTGCAGGAACAGACGGTCCAGACCACCAATCTGGTCGAGTACGCCAAAAACTTGTTGAGCTCCGTGCGCGTGTTCCGGCTGCCGGTGTAAGTGGGGCGGCATCTACTCTGCCCACAGCAGCCCCCACAGGGTTGCTGCTGCTTGCGAGAGGGGTTTTAGCAGCTATGCTCGTATCGGAAGAACACGTCGCGGCGTTAGAAGCGGAAGTGGCCGAAGTGCTCGGCATCCTGGAGATGCTTGATGGGGATGAGGTCACCGAAGGCATCCACCGTTACGCCGAGCAGGTAGGGCGCATCGGCCTGGCGGCCGGTAGCGCCGGTTTCCTGGGATTGCAGGATGTCTGTCTGTTGTTCCAGGAAAAACTGGCGGATTGGGGTATCCACGGCCGAGACCTGAGCGGCGCCGAGCGGGAACGGTTGGAAGAATGGCCGATACTGGCCATCGGTTATCTGATCTCTCCCAGTGATCCGCAAGCCAGTGAGGCGTTGCTCGATCATCTGCGAAATCCGGTTTGGAGTACACCTCTGTCCGAGGAGGAAGCCGGGGTGTTGCGCGATTTGCTGATGCCGGATGCGCTAGCAGCCGAGCAGGAGGAATCGAGCGTAACGCCGGAAACGCTGGCCGCCACGGAACCCGAACCAGCCACCGTGGAGCCTTGGGATGAGACCGTTGTTGCCGCAACCGAACCCGAATCGGTGAAACCGCCGCCGGTTTACGAAGCGGTATCGGAAGCGATCACCGAAGCCGTCGAAGGGGTGGAACCGTGGGCGGCTACGGAAATGGAGCAGCCTGGGGAACCCGTTGTAGCGATCGCGACGGAGGCGATACCGGACGTTGCTGCCAGCACAGTTGAAGCAGAGTCGGCAATCCTTGCGGAAACGGTTGCTGGAGATGCGGAAGCAGAAACGGCTATCGCAGAGGTGCAAACCGAAGCAACAACCGAGACGGCGGAAGCGGAAACAGTTTTCGAGGAAGAAAAAGCGACCATCGAACAGGTGGTAGACGAACAGGAACAGGTACAGGAAGAACAAGAAGTACAGGAACAAGAGCAGGTACAGGTACAGGAACAAGAGCAGGTACAAGAGCAGGTACAGGTACAGGAACAAGAGCAGGTACAAGCAGAAGAGGCAGAAGAGGCAGAGGTAGAAGAAGAACAGGCAGAGGTAGAAGAGGCAGAAGTAGAGGAAGAGGAAGAACAGGAAGAGGAAGAGGAAGAAGCCGCCTCGGCGACAGCCAGCTCAGCCAACGCCAAGCAAGAGCTGCTGGAAATTCTGTGCGCGGAAATCGTTCAGCTCGCCGAAGCCGCCGATGAAATTCTGGCCTTAGTGACGGCTGCCGACAGCACACCTGCTGCCCGGAGTGAAGCATTATCAAGCTATGCCGAAAACTTGGAGCGCTTGGGGGATGCTTCGGGCTCCATTGGCTTCACGGGTTTCCACCAGGTCTGCGTCTGTTTGCAGTCTAATCTGAGCAACTTGGCTGTCCTGGACAGCCCACTCAATGCGGAACAGCGGCGGGTGGTCGAAACCTGGCCCGATCTGGCGATCAATTATCTGCAAGCGCTGGACGACCGCTCGGTCTGCGCCGCCCTGGTAAACCACCTGCAGGATCCTCATTGGCCGCAACCGTTGGCGATAGCGGACGCGGCTCCGCTCGTCGACCTGCTGGTCGCGCCGAGATTGGTCACCGAAGAGACGGAAGCGGAAGCCCGGCCGCGGCAGGCGCAACCCGAAGATGTGTCGCTGGTGCTGCCGGCCGATGTCAATCAGGAATTGTTGGATGGCCTGCTGCAGGAACTGCCTCTCCAAGCTGCCGATTTTTCCGCTGCTATCCAGCGGTTGGCCGCTGGCGATGGCAATCTCAAGGACGTGGAAGTGGCGCAGCGCATCGCCCACACCCTGAAGGGCGCCGGCAACACCGTCGGGGTGCGCGGCATCGCCACGCTGACCCACCACATGGAAGACATTTTACAAGCGCTCTCCAAGCATGGCGCGCTGCCCAACCGGCCACTGGCCGAGACCTTGCTGACTGCGGCCGACTGTCTGGAAACCATGAGCGAAGCGTTGCTCGGCATGAGCGCGCCGCCGTCGCAGGCGCTCGCCGTGCTGCAAGAGGTACTGGACTGGGCCAACCGCATCGACCGCACCGGAATACCGACTGGCGATGAAGCGCCGCCGGCGGTGGCTGCTCGACCGGAGTCCACCGAACAGCCCGAAACAGCGCCGACGGCAGCGCAGCTAGAGGCCGCTTCGGCCCCCGAAGTGACACTGCGAGTCCCCGCCCATCTGGTCGACGATGTGTTGCGGCTGGTGGGCGAGAGCATCATCCTCACCGGCCAGATCCAGGAACGGATTCGCAATACGATCGCCCAGACCCGCGCGGTGGTGGGGCAAAACCGCTTATTCCAGCAACTGACCGCCGAGCTGGAGCAGTTGGTCGATGTCCGCAATGTATCGTCGCCGCTGGCCAAGTCGATGCAACGCGGTGATTTCGATCCACTCGAACTGGAGCAGTACAACGAACTCAACACCGTCACGCACCGGTTGGTGGAAGCGGTTACCGACACCCGTGAGTTGGGCCGCGGCATCGAGGATAACCTGGCGGCGCTGAATGCCTTGCTGGTGGATCAAGGCCGCCTGCACCGGGACAACCAGGAAGCGGTATTGCGCACGCGCATGGTGCCGATCCAAACGGTAGTGCCACGCTTGCAGCGCAGCGTGCGTCAGACCTGCCGGTTGGTGGACAAGGAGGCGGAACTGGTGGTGCGCGGCACGGGTACGCTGGTGGATAGCAACGTGTTGAACGATATGGTCGATCCGTTGATGCACATCTTGCGCAACGCCGTGGACCACGGTATCGAGCCGCCGGACCAGCGCAAGCGCCTGGGCAAACATCCGGTCGGGCGCATCGAACTCAGCTTCATGCGCGAGGGCAACAACATCGCCATCCGTTGCCAGGACGACGGCGCCGGACTGGATTTGGCGGCGATTCGTCGAACGGCGGTGGAACGCGGCTTGCTCGCTTCCGATAAGCTGCTAGCGGACGATGAACTGGCCCGGTTGATTCTGTTGCCAGGCTTTTCCACTCGCGGCGAAACCACCCAGACCTCGGGCCGTGGCATCGGCATGGATGTGGTCTACAGCCGATTGTTGGACATGAAAGGTTCGCTGCGCATCCAGACCAAGGCTGGCCAAGGCTGTTTGATGGAGTTGCGGCTGCCGGTGACCTTGATCTCCACCCATGCCTTGCTGTTGCGCATGCGCAATCAGATGATCGCCCTCTCCGACCGTGGCATCGAGCAGATCCTCTATTCCGGTGTCGGCAAGATCCAGAAGCTAGGCAAAGCCACGACCTTTCAGATGGGCGATGACGTCTACGAACTCACCTCCCTGGACACGTTGCTCAATTTGCCGCCGGACCACCGCGCGCAGGGTCGCGGCACGCCGCCCGTGTTGCTGGTGCGGGAGGAGACCGGCAATATTCGCGCCGTGCTAGCGCAGGAAATCCTGGACAGCCGCGAGCTGGTGGTCAAGCGCCTGGGTCAGTACATTCCCAAGCTCAATGGCATCGTGGGCGCCACCATCCTGGGCGATGGCAGCGTGGTGCCGGTGCTGGACCTGCCGGAACTCTTGCGTGCCCCGGCGGTGGGCGAGTCGCTAATGGCCGCCCGAGCGGCGGCGCCCGCCGCGCCCACCGTCCAACGCCAGTTCGTGCTGGCGGTGGACGACTCGCTGAGCGCCCGCCGTTCGCTGGCGCAATTCGCTCAGGATGCCGGCTTCGAAGTGCGCACCGCTCGCGACGGTCTGGAGGCGATCGATGTCATCAAAGGCAAGCGGCCGGACCTCGTGCTGGCCGATCTGGAGATGCCGCGCATGAACGGTCTGGAATTGACCGCGCATCTGCGCGCCAACCAGGCTACCCGCGACTTGCCCATCATCATGATTACCTCGCGTTCCACCGAGAAACATCGGCGCGAGGCCCAGAGGGAGGGCGTCAACGCCTACCTGACCAAGCCGTTCATGGAAGAGAACCTACTCGAACAAATCAACAAACTGTTGCGGCGCAAATGAACGGGCGCGCTCAAATGGGGTTGGCCGATCTTCGAGAGACGCAGGCGTTCGCCGTGGTGGCCCTGGACGGACGCAAATGGCTACTGCCGCAAGCGGAAATTCAGTCGTTGGAGTCGCTTCTGGAGATCGACCGGGAGGTACAGGCTCCGCACAGCATCGGCGCCGTTGCGTTCGAGGGCGAGTGGTGGCCCGTGTACTGCCTGTCCGGCGAATTGCAGATCCTGCCGCACGTGCCGGATCGTTGCCGGATCTGCCTGTTGCTGAACAACGGCGCCGACCGCTTCGGTTTGGTCTGCGACGGGGTTGAAGTGTTGGTGGGATCGCCCCGATTACTGGCATTGCCGGCTTGCATGGCACTGCCGGATTCTCCTATCCGGGCGCTGGTCTTGCTGGACAACGGACTGGGCAGCGCGACCACCACCGAACATCTGGCGGCCTTGCTTGCTGCTGTGGTGGAGAATGCCGATGCCTGAAAGCGCGCCTCGGGAAAGCACCGCCTGGATGCTGGCGTTAGACAGTCAATTGCTTGCCGCCGTGGGCGAGTTGGAGTTGGTGCATCTGATCGAAGCACCGATGCTGCTGGAGGTGCCGTGCAGCCCGTACTACTGCCGGCAGGTGTTGGTTTGGAACGACACCGTGTTGCCGGCGATGGACTTGGCTGCCTGGCTGCAAAAACAACCGGCGCAACGCCAACGGACGCTGGCCGGGGTGTTCGCCTACCAGATGCAACCGGGGATGAAGCCCGAGCATGGCGCGTTGCTGCTGGCGGGCATTCCAGCGCGGGTGCGAGTCGCCGACGAACAAGCCTGCGCATTGCCCAAACGGCTAGGCCACTGGCGAACCTTGGCGATTTCCTGTTTCAAGCGGGGCGACGACCCGATTCCCATTCTGGATTTGCCACACATCTTCACCGGCGGTTTGTTGTGAAGTTCAAATCCCGCCCATACCCCATCACGCGCCTAATTCATCAATAATACTTTGCATACTCTGTAGCGCTTCTGGAGTCAGGTTCAAGAACTGGAACCCGGTGTTGTACGAATCATCATTGTCTTCATCCTCGCGACCCCAGACGCTTTTCGCTGTGAAAACAACCTGTTCGCGCCTGCCGCTCTCCATGGAGACATCCATCCAGAGATCAAAATGCTTATTCGTGGGAATGGGTTCGCTACTGACTAGCTGTAGCCCGCCAAGGCTTATATCAACCACTTGACCGAGCGGCGAGGTTTTGTCTTTTTCATAGACACACAGATAGAAGTCGGTAGCGTAACGCTCGTACTGGCGTCTTTCCTGGTCGTCCAAGTCATTCTCGATAATCCAATCTTGCTCTGCCATCAGTAAATCCTCTCGGTGAAATTCTCATCTAGAACAATCGCAACCCTAGCCTTCCTGTAGCATATTGCGGGTTATCACCGCAGCCAAGGCAATCAGCCCGAACCCCAACAGCCAGCCGATGTCGATCGGCGAGCCAGTCGTATACTGCTTGGTAAAGACTAAATACGTATAGGCTTGGTTGGCAATATAATAGAGCAAGATGCCGCCCACCATATACCACCAAGACTTTCCAATTACGCCACCACGGAAGGCGGATGCCGTCAGCACGGTCACGGCAACTCGGATCATGCAATATGAGGTATTTTTTTCAGATAATCGATGTTGCATGTCCTTTCCGCGCCGACGGTAATGATACCCAAGTGTGAAAAACCATGCTCCTTGCCGTAAAAATAGATCTTTATCGTTATTAATCCTGCTTTCAAGCATCCAATAATTCTGATAGCGAATTGTAGCAAGCGCAATGCAATGTCTCAAGTACTTTAAGGTGTTCCATGTTCCACTTGACATAAGATGATACGACAGCCCTAAACCGCCACGGCCAAGGTTGCGGCTCGTGGCCTGAATCCGTAACATTCCCGCCCTTGAAATCGGCGTATTCCGATGCGCTGAGCTTCTCGCTTCCCTTGGAATTTTGCCTTGCTCGACGGAAACCAGACACCATGCGCAGCCACTATTGCGGCCAAGTTACCGAAGCCCTGCTCGATCAGGATGTCACCCTCTGCGGTTGGGCGCATCGCCGCCGCGATCATGGTGGGGTGATCTTCATCGACCTGCGCGACCGTGCGGGTTTGGTGCAGGTGGTCATCGATCCCGACGTGCCGGACGCCTTCGCCAGCGCCGAGCGGGTTCGCAACGAATACGTGCTGCGCGTGGTCGGGCGGGTGCGCCGGCGGCCCGAGGGCACCGAGAATTCCAACCTGGCCACCGGCGCGGTGGAGATACTGGCTCGCGAGTTGGAAATCCTCAATCGTTCCGAGCCGCTGCCGTTCCAACTGGACGACGACGACACCTCTGAGGAGGTGCGGTTGCGCTACCGCTATCTCGACTTGCGCCGGCCGGTGATGCAGGAGCGGCTGCGGCTGCGCACCCGCGTCATCAGCGTGCTACGCCAGTTTCTGGAGCAGCACGGCTTCATGGACATCGAAACCCCGATGCTGACCAAGGCCACTCCGGAAGGCGCCCGCGATTATCTGGTGCCCAGCCGCACCCATCCCGGCAGCTTCTTCGCCCTGCCACAATCGCCGCAGTTGTTCAAGCAATTGCTGATGATGGCCGGCCTGGACCGTTACTATCAGGTGGTGCGCTGCTTCCGCGACGAGGACCTGCGCGCCGACCGCCAGCCGGAATTCACCCAGCTCGATATCGAAACCTCGTTCATGGACGAGCAGGCTATTACCGACCTGGTGGAAGAAATGATTCGCCAGATGTTCAAGGCAGTCCTGGGCGTCGAGCTGCCTAACCCGTTTCCCCGGATGCCCTACGAAACGGCGATGCAGCGCTACGGTTCCGACAAGCCGGATTTGCGCATCCCGCTGGAACTGACCGAGCTATCGGATTTGATGGAGAACGTCGAATTCAAGGTGTTTGCCGCCGCGGCCCAGGACCCGCGTGGCCGGGTGGCGGCGCTGCGGGTGCCGGATGGCGGCAAGTTGCCTCGCCGTGAAATTGACGGGTACGCCGAGTTCGTCGGCCGTTACGGGGCCAAGGGGCTGGCCTACATCAAGGTCAACGACGTGGCCGCCGGCCGCGAAGGCTTGCAATCGCCCATCGTCAAATTCCTGCCCGACGAAGTGCTGGCCAAGATTCTCACCCGCACCGGCGCGGAGAATGGCGACCTGATCTTCTTCGGCGCCGATTCGGTCAAGGTGGTCAACGACGCCCTGGGCGCGCTGCGGCTGCGGGTCGGACTCGATCTTGGCCTGCTGAACGGCGAATGGGCGCCGCTGTGGGTGGTCAACTTCCCGATGTTCGAATGGGACGAGCAGGACCAGCGCTGGAACGCCTTGCATCATCCCTTCACCGCGCCGCGTATCGACGACCCCGCCGAGATGCGCGCCAATCCGGAACACTGTCTGTCGCGGGCCTACGACATGGTGTTGAACGGCACCGAAATCGGTGGCGGCTCGGTGCGTATTCACCGCCAGGAGATGCAGAGCGCCGTATTCGAACTGCTCGGCATCGGTTCCGAGGAGGCCCGCGCCAAGTTCGGTTTCCTGCTGGATGCGCTCAAGTTCGGTTGTCCCCCGCATGGCGGCATCGCCTTCGGTCTGGACCGGCTGGTGATGCTGATGGCGGGCGCCAAGTCCATCCGCGACGTGATGGCCTTCCCCAAGACTCAAACCGCCGCCTGCCTGCTGACTCAGGCGCCGGCGCCGGTCACGGAAGCGCAGTTGCGCGATCTCAACATCCGCCTGCGCCGCGTGCCCTGAGCGTGGGTGTGAGCGCGCCCGCCGAGCCGCCTTCCGGAAATCCCCCCCATCCCCCCTTTGAGAAAGGGGGGCGCCGCCCTGGCGGCGGGGGGATTTCGTCCCGCTGCAAGCGTCCCGAGTCGGTGCTGGTGGTGGTCTACACGGCGACTGGCGAGGTGCTGCTCCTGCTTCGGCAACAGCCGCCCGATTTCTGGCAGTCGGTGACCGGCAGTCTGCGCTGGGAGGAAATCGACCCGCTGGACGCGGCGCGGCGGGAGCTTTACGAGGAAACCGGTCTGGGCGACGAGGTGATGGTGGTCGGTTGCGGGACGATCAACCGCTTTCCGATTCTACCCCCCTGGCGGCATCGCTACGCGCCGGATACCACGGAGAATGTCGAGCACGTATTCCGGGTCTTGCTGCCGGAGCGTCGACCCATCGTGCTGAACCCCGCCGAACACAGCGAGTATGAATGGCTGCCGCGAGCCGTGGCTGCCGCCCGAGTCGCGTCCTGGACCAACCGGGACGCCATCCTGCAATTACCATGAGGATGCTGTTTGCCCGTTTCGCCGGTCCGCTCATCGGTTTAGTGTTATTCGTCGCCGCGTTGTGGGTACTGCATCAGGCATTGACCCAGTACCGTTACCAGGACGTGGTGGCTTATCTGAGAGGACTGCCGCATTCGCAACTGGCTGCCGCGTTGCTCGCCACGGGACTCAGCTATCTCGTCACCACCGGCTACGACTGGCTGGCGCTGCGCTATATTCGCCGGCCGCTGCCTTGGCCCAAGGTCGGCTTCGCCGCCCTGCTCAGCTACGCTTTCAGCAATTCGGTCGGGCTGTCGGTGTTGACCTCCAGTTCGCTGCGCTACCGGCTGTATTCGAGTTGGGGCCTGAGCTACGGCTGGTTCAATCTCGGCATGTCGCCGCTGGCCGGTTTGCAGAATCGCAGTTTCGCGCCGTTGTGGAACCGGTTCGGCGCGCTGGTGTTTGGCGGCGGCGAGACGTTTTACAATTTGCGGCGCCGGGCGGCATGACCTTGCCGCGAGTGTTGACGGACCTGACGGCGCTGATCGCCGGTGGCTTCAAGGGCGTGATCGGAAAATGAGACAAATATGGAATAAACCCATGCGCACGCTATCGCGAATACTGTGCCTGGCCACCGCTCTGTTGGCGGTCGCCGCGGGGGCGGAGATGACCGAGGAGACGCTGGACGACCCCACGTTCGGCAAATTGGCTGTCTATTCCATGGCTGACGAACCCAAGGGCGTGATTCTCTTTGCGTCCGGGACCGGCGGTTGGAATGCCGAACTGGCCGCCGTGGCGCGAAGCGCAGCGAAGTTGGATTACGTGGTGGCCGGCGTCAACCTGGACGACTATCTAGCTCGACTCGACCGGTCAGACGCCGCCTGCGCCGATCTGGCGGCGGACCTCGACCGGCTGAATCGGCTGATGGAGCAGCGTTACCCCATTGCAACCCATCAGCCATCGATCCTGCTGGGTTACGGCGCCGGTGCGACGTTGACCTACGCGGCGCTGGCCCAAGGACCAGACGACCGGTTTCATGCCGGAGTGGCGGTGGATTTCTGCCCGGAACTGCCGCTGCGCAAATCGCCGTGCAAGGGACCGGCGAATCTGGAGAGCACCGCGCTCCCGGATAATAAAGGCGTGCGTCTGAAACCGGTGGTCCGACTGCCGACCACCTGGTTCGTATTCCAGAATCGGCCGGCGTGCGATGCCAAATTGGCCGAGCCGTTCGTCCAATCGATCCAACTGGCCCGCTTGACCGATGTGCCCGGCGCCGACGGCGTCAAAACCTGGTTGCCGCAAGTCTCCGCCCTGCTGCAATGGCTGGACCCCAGCATCGTCAAACAAGTACAGCCCGACGCCAGCGTCAGCGGGGCGCCGCTCACCGAGGTGCTGGTGACCGGCGGTCCCGACCGGCCCCAGTTCGCGGTCATGTTGTCCGGCGATGGCGGCTGGGCGCTGCTCGACCGGGCCGTGACGGCGGAACTGGCGAAAAGCGGCCTGCCGACGGTGGGCTGGGATTCGCTGAGTTATTTCTGGAAATCCCGCCGGCCGGACGAGGTGGCGCTGGATCTGGAACGGGTGCTGCGGCATTACCTGAATGCTTGGAAAAAGGACCGGATCGTGTTGATCGGTTATTCATTCGGCGCGGACGTACTGCCGGCCGCTGTCAATCGCCTGCCGCCAGACTTGCGCGAGCGGATCGAGCTGGTGGCATTTCTGGGCCTGTCCGAACACGCTTCCTTCGAGTTCCGCCTGAGCCACTGGATCAGCGACGCACCGGATGAAGGCGACCGGCCGGTGCGGCCGGAGGTGGAAAAGCTGAGCGGGCTCAAGCGGCTGTGCATTTACGGCGCGGAAGAGGAAGGCGCGCTCTGTCCGAAGCTGGCCGATCTGGGCGTCATTGCCGAAAAGATGCCAGGCGACCATCACTTCGACGAGGATTATCCGGGCGTGGCCCGACGCATTCTCGATCGACTGCCTCCACCACCTCCGGCGGTGACCCAATCCCCGGCCAGGAACTAAACATGGCTGTCTACGCCATCGGTGACATTCAAGGTTGCCACGATCCTTTACTGCGCCTGCTCGACCTGCTGCGGTTCGATCCGGCCGCCGACACCCTGTGGCTGGTCGGCGACTTGGTCAACCGCGGGCCGCGCTCGGTGGAGGTGTTGCGACTGATCCGCAAGCTGGGCGAGCGGGCGATAGTGGTATTGGGCAATCACGATCTGACCCTGCTGGCGGTCGCCGCCGGTCAGGTGAAACCCAAGCGCAAGGATACCTTTCACTCCATTCTCGATGCGCCCGACCGCGACGAATTGCTGGACTGGCTTCGCCATTGCCCGCTGCTTCATCACGACCCCGCACTCGGCTTCACCCTGGTTCACGCCGGCCTGCCGCCGCAGTGGGATTTGGCCTTGGCGCGCCGCGGTGCGGCCGAGGTGGAGGCGACGCTGCGCGGACCGGATGGCGAGGCATTCCTGGGGCGGATGTTCGGCGGCGAACCACGCCGCTGGCAGGACGATCTGGTCGGTTACGACCGGCTGCGCTTCACCGTTAATGCTCTGACTCGAATGCGATTCTGTACGGCGGACGGTACGCTGTCCTTCTCCGAGAAGGGGCCGCCTGGCAGTCAGGAACCGGGCCTGCTGCCGTGGTTCGCGGTGCCGCGCCGGCGCAACGCCGATCTCAACATCGTGTTCGGCCACTGGGCGGCGCTGGGCTACTATCGCGCGCCCGGTATCTACGCGCTCGACAGCGGCTGCGTCTGGGGCAACCGGCTGACCGCCATCCGGCTGGACGAACCTGACGCACCGGTCTGGAGCGTCCCTGCGGTCAACCTGCCGCCGGCGCCGAAATGATCTCGTCACTTGCCCTCATCGCCGCGCTGGCGCGCAACCGGGTCATCGGCCGCGACAACCGCCTGCCCTGGCATTTACCGGCGGATTTGCGCTTTTTCAAGCAGACCACGATGGGCAAGCCGTTGTTGATGGGCCGGCGCACCTGGGAATCCATCGGCCGGCCGCTGCCGGGTCGCCGGATGATCGTGTTGAGCCGCGATCTCGCCTATCACGCGCCCGGTGGCGCGGTGGCGCGGTCGCTGGACGAGGCCTTGGCGATCGCCGGCGCGGTGCCCGAGATCATGGTGATCGGCGGGGCGATGTTGTATCAGCAGACCCTGCCGCTGGCCGAGCGGTTGTATCTGACGCGGGTTGAAACCGATGTGCCGGGCGATGCCTGGTTTCCGGAATGGGACGAGCGGGACTGGCGACTGGTCTGGGAAGAAGCGCATCCGGCGGATGCCGACCACGCCTGGCCGTATCGATTCCAGCAGTGGGAGCGGATTCGCGTGTCTTGAATCAGCCGCCCGCATCCAACTCGGCCCGCGCCGATGCCGAACGATCCCGGTATCATGCCCAAATCTTCCAACCCCCACCCGGGAGCATCGAGTGATGCGTCGTCATGCGGGCGACGGTGGACGTTGTTGGCATCGCAGGGTCGGGCAGGCTGGGACGACGAGCCAACCGTGGAGCGTCGCTTGCGCGGACGAAACCGGCCCGAAATCACGGCCCGCTAATCACCTCAAGGAAACTACCTCTCAGCGGTCCTGAATGATCCTCTCCGTCAGGGTAGTCTGCCGCAAAATCGGGCCTCGCTTTGGATCCCGCGTGAGACCGAGAATACCCAGCGAGCACTTTTCCGTAAACTTATCGCTCGCAATGCCACCCTCATAGATCAATTGCGACCCGCCATGCCAGGGATCGACATAGAGAAAGTTCTCTTGGGCCTTGTCGCAGCCCACGATCAGGACAGTATGACCGGAGAGTCCGGTCCGCTCGATCTGGCCGTATCTGTTAGTGAAGAGAAAGGGTCGCGCGACGCTTGGGCCGTAAAGGACGCCGACGAGGACCGGTTTCCCCTTGTTCAACCACGCAGCAATAGCGTTACTCCCGCGCTTGACGGTTTCCTCCTTGAACTTCACGTCCTCGCGATTCGTCACCTTCGCGAAGGGTTTCGCGGGTGGCTTCGGTACCGGGAACGGGATGTGGTATGCGCGCCAGGCGTGCGCCTCGGCGTCCACGCCCCAAAGGGCCTGTCCGCCGTCCTTGGCAACGGTGCCGCAGGCTCGCTTCCCGCGTTTGTCGATGATGGCCTGCCAGTTCTCGTTAAAGATGTTGTCATCGTTGTCGTTGAGCATGCGATGGATCGCATGGATTCGCACGGCATCGGAGCCGCGAAGGATGTCGGCAAGCAGATCAATCTTCATATTGGTGTGGTTTACGACATCGCCGGCGACCACGATCAGTTCGGAGGTGGCCACGTTTCCAGCCGCGTCCATGCCTTTCAGAACCGACGTGTCAGGGCTCTCGGCCTTTACGGTAAACCTCTGTTGAGCGTCCAACTTCGACACCTTGATTTTTTTCGGGTCTCCGCTTGAATGGATGCTGACCACTTTTGGAGACGAGCCAGCCAGCTCCAGACTAATGGTCTGGCCGACATGAATATGGATTTTCTCGACGCCCGCGTCGCCTTTTACGAAGAGCCGGGCGCCTTTGGCGAAGAGCCAAGGCTTGTTCTTCCGAAGCCATGGGTCGTCGATCAATTGGAAGTGCGCCATGGTTAATCCTCCTCGGTCTGCGCGCGGCGGGGTTTTATTGCGTTAATTCATGAACCACGTCGCTCGCCTTTCATCATCGCGCCTTTCGTTCCATAAACGTTCATGGCTGCTGTTCCAAGCGGGCAATTGGGTATTCGCGGTCTTTGCTCAAATAACCGTTTACGTGATGAAATAGGCATTAATCATGCCGCATTTTGGTCGCCAAATTTGCTCGATGGCTGGTGCATGTGGGTGAGAAACCTCAGTCACGGACCAGGATGGCCGGTTCGGATTGGGCGCCAGCAGTGATAAGGTCTGGTTTGGTCTGCGGAGCAATCCTCTGGTACCGCATTGCTTCCTCAAGAAGAAACACCCTCGGACCAAAGGCTGCCGCTCGCTACCGCCTGACCACCAGATAGACGCCCCCCACCGCCAGCGCCATGCCAGCCAGGGAAATCAGGGGAAGTGTCTCGCCAAATACAACCCAGGCGATCAACGCGGTGCTCAAGGGCACCAGGTAAAACAGACTGGCAACGTTCACCGCGCTACCGCTGTGGATGAGCAGGTTCAACAGGCTGATCGCGCCGATGGACAGCACCAACACCAGCCAGCCGAGCGCGAACACGAACTGGGCGGTCCAGATAATCTGGAATTCCGTAAACAGGGCAATCGCGATGGCGGTGAGAATGGCGCTGGGGACGAATTGAATGACCGATCCGGTACGCAGATCGAACCCGGCGCAAAAGCGTTTCTGATACAAAGTCCCGACGGTCATCCCCAACAACGCCATCAATACCGGAATCAACATGGGTCCGAGTTCAGCCTTGATGCCGAACTTGCCGGACACCACCAGCGCCACTCCGACGAAACCCAGAATTAAACCGAGCCACTGCCGCGCGCTGACCCGTTCGCCGAGCAACCAACCCGCGCCAAGAGCGGTCAACAGCGGCTGCATCCCGACCACCAGCGCGGCGATGCCGGCTGGTAATCCATGCTTGATGGATACGAATACACCCCCCAGATAAACGGCGTGAATCAACACGCCGGAAATGCCGATATGCCACCACTGGCGCGGTTCCCTGGGCCACGGCGCACCGCTCAGCATGGCAATCGCTGTCATCAGGGCGATGACGCAAAGATATCGCACCAACAGGAAGGACAAGGGTTCCGAGAACGGCAGGCCGAACCGGGCGCCGATAAAGCCGGTGCTCCACAAAAAAACGAACAGGAACGGGTAGATACGTTTCATGGAGGATTACGGCTTTGTGAACAGTGGGTCATGGTTCCCGTCCCAGCCGACATCAATCCGCTGCTCCTTCCCTGTCAACCGCTCGTAGCCGCGCCTCAAGTTCCGCGATTCGCCGTTGGGCAGCCAGCAGGGACTGCTCCGCCTGTTCCGCCCGCTGCCGTTCCTGTTCCGCCCGCTGCCGTTCCTGTTCCGCCCGTTCATCTCCGGTTAGTAACAGTTGGCCTTGTGGAGTCGCCCAGCGCAGCCAGATCGCTGACACCCCGCGATAGCTTCCGCGCCAGCGTAGCAGCGCCAGTTGCAGTTGCCGGCTCAACATCCGACCTGATCCGTCCAGCGACAGTGGTTGGTACTCCATGCCGCTCAAACAGAAACCCGCCCAGTCGTCGGGATTAAAGGGGTCATACCAGTAATATTCGGGAATCCGCAACTGCTCCCGATAAACTTGCTTCTTGAGCGTCTTGTCTCGATCGCGGGTGCTGTCCGACAGCAGTTCGATGATGACATCCGGAGCCTTGCCCTCCTCCCAAACCACCCAGCTCTTGCGCTCGCCCCTGGGCACGCCCAGCGCCACGAACACGTCGGGGCCGCGAAAATACTGACCGCGAGTCTGCGCCAGGCTGAAATAGAGGAACATGTTGCCGCCGGCGTAACCCTCGCCGCGTTGAGCCAACCAAGGTTGCAAGGTTTCCAGCAGCAACTCCATTTGCAGCTTGTGTCGCTCGCTTTCCATCGGGATGTCATCCTCGCACGGCAATTCGTCCTGGGTGGGGGGACAGGGCGGGGGCGAGGGATCGATCTCCACCCATTCAATCAGTTCGAGTTCGTTCATGGGTCCGCGCTCCGATCATCACTCGGTTCAAGCCGTTTGGACAATAACTTGAGTTTCTCGCCGTATTATGCCCAACACTCAGGTTTCTGCTACCATGCGCCGCATTTCAGTGCGGTAACGAAGGATTTTCAACATGCCACGTCCATATAACTTTAGCGCGGGTCCCGCCATGCTGCCCGAGGCGGTTCTGGAACAGGCCAAGGCCGAGATGCTCGACTGGCACGGTTCCGGCATGTCGGTGATGGAAATGAGCCATCGCGGCAAGGAATTCGTCTCCATCGCCGAACAGGCCGAGGCCGATCTGCGCGAACTGCTCAACGTCCCCACCCATTACAAGGTGCTGTTCCTGCAGGGCGGCGCGTCCAGCCAGTTCGCCATGGTTCCCATGAACCTGCTGCGCGGCAAGACGAAAGCGGACTATCTGAACACCGGACAATGGTCGAAGAAGGCCATCTCCGAAGCTAAGAAATTCTGCCAGGTCAACGTGGTCGCCAGTTCCGAGGCGGTCAACTTCACCACCGTCCCGGCGCGCGATAGCTGGAAATGCGACCCAGAAGCCGCCTATCTGCACTACACGCCCAACGAGACCATCAACGGCGTCGAGATGCACCAGGTTCCCGAGGTGGGCATCCCGCTGGCGGCGGATTTCTCCTCGACCCTGTTGTCGCGCCCGCTGGACGTGAGCCAGTTCGGCGTGATCTACGCCGGCGCCCAGAAGAACATCGGTCCCGCCGGCCTGACCATCGTCATCGTCCGCGAAGACCTGATGGGCCAAACCGTGGCCGGCACCCCGACCATGCTCGACTACGCCGCCATGGCCAAGGAAGGGTCGATGTACAACACCCCGCCGACCTATGCCTGGTACATCGCCGGGTTGGTGTTCCAGTGGTTGAAGGCGCAGGGTGGACTGGCGGGAATAGCCGCGCGCAATAAAGCCAAGGCGGAATTACTGTACAAAGCCATCGACGAATCGGGCTTCTACAAGAATCCGGTCGATCCGGCTTATCGCTCCTGGATGAACGTGCCGTTCACCCTGCCCGACGAAGCATTGGACAAACCGTTCCTGGCCGAGGCCAAGGGCGCCGGCCTGCTGACCTTGGCCGGCCACCGCTCGGTCGGCGGAATGCGCGCCAGTATTTACAACGCCGTGCCGCTGGAAGGCGTCAAGGCCCTGGTGGACTTCATGGCTGACTTCCAGAAACGGCGTGGTTAAACACTTTAAATCTTTAAATCTTTAAATCTTTGTGAACCGGCCCCGGGCGTTCGTGCCCGGGGTGTTCTTTTTCAGGCGAATGGTTGATTTCTCCATGTACAAGATCCTCACCCTCAACAACATCAGCGTTTCCGGCCTGGAGCGCCTGCCCCGCGACCGCTACGAGATCGCTTCCGAAATCCAGCACCCCGACGCCGTGCTGCTGCGCTCCTACAGCATGCACGACTGGCCGGTTCCCGCCAGCCTTAAGGCGGTGGGCCGCGCCGGCGCCGGCGTCAACAACATCCCCGTGCCGCAGATGACCGCCAAGGGTATTTGCGTGTTCAACGCGCCCGGCGCCAACGCCAACGCCGTCAAGGAACTGGTCATCGCCGGAATGCTGCTGGCCGCCCGCAACATTTGCACCGCCTGGGACTACGCCCGCAAGCTGCAAGGCACCGACGCCGAACTGTCCAAACAGGTCGAGTCCGGCAAGAAACAGTTCGTCGGCATCGAACTGCCCAACCGGACGCTGGGCGTGATCGGGCTGGGCGCCATCGGGGTCAAGGTCGCCAACGCCGCCCGCGCCCTGGGCATGCGGGTGATCGGTTACGACCCACACATCACCGTCAGCAACGCCTGGCAACTCTCCTCGCAGGTCGAACAGGTGCTGAGCGTCAACGAGATGGCGGCGCAGGCCGATTTCATCACCTTGCACGTGCCGCTGAACGACGCCACCCGCCAGTTGATCAACGCGCCATTACTGAAGAACGCCAAGCCTGGGTTAATCTTGCTGAACTTCTCGCGCGAGGGGGTGGTGGACGAGGAGGCCATTTACGACGCCTTACAGGCCGGCAAGCTCAAGGCCTACGTCTGCGATTTCCCCACCAACCAGCTCAAGGATCACCCGCGCGTCATCATGCTGCCGCATCTCGGCGCTTCCACCGGGGAGGCCGAGGAGAACTGCGCAATCATGGTGGCCGATCAGGTGCGCGACTATCTGGAAAACGGCACGGTCCACAACTCCGTCAATTTCCCGGAAATGACCATGCCGCGCAACGGCGGGCCGCGCCTGGCCATCGTTAACGCCAATGTCCCGCACATGATCGAGCGGATTTCCAAGGCGATTTCCGGCGCGGGCATCAACATCCTGGACATGCTCAACAAGTCGCGCGGCGACATCGCCTGCACCCTGGTGGACACCGCCGCGCCGGTGTCGGCGGAGGTGATCGCGCAAATCGCCGACGTGCAGGGCGTGCTGGGCGTGCGGGTTCTGTAAGACAGGGACCGGTATAGTTTTCCTACCTCAACGATCAGGGGGCAGGCATCAGGCGATAGGAAAAAACCGCCCTGATACCTGCCCCCTGACCTCTCACCCCTCTGTCCTGATTCCCTGCGCGATGTTGAGATACGCCAGCCAGTAGCGGGATAAATCCCGGATGCAATCGGCCCGGGTTAGGAGAGTGGCCATATCGGCCTTGATCCGCTCGACTTCGAGCAGCAGCGTGGCCAAACCGGCGTTCAGTTCGCCCAGATGCTTGCTGCGATTGGAGACGAGGATGGCGATCCGGGTCGTCATCAGGCGAACGCGCAGGTACAGCAGGTCGCCAGGCGTGGTGGCGTGGCGCTTGTCGATTTCGCCCGCTTCTTGCGCCACATCCTTTTTGCCCAGCAGATACCGTTCCAGCCCCTCCACCCGCGACATCATCATGCCGATGTGGTTCTGGGTGGAGGTTCGGTGCGCCAGCGGCTCCAGCACGGCCATCTTCTCTTCCAGCATGCGCCGCCGTTCCTGAATGCGCGCCCGCAGCCGGTCAATCTCGCAGTCGGTCCCCACCAGGGGCTGATCCAGATCCTGCAGTTCCACCTCGATTCCGTCGAGAAACTCGCGCAGTTGGTCGGACTGAATCCGTTCCAGCGTCAGGGTGATGAACCGCTCCCAGATCGTATCGGCCTGGGCGCGCAACTGTTCGAGGGTTTGGCGCAGACCAACGATCTGATCCATACTTTCCCTCACGATCTGCTCGTGATCGGCGCGGTCCTGGGGACTCCAGACTTGCGCCATCTGTTCTTCTTCCTTGAACACGTAGGAGAGGCTGGTCGGTTCTACATCATCTTCGGGTTGAGTGCTGTCGGTCTCCACGCGGAGAGTCTCCAGGGTCGGCAAGGTAAAGTCGCCGGGGGCGATCATGCGGTGGTTCGGCCGTGCATTCAGTCCTGATAAGTCCAGCCGTCGGGAAAATCGTGGTTGACTTCATGGACGTCGTAGACGCAAAAGTCTTGCTCGGGCAACCGAGGAAACAGCTCCTGGGCCTTGGCTTCCGCCTGCTGTTCGGTTTCGGCCAGGACCAGCGCGACGTTGCGCAATTTGTCGGACGCCGGGTCTTCCACAACAATGAGATAAGGTTTCATGGGTGCTCTCTTAAAGCTTTTGGAGTTAACGTTGGCGACAGGCTTTGTCCGTTCAACTATAGATCACGCGGGCGCGAATGATGAGTGGCGGATCAGGGGTAACGGTGGATGCGGAACTGATGGTCCGGCTCGCGGATGATATCGCCGACATGCAGCCGGAACGCGCCGGTTCGACGTTCGGCGAAGTATTGCCGCAGCGTTTCGTGAACCACGGTAAAGGCGATCCGATCCCAGGGAATCTCATCCTCGGCGTACAACCGCACCTCCAGGCTTTCCTCGCCGGGGCTGGCATAACCATCCTTGAGCTGGCCGCGGAACATCAGATACACCTGGCTGACATGGATGAGCGAGTATAAGCCGTACAGAGTGAGATTTTCGACCACGGCGTTGGCTTCCTCCAGCGCCTCGCGCGCCGCCGCCGCGACCGCCGATTCGCTGTTTTCCATGAACCCCGCCGGCAGGGTCCATAACCCGTAGCGCGGCTCGATGGCCCGCCGGCACAGTAAAATTTGGTCCTGCCATTCGGGGATGCAGCCGGCGACGATCTTCGGATTCTGATAATGAATAGTATCGCAGACTTCGCAGACATGCCGGGGCAGGTTGTCGCCCGAGGGGACGCGCAGGGTCACGGGGGCGCCGCATTGGCTACAGAATTTCATCGAGCGAGATCCTTACTGAACGGTTCTTGATTCTGGCAAGGAAGTATTTGACCATTTCCCGCATGAGTACCATACCCCCCGACACTGATTCCATGGCCGATCCCCGATTCGCCGCCGAACGCCAGCGCCGCTGGCGGCTGATTCTCGGCGGCGGCGCGGCCGACGGCATCGCCTGTTCGCTGGTCGCAGCCGATCTCGGCATGGACCGCTGCCTGGAAAATCTCTACGACCAAGAGCGCAGCGGCGACCTGGGCGGTTCCGCCCCACAAGTCGCTCGCTGGCTGGGCGATATCCGCCGCTACTTTCCAACGCCCGTGGTGCGGGTGTTGCAGCAGGACGCCCTGCAACGCTTTGGCTTGCAGCGCCTGTTGCTGGAGCCGGAAATGCTGGAGGCGGTCGAGCCGGACGTACATCTGGTCGCTACCCTGTTGTCGCTGCGCGGCGTCATGCCGGCCAAAATTCGGGAAACCGCCCGACAGGTGGTGCGTAAAGTGGTCGCCGACCTGGAGCGCAAGCTCGCCAATCCCCTGCGTCAGGCGATTGCGGGCAGCCTCAACCGCAGCGCCCGCAACCGTCGTCCGCGCCACAGCGAAATCGACTGGCATCGCACCATTCGCGCCAACCTGCGCCATTACCAGCCCGGGTATCGCACCGTCATTCCCGCCACCCGCATCGGCTTCGGCCGTCGCGCCACCGCCCTGCGCGACATCATCCTCTGCGTGGACCAGAGCGGCTCGATGGCCGCTTCGGTGGTGTATTCCAGCATCCTGGCGGCGGTCATGGCCTCGATCCGTGCGGTACGCACGTCGCTGGTGGTGTTCGACACCGCCGTGGTCGATTTGACCGACCAGCTCGCCGATCCCGTCGAGGTGCTGTTCGGCGCCCAACTGGGCGGCGGCACCGACATCCATCGGGCGCTGAGCTACTGTCAGGGGTTGGTGCGCGCGCCCAACGACACCATCCTGGTGTTGATCAGCGATCTGTACGAAGGCGGCGACCGCCAGCAATTGCTCAAGCGCGCCGCCAGCCTGACCGCTGCCGGGGTCCAACTGATCGCGCTGCTGGCGCTGTCCGATCGGGGCGCGCCGGCCTACGATCACGACATTGCCGGCGCGCTGGCCGGGATGGGCGCACCGGCCTTCGCCTGCACCCCCGACCTGTTCCCCGACCTGATGGCCACCGCCATCGAACGACGCAACCTCGCGCAATGGGCCGCCGCGCGGGGCATCGTCACGGCGGGCGGGGCGTCCTGACCGTGCCCCATCCCCCTGCGCGACTCGAATCGGCGACCGCCGCCTTTCACGGTGGCTATTCCCGCTCCAAGCTCCCGAACGCTCGTCAATCACGGTTCGGACTTCAACCCGCCGGCGGGCATCCGCGCCGCTACGAACGCCACGAACAGCAAACAGGCCACCACCCCGTAGCCCAGCAACCACGGCAGGGACGCCCGGAACACGCCGTCCTCGGTCGCGGACGCGCCGATCCCCGCGCGCAGCTCCGCCAGTAACCCCGCGTAGAGCAACCCGATTCCGCCATAACCCAGATTGAATGCCAGCCCCTTGAAGCTCAGCACCGTCGCCCGCTGGGTGGAATCGGTGATGGCGTTGAGATAGTGGCTGACCCGATAACCGGTCAACTGTAACACCATGTGGACCAGCGCGACCGGAATCAGGCCCAGTCCGTAGGGCAACACCAGCGCCGCGCCGCCCAATCCCGCCAAGCACAACAACACCAATACCGTGAAGTTAAAATGGGGCGAACGCCGGTCCAGCGCCGTCGCCAGCCGGGCCACCGCGACCCCCAGCAGCGCGATGCCAGCTCCGATCAAGCCGAAGCTGGCCTCCGGCAGGCCGAGCAGGCGGAAATAGGCGCTGTTCAGGGTCACGAACAGCCGGCACAGGTGATCGAACAACATTCCGCCGGCGATAACCACCCAGGCGAACGGCGTCGCCAGAATCCAGCGGCCGGCGTCCAGGGTCGCCCGTAGAGCTTGGCCCGCCGTGGCCAACAGGCCGCTGGAACGAGCCGGCCGCTCGTGGCCCGGCTCGGTCATCCCCAACGCCGCCCACCACGCCCCGAGCGCGGTCAGCAGCGTCAGATACAGCGGAAAGCGCATGGTGGTATGCGGATCGAGCGCTACGTCCCAGCCCAGCCAGTTCCCCAACGCCCGCAAGGTCGTGGCGTCGTAGACCAGCGCGCCCAGCGCCAGCGCCGCCACGAAGGCCAGCGAATTCCAGCGCATCAGCGTGGCCAGCACCCGGGGCCAGTCCGCCGCCCGGCCCTCCATTTTCAGACTGTCGTAGGCCAGCGCCTCATCGGCGCCGCTCGCCAATGCCTCGGCCAGGCCACTGAGGATGCGGTTGAGCAGAAACGCCGCAAACACCAGTTGGGGATTACCCAGCGGCACGAAGCACAGCAGGGCGATCTCGACCACCATAATCGCCCCGGCCGCCACCACCAGCGCTCGCCGGCCGACCACGTCCGCCAGCGCCCCGGACGGCACTTCGCACAGCACGATGGTCGCGGCCCAAGCCGCGTTCAGTACGGCGAACTGGCCGACGCTCAGGCCGAAGTCGATAAACAGCACCGCGAACACGGGGTAGTAAAAGCGCACCCCGAATAGCAGGCGGAAGGCCAGGAATCGGCGGATATTGGGGATGTTAAAGGGCATCACTCATGGTTTCGGTTGGCTTCTCGCCGCTTCGACCGCCGCATGCCCAGCAAGAAGGGTAGGGTAGTGCAGGCGATATGCATGCGTTGCTCTGTCGATGGCCGTCTCCGAATCCGTGCCGTAGGGTCAGCCTCCCCTCACCCATTCGCGGGAGAGGGGGGAGGGCATAAACGCTCACTCCAGCTTCAGCGGCGCCGGTTTCAGCACCACCGCGCTGAGCGGCGGCAGGGAAAGGACTATCGAGAAGGCGAAGCCGTGGCTGGAGAACTCCTCGGCCGCGACCGTCTTGCCGGGCAGGGTTTCGCCGGAACCGCCGTATTCGGCGGCATTACTATGGAACAGTTCCCGGTATGGCGCCGGGTACGGCACGCCGATGCGGTATTGCGGATGCGGCTGGTCGGAGAAGTTCAACACGAACAGCACCGCTTCGCGCGGGTCGCGGGCCTTGCGCACGAAGGCGAGGACGTTGGTTTCGGCGCCGCTCGCGTCCAGCCACTCGAAGCCGGCGCTGCGAAAATCCACCTGATGGCAGGCCGGCTCCCGCGCGTACAGCGCGTTGAGATCGCTGACGAACCGTTGCAGCCGCTGGTACTGAGGTTTGCGCAGCAGCGCCCACTCCAGTTCGCCGTCGTGGTTCCATTCGCTCGGCTGGCCGAACTCCCCGCCCATGAACAACAGCTTCTTGCCGGGATGGCCGTACATGAAGGTGTACAGCAGCCGCAGGTTGGCGAACTGTTGCCGCTCGGCGCCGGGCATCTTGCCCAGCAGCGACTTCTTCAGATGCACCACCTCGTCGTGCGACAACGACAGGATAAAGTTTTCGCTGAAGGCGTAGACGATGCCGAAGGTCAATTTGTCGTGGTGGTGGCGGCGGTGCACCGGCGCTGTCTGCATGTAGGACAGCACGTCGTGCATCCAGCCCATGTTCCATTTGAACCCGAAACCCAGCCCGCCCATGTCGGTGGGCCGCGACACGTTCGGCCAAGCGGTGGACTCTTCGGCGATCATCATCACGCCAGGAAAACGGGCGTGCACCACCGCATTGGTGTGCTTGATGAACTCGATGGCTTCCAGATTCTCGTTGCCACCGTACTTGTTGGGGATCCAGTCTTTCTTGGAGTAATCCAGGTACAGCATCGAGGCCACCGCGTCCACCCGCAGCCCGTCGAAGTGAAATTTCTCCAGCCAGTACAAGGCATTGGCGATCAGAAAATTCTCGATCTCGTGGCGGCCGTAGTTGAAGATCAGCGTGCCCCAGTCGGGATGCTCGCCCTGGCGCGGGTCGGCGTGCTCGTACAGGCAGGTGCCGTCGAACCAGGCCATGGCGTGGGCGTCCTTGGGGAAATGCGCCGGCACCCAGTCGAGAATCACCCCGATGTTATTTTGATGGCAGCGGTCGATCAGCTCCATCAGCTCGTCCGGGCGGCCGAAACGGGCGGTTGGGGCGTAGAAGTTTGAAATCTGATAGCCCCAGGACGGTCCGTAGGGATGTTCGGCCAGCGGCAGGAATTCGATGTGGGTGAAGCCCATTTCCAGCATGTAGGGAATCAACTGGTCGGCCAGTTCCCGGTAGGAGAGAAACTCCCCGTCCGCCTTGCGCCGCCACGACCCGGCGTGGATTTCGTAAATCGCCACCGGCCGCTCCCAGGCGTTGCTCCGCGCCCGTCGTTCCATCCAGTCGCCATCGCGCCATTCGTGCTTGCCGACCGGGTCGTAGACCACGCTGGCGGTGCCGGGCGGTATCTCGGTATGAAACGCATGGGGATCGGTTTTCAGGAACGCGGGGCCGGTACGGGGCAGGATCTCGAATTTGTACAGCTCGCCTTCGCCCAGCCCGGGTACGAACAGCTCCCAGATTCCCGAACCCGGCCGCAGCCGCATCGGGTGGCGGCGGCCATCCCAGCGGTTGAACGGGCCAACTACGCTGATGCGCTGGGCGTTCGGCGCCCACACCGCGAAGTTGACCCCGGCGACGCCGTCCACCGGGCAGGCGTGCGCGCCCAGCTTTTCGAACATCCGGTAATGGTTGCCCTCGGCGAACAGGTAGCAGTCCTGATCGCCGAGCATCGAGAACCTAAATGCGTAGGGATCGGCGAACACCCGCGCCTGGCCGTGCTCGGTCACGCTCAAGCGATAGCGCAGGGTCTCCGGTTCGGCGGCCACGAGGGTCTCGAACAGCCCGTCTTCCTGGACCCACTGCAGGGGATAAAGCAACCGTGGCTCGTTCTCGGGCCGCAGGTACGGCGATTCCGCCTCCGGTAGCAGGGCGCGCACCACGCTCAGCCCCGGTTCCCCAGCCAGCGGATGCGGTCCCAGCAGGGCATGAGGATCGGTGTGGCGCCCTTGGATCAGGGTAGCGCTCTCCTTCGCCGCCAGGGTAGGCTTGACCACGGTTTCCCGAATCAGGAACCGCAAGCCCGTCGTCGCGCCCGCCCCCCCCAGCCGCGCGGCGAACGTGCGGGCATCGGTGCGCAAGGCGTCCACGTGGTAAACCTGGCGCCAAAACTGGGCGTTGGCGACCACGAAATTGCGTACCTCCGGCCGTTCCAGCTCGAATGCCAACATTCCGCCATCGCCATCGCGGTCGTAGATACGGGTACCGTCGAACCAGCTCAGCTCCTGGCCTTCGCGCGGGATCAACGGTGGAATCCAGTCCAGAATCACACCGATTTCTTGCCGGTGGCAGGCGTCGATGAACGCCATCAGTTCCTCGGGTCGGCCGTAGCGCGGGTTGGGCGCGTAGTAACTGGCCACGGTCTCGCCGGCATCCCAGAACGCCAGTTCGACGTGGGTGAACCCTTGCTCCAGCAGGTGTGGCAGGACCCGCCCCCCGAGTTGGTCGTAGCGCGCGACCCGCTCCGGTCCGTCGTCAGCCTGTTCGGTTAACACGACCCGGTGAATCGCGACCGGCCATTCCCAGCCGGGCGTTTCCATGGCGTGGGCCATCCAGGGACCGTCGCCCCAGTCGTGCAGACGCTGGAGGTCGTCGACGAGCGCGGCGGTCTTGGGATACGTCTCGGTTTGGAAAGCCAGCGGATCGGTCTTGAGAAAGACCACGCCTTCGGCGGTGCGAATTTCATATTTGTACAGCTCGCCCAGACCGAGACCGGGGATGAACAGTTCCCACACGCCGGATTCGTGCCGTTCCATCGGGTGCCGGCGGCCGTCCCACTGGTTGAAAGTGCCGACCACGCTGACCCGGCTGGCCTGGGGCGCCCAGAGCGTGAAATTGACGCCCATGACGCTTTCCTTCACCCGCAGATGCGCGCCCAGCTTGGTGAAAAACACATCGAGCGCGCCGCGCTGGAGAGCCTGACCATCGGCGCGGGTGAAGGACGGCTCGTGAATGGCGTAGGGGTCGTGAAAGGTGACGGTCTGGCCAGCGGCATCCACGGCGGCGAGTCGATACTCCAGGTTGGTCACTCCCGGCACGCGGGCGGCGAACAGGCCGTCGGGATGCAAGCGCTGCATCTCGCGCTTGCCGGAACCCCCCGCCGGCAAGACGTAGGCCCGCTCGACCCACGGCAGGAAAGCGCGGATGACCAGCGCCCGCTCCCGTTCGACGTAGTGAGGCCCCAGAACCGCGTAAGGTGCGTCGTGACGCAATTCAATGATTTTCCGAATCTGTTCTTCTAGCATCGCCCTTCCCTTCATTGGTTGTGCCGCTATCGAGATAACATAACAAACTTGCGGGTTTATTTAGAACAGATTAACCCCGGACGGGCGAAAGAAGGGGAGAAAATGAGGCGTGGCGCTGGAAAAACAACAAGGGCGACACCCTGATGGGCGCCGCCCCTGACGGGGTAGGACGGATTCGTTATTGCGCGGGCTGAGCCGGCGGAGTGGCCGAATCCCGCATCATCCGGCGCATCGGCCGGTCCGTGAAGAATTTGTCCATGACCTGCTTCTGTTCCGGGTCGAGGCTGGCGTACAAGTCACCGGCCGCCTTGACCAGGGTCTTCATGCTGGCCAGCCGCTGCT
This sequence comes from uncultured Gammaproteobacteria bacterium, assembly GCA_963719395.1. GTDB lineage: Bacteria > Pseudomonadota > Gammaproteobacteria > Competibacterales > Competibacteraceae > Contendibacter. Next base: position 46,163 of record CAVRCC010000011.1, on the reverse strand, counting down.
CCATGGCCTGCGTCCGCTCCTGGAAATGGGCCATGGCAGTGGTTTCCTGATCGCGCATCTCTTCGCGCATCTTCATCATGCCGGCGTGAGAGGCGTCCTGGGCCGCGATAAACGCCTTCCAAGCGGTCTGCTGGTCGGGCTTCAGCTTGAGCCGCGCCTCCAGCAACTCCATCCGCTCGGCGCGATGCTGCTGCATCATCGCCATGCGCTGTTCCGGGTCCCCGCCGCCCATCCGGCCATGACCCTTCCCGGGGCCACCACCCATCATCGGACAGTCTTCCATGCCGCCGCCCATCGGGCCATGGCCGCCCCACGGGCCGGCGAAAGCGACGGTGGTCAGCCCCAGACCTACCACGGCGGCGGCGGTCAACAGTTTCTTGTGTAGCGTCTTCATGTTCGACTCCTGGTATTGGGTTGCTTCGGGGGCTATTAGACACCCCGCATGTAACCAAGATTTTGCCGGGAGGGGATTTTTGTAACGATTTGTATCGTGCGAACCCTCGGAACCGCCAACCGTCTACAATCCCGCCATTCCCCACCGCCGGGTTCGATTGCCCATGAACGACCATCTTCTCATCGTCGACGACGATCCGGGATTGCGCGAACTGCTGGCCGATTATCTGGGCCGCAACGGCTTCCGGGTGACCGGCGTGGGTGACGGCCGTGGGCTGTGGGCTGCGCTGGAACAGGCGCCGGTGGATCTCGTCATCCTCGACCTGATGCTACCCGGCGACGACGGACTGGTGCTGTGCCGCACCCTGCGCGCCCGCTCGCCCATGCCGATCATCATGCTGACCGCCCGCGGCGACGATACCGACCGCATCGTCGGCCTGGAAATGGGCGCCGACGACTACCTGCCCAAGCCATTTAACCCGCGCGAACTGCTGGCGCGGATCAAAAGCATCCTGCGCCGCGCCCGGAGCGCGCCAGCCGAGCCGGGCGAGGCGCGGCGCTTCCAGTTCGCTGGCTGGACGCTGGACGTGGATGCCCGCCAGCTCGTCGCCCCGGATGGGGTGCTGGTGCCGCTGGGCGCCAGCGATTACCGGCTGTTGCGGGTGTTCCTGGATCATCCGCAGCGGGTGTTGAATCGCGATCAGTTGCTGGATTTGACCCAGGGCCGCGAAGCCGCGCCGTTCGACCGCAGCATCGACGTCCAGGTCAGCCGGCTGCGGCGACGGCTCCGCGACGATCCGCGCGAGTCCGTGATTATCAAGACCGTCCGCAACGAAGGCTATCTGCTGGCGGCCCACGTCGGTCGGGAATTCTGATGCGCCTGTTGCCGCAATCCCTGTTCGGCCGGCTGCTGCTGTTTCTAGCCGGCGGCCTGATTGTCACCCAGTTGCTGAGCACCGCGATCCTGCTCCAGGACCGCGATCAGGCGCTGTACCATGCCATCGGCGGCCACGTCGCCCAGCGTATCGCGTCCATCGTCAATCTGCTCGATAGCCTGGACGAAACCGAACGCCAACGACTGGTGACGGCACTGGACCTGCCTCCCACCCGCCTCAGTCTCGACCTGCCCTGGCAAACCGAAACGGCGCCGGATGAACGCTATCACACCACGCTGTTCCGCGCCCTGTTGAAGCGCCAGTTGGGACCGGACCGGCCGTTCCAGTTGGAAATCAACGATGATCTGCCGCCGCCGCCACCACGGGCCGAACGACCGCGCTGGCTGGCTCCGGACCAGCCACCGCCCCCACGCGACTGGACCGACCGGCCGCCGCGCTGGCGGATGCACGCCATGATGCTGGGATTGCGCAATTTCGTGGTGCAGGTGCGCTTGCGCGATGGCGCGACGGTGACGTTTCAGCAGGTGTTGCCGGAGGAAGTCATCGCCTGGCCGGCGCGGCTACTGCTGATCCTGCTGGTGTTGCTGGTCTCGGTCGCGGTGCTGGCGGCGCTGGCGGTACGGGCGCTGACCCGGCCGCTCGCCGTGCTGGCCGACGCCGCCGGCGAACTGGGCCGCGACATCCGCCGTCCGCCGCTGGCTGAAGCCGGGCCGCTGGAAGTCCGCCGCGCCGCCCATGCCTTCAACACCATGCAGGAGCGGCTGATCCGCTACATCGAGGACCGTAACCGCATCCTCGCCGCCGTTTCTCACGACCTCAAGACGCCAATCACCCGGCTGCGGCTGCGAACGGAACTGTTGGACGATGCTCCGCTGCGGGAGAAATTTCTGGCCGATCTCGACGACATGCAGCGCATGGCGCAGGCGTCGCTGGATTTTTTGCGCGGCGGCGAGGACAGCGAACCGATGGCGCCGCTGGATCTCAACGCCTTGTTGGAATCGTTGCAGGAAGACGCCGAGGATGCCGGCCGCGAGGTGCGCATCGCGGGACAAACCCGCCAGCCGCTGCGGTGCCGGCCGTTGGCGCTGAAGCGTTGCCTGACCAATCTGGTGGATAACGCGCTGAAATACGGCCAGCGCGTCGAAATCACCGTTATGGATACCCCGACGCGGCTGACGCTGACCATTCGCGATCATGGCCCCGGCATTCCCGAGACCGAATTGGAGAAAGTGTTCGAGCCGTTCTACCGGCTGGAAAGCTCGCGCAGCCGCGACACTGGCGGCACGGGCTTGGGGTTGAGCATCGCCCGCAACATCGCCCGCGCCCACGGTGGCGAACTGACGCTGCGCAATCATCCCCAAGGCGGATTGGAGGCGATGTTGGAACTGCCGCGCTGACGGTGTGACCTTATACTCAGGAAGTAGCCCGGCGATTTGGATGCTGGCGCTTTGCTCCCCCCTTTGAAAAAGGGGGGTTGGGGGGGATTTCAGGGACAGGCAACGCCCGCCGCACGTTCAAATCCCCCCTCGCCCCCCTTTGCTAAAGGGGGGAACGCACTGGACCATCTACTCAAAGAACTCCTTCAAACCACCTCAGCGGGAGGAATTGCATGGATACCACGCCGCACAATCTGAACACCCTGTTCGATCAACTGGGCCTGCCCTCCGATGCCGTTGCCATCAAGAATTTCATCCACTGGCACCGGCCGCTCGATCCCAAAATTCCGCTCCAGCAGGCAGCGTGGTGGACGCCCGCCCAAGCGGAATTCCTGCAGCAGGCCATCGAGGAGGATTCGGATTGGGCCGAGCAGGTGGATGAATTGGACGCCCTGCTGCGGCCCGCGCAAGAGACGTCTTGAATCCAACCTTCCCCCACCAAAAAAACGACCAGGGGGCTTCGCCCCCTGGACCCCCGTAAAGGGAAAAAGCAAAAAGGTCAAAGGGTTAAGGTCCTGGCCAGACGGAACCCCACGCTGCCGCCCCTGAAGCGCGGGGCAACCCAATCGCGAGCGGCCGACCGCAGCCCCCGGTCCGCCGAGCCACGAACCGCCCCGCAACACCCGGGGACCGCCGAGATCGGGGTCGCTGACAGAACGCAATTCGGCACCGCCATAGCCTTCATCGTATTCCGAGGCGGTCCATTCCCGGACGTTACCGTGCAGGTCGTGCAATCCCCAATTGTTAGCAGGAAACCGCCCCACTTCAAATGTTTTTCGACCGATTGACGTGAGCAGGGTCTTGAAAAAACCAGGGTCATAGTTGGCCAGATCGGCGTTGAGAGCCGTTCCCGAAATGATACGCCGTCGTTGTTCCCGCCCGACAGGCATATTCCCATTCCGCTTCGGTCGGCAGGCGATAGGTTTGGCCGATTTGCTGTGACAGCCACTCCGCGTAAGCTAGCGCATCGAGCCAAGTGACATTGATGACCGGCTGCCGGCCACGACCCCAATCGTCCGAAGGCTGTTCTCGTCCGGTGGCCTCAGCAAAACGGTCATAGTCATTGAAGGTGACGGTGTACTTGCCAATGGCGAAAGGCTTTACTTCCACTTCGTGCTGGCGTTCACTGGGTTGCCGACCCGGTTCGTACTTCAGGTGATCCCATCAGAAAACGTCCACCCGGAATGACCATCATCAACGGACCTTGGCTGCCATCCTTGAGTCGATCACTAAATTCGACCCCAAGACCTAAAGCCTGTGCGGTCTGCTGTTGCAGCGTCTGCACCTGCTGTGCCGGCCAGCCATGAATATTCTGGATTGCTGGCAGAGTAGGCGGAGTAGGCCGGGCTTCCATCTCTTTGGGGAGGGTAGTTGTCGCAGGCTCATATCTCACGGAAGTCGGAGGGGCAGGCCGGCTATGCATCGTTTTGAGGGGTTTGGTTTCTGATTGTTTAGATTCTGTCGAGGACGGTTTTTCGTCCGCGCAGACTTTCAAAATCTCAGTCACTATGGTCCGAACCTTAAAGCTGTCATCGTCCGCCATCTGCTGCAATGCGGCGTGCGCCGCGACAGCCAAGCCTTTATTGCCGTGCTGTAGCAAATCCCCAAGCTGGCGGGCGGCGCCCTCGCGCACCCAAGGACGAGGGTCTTCGATGGACTGCCGCAACTCAGCCGGCAATGCAGCCGGCTTTACGACCGGGCGGGGATTGCGGGCAATGATGATTTCTCCCTCGACGGCGAAGGCCCACTTCCGGGGTTTTTGTTGCGGCATCCGGTCCTTCACGCGCTCGTGGAGATAGTCGTACAGCTCGTCGCAAGAGATCGCTCCATCGCCATCCAAATCGGCCTCGCCGGTCTCCAGTCCCCGCACCAGCGTATGAGTGAAGACCGAGCGCACGCCTTCTCCACTCACTGCATCGCCCTCGAAGGCATATTGCAGCGCATCGGAGGCGGTCAAGACAAACTGCCCGCGTCCTTCCCTGAAATACTCCCCGGCGCCGACCGTCTCATCGGCCCGGTGCGTCATGCCCCGCGCGAAGGCTCCGCTGTAACAACAATCCAGAATCAGCACTTGACGCCGCGAGCGGCTGTGGTGCATCACCTCGTTGATCAACGTCGCCGCGACGGCGGTGGTCCGGAGAAACTTGCGGTCGGTGTCGGGCGTGGCAAAGTACAGCCGTCCTTCCTCGTCCTTGACGCCATGGCCGGAAAAATAGAGCAACAGCAAATCGTCCTTGGCGCGGTTGGCGAAAAACGCTTCGATTTCCCGGTTGACCTGATGCGCAGGCTGGTTCAGCAGGGTCTTCACGGCAAAGCCACCGATGGCCGGGTCTCCCAAAACCCGGGCCAGGGCTTCGGCGTCCTGGGCTGGAGCCACCAACTGCCGCAATCCCGCATCCTGGTACTCGGAAACGGCAACGATGAGGGCCGAGCGATTTTCAGCCATCGGCGTTCACTCCTGCAGGTGGCGGTGTCACCCAGGCGTCGATGAGCCGCTGCTGTTCGGCCGAGGTGATGCCGGTGACATGGAACTTCGTCACCATTGATTTTCATGATCGCACTGCGTCTTTCGTGACGTGTCAGCCAAGATTGCAGCGTCCTTGAAGAGCGTGGTGATCGCCCCACCCGAAACCGCCAAGGTCAGCAGCAACTTACCCCATGCGATGTCATCGCCGGCCTTGGCGTTGGCCGGCGCTGGCCCGCCGGTCACCAAATCGGCCTGCACGTCCAGCTCCGAAAGCTCTTCCCGCAGTTGCCGGGTCAGCCGCTCCAGATCCTCGGCATCGGTATCGGGTTCGGCGTCTAGGGTTACCAGCAATTGAGTGTTTATCCTGGACATGAAACCTCCAATAAAGCATCAACTTGTAAGGTGAGAAACCGTTGCTGTGTGTTTGTAGGCGCCAGTAGACGGACAGCTTCGACTAACGGAAAGTGTAGTTGCAGGCTTGGGGTTGCGCCAGCCGTGCCGACGGGTCCTGATCGAGTTGTCAGGTTTGTCACCGAACGGCCGCCGAAGGATCGTGGCCTTGGAATTCCCGAAATGCAACTGGATCGGGTGTTCGAGCCGTTCTACCGGCTGGAAAGCTCGCGCAGCCGCGATACCGGCGGCACAGGCTTGGGGTTGAGCATCGCTCGCAACATCGCCCGCGCCCACGGCGGGGAATTGACGCTGCGCAATCATCCGCAGGGCGGGCTGGAAGCCGTGTTGGAACTGCCGCGCTGATGGCGTCGCCTATACTTTCAAGGAACTCCTTCAAATCACCTCAGCGGGAGGATTGCTATGGATACTTCGCCGCACAATCTCAGCACGCTGTTCGAACAACTGGGCCTGCCGTCCGAAGCGGCCGCCATCAAGACCTTCATCCACTGGCACCGGCCGCTCGATCCCAAAACTCCGCTCCAGCAGGCAGCGTGGTGGACGCCCGCCCAAGCGGAATTCCTACAGCAGGCCATCGAGGAGGATTCCGACTGGGCCGAGCAGGTCGACGAACTTGACGCCCTGTTGCGGCCCGCGCCGGAAGCCTCTTGAGCGTGGGAAATTTGCAGTTTCCCCTCCTTGGATCAAGGAGGGGTGGTGCGTGGCGCCGGGGGGTTGGAGCTTTCGGCGAGAGAAGCCACGCAGCACGGCGCTGGATGGGTCCGGCTTCAGGCCTGCATGTCGCGGATGTGATGAGTCAGGCGGCTCTTGTGGCGGGCGGCTTTGTTGGCGTGGATCAAACCCTTGCGCGCCATGCGGTCGATCACCGGCACGGCGGTCTGGTATTCGGACTCGGCTTTCGCCTTGTCGCCGGAATCAATCGCCTTGATCACGCGCTTGACGTAGGTGCGCAACATGGAACGCATGCTGGCGTTGTGTTGGCGATGCTTTTCCGCCTGACGGGCGCGCTTTTTCGCTTGAACGGTGTTGGCCAAAACCAAGACTCCTTATGACACAATGGGATAAACGCGGCTGCGTTGAGATCTAAAAAAGATCGACAATATTGGCATTTTCCCACGCCCTGTCAATCCTTGACCGTCACCGTCGCTGACAGTCCAGACCGTTACCGGCTATCATCCGCGCCTTCCGCATTGTGCCAAGGGATCGCATCGCCGCCATGAGCAAGGCTCTCCTCAAGTCCACCGGTTTGGTCAGCGCCATGACCTCGCTGTCGCGGGTCACCGGCTTCATCCGCGACATGGTGTACGCCCAGGCGTTCGGGGCCGGGGCCGGCACCGACGCCTTTTTCGTCGCCTTCCGTATTCCCAATTTCCTGCGCCGACTGTTCGCCGAGGGCGCGTTCTCCCAAGCCTTCGTGCCGGTGTTCTCGGAATACCAGACCCAGCAGGCGCGGGCCGAACTCCAGGAGCTGGTGGATCAGGTCGCCGGCACCCTGGGCGCGATCCTGTTGCTGATCACCGCTGTTGGCGTGGTAGCCGCGCCGGTGCTGATCCTGCTGTTCGCGCCCGGCTTCACCGCCGATGCCGGCAAATACGAACTGACGGTGCAGATGTTGCGGATCACCTTTCCCTATCTGCTGTTCATTTCGCTGACCGCCTTCGCCGGTGGGGTGCTGAACAGTTGCGGCAAGTTCGCCATCCCGGCGGTGACCCCGGTGCTGCTAAACCTGACCATGATCGCCGCTGCGCTGTGGCTGGCGCCGCGGATGGAGCAGCCGGTGGTCGGGCTGGCTTGGGGGGTGTTCATCGCCGGGATCATTCAATTGAGCTTCCAGATTCCCTTTCTGCGCCAGGTGAAGCTGCTGCCGCGCCCGCGCTGGGGCTGGGCCTCCCGGGGAGTGCAGCAGGTGTTGAAACTGATGCTGCCGGCGCTGTTCGGCTCCTCGGTGGCGCAGGTCAACTTGCTGATCGACACGGTGCTGGCCTCGTTCCTGGTCTCGGGCAGCGTCAGTTGGCTGTACTACTCCGACCGGCTGGTGGAGTTCCCGCTTGGCATTTTCGGCGTGGCGCTGGGCACGGTGATCCTGCCCAAGCTGTCCCGCCAGCACGCCAGCGCCGAAACCGATGGTTTCTCTCAAACCCTCGACTGGGCGTTGCGTTGGGCGCTGCTGATTGGGGCGCCGGCGACGGTGGCGCTGGTCCTGCTTGCTGGACCGATGCTGGCGGCGTTGTTCCAGTACGGCGCGTTCGACGCCCGCGATGTCGAGATGTCGGCCCGTAGTCTGATGGCCTTCGCGTTCGGTCTGGTCGCGTTCATGCTGATCAAGGTGCTGGCCCCCGGTTTCTACGCCCGTCAGGACACCCGCAGCCCGGTCAAGTACGGGCTAATCGCAATGGGTGCTAATACCGCGATGGTGTTGATCCTGGTTTGGCCGCTGGCTCATGCCGGATTGGCGCTGGCCACTTCGCTGGCGGCTTTTCTGAATGCCGGGCTACTGTTTGTCAACCTGCTGCGGCGTGGGATTTATCAGCCGCGCTCCGGGTGGACCAGATTTTTGTTGCAACTGACGGTTGCAAATCTGGTGATGGGGTTGTTGCTATGGTTTGGCGCCGGGAATCTCGAAGACTGGATTCATGCCAGCGCCCGGGAACGGCTGTGGCATCTCACCTGGCTGATCGCCGCTGGCGGGGGCAGTTATCTACTGGCGGTGCTGGCGGTGGGAATCCGGCCACGGCATTTGCTGCATGGGTAGGCCAGCGAGGCAGAGTGTTGGGGACAAGAGGTTATAGTAGTAGGGGCGACTGGACGGTCGCCCCTACGAGTCTTCATTAAGAAGACGATATGTCCCTGTAGCTACTGCTTCTCAGGCATGGCGGAGGAATGATGGCTTGTAATGAGCCACTTCGTCCCATCCCAACGATAGGTGTAGGTATAGCGGGCGCTGACTTTTGCGCCTGTCTTGGCAAACGCAAAGGTATAAAGACCGGCATCGACGGCAGTGTTGCAGTCAATTTCCACAGTTCGAAAATCAATCTTGCCAGACGGGCGGTTCTCAAGGAAGTGGTGAAAGTAGTCTTCCTTCTCTGCGGGGGTCAGGCGTAGCTTATTGGAGACCGTGGGGAGAAGAATGGAATGTTCGGCGTAGTTGGCAACTACCTTGTGTGGATCGCCCGTTTGCAAGGACTGGTTCCATCGATCAAACAGAGAAGCGATTTCCTGGGCTCTTTGGCATCTTGCGGGATAATAAAATATAATTAAAATAGCAGGTTATAGAATTTTTCGTTTTCCAGGATGAGGGGGTTATTGGCTTTTATGAATTGCCTTGAGATTCCATTAGACATTACGAGTGTAACGATTGAGAGCGTCGAATTTACTGAGGAGGGTGAAATCTTTGTCACGATTACCAGCATGATCGAAGGAACAATTTGTCATGTTTGTGGCCAAGAAATCACCGATTTTTATGGTGAGGATCGTGAAATTATTTTACGCCATTTATCCATTTTAGGAAAACCCACGTACCTTAAATTCAAACCTCGAAGATATCGGTGTTCGCATTGCAAAGCGCAGCCAACAACGACGCAGAGGTTGCCTTGGTATGAGTTGAGAAGTCCACATACGCGAGCGTATGAAAACCATATTTTATTGAGTCTAGTCAATAGTACGGTGATGGATGTCAGTATTAAAGAAAGGATTGGCTATGAAGCGGTGATGGGCATTATTAAACGGCATGTGAGTCCAGAAGTGGATTGGAGTGAATTTGAGGATTTAGAAATAATCGGGGTGGATGAGATTTCTTTAAAAAAGGGTCATCGGGATTTTGTCACGATTATCTCGGTTCTTCTTCGGAATGGAAAGAAACGAGTGATCGGGGTGTTGGAAGACCGCAAGAAGGAGACAGTGCGAAAATTTTTTAGGAGCATTCCCAAGCACTTACGTAAAACGGTGCGGGTATTTTGCATGGATTTATACGAAGGTTTTATCAATGCGGCTAAAGAATTTTTTGGGCGGAAGGTACGAATCGTAGCGGATCGGTTTCATGTTGCTAAGTTATATCGAAAAGGGGTAGATGATCTGCGTAAGAAAGAGCTAAAGCGTATTAAAAAAGCGTTGCCCAAAGAAGAATATAAGTCCTTAAAGGGCGTGATGTGGGTGCTGCGTAAAAATGTTGACGACCTGACTGAGGCGGATTTAGAAGTCATTAAAAAGCTCAAACCCCATGCGCCGATGTTAGTCAACGCTTATCTGTTATGTTTGACGTTGACCCACATTTTTGAAAACCCGATCACCAAAGAACAAGCACGCTGCCAATTACGCGGTTGGAAAGGATTAGTTCGGAAATCTGGTATCGACTGTTTTGATTCTTTTTTGAATACAATGGAAGAGCGAATGGAAGAAATTACCAATTATTTTGTCGAGCGTCAGAGCAGTGGTTTTGTTGAAGGTCTGAATAATAAAATCAAAGTAATCAAACGGCGTTGCTACGGGATCCTCAACCGAAATCATTTATTTCAACGGCTTTTCATCGACCTGAGGGGATACGAATTATTTGCATAATTATCAGAAACTTATTAAAACCGGGAACTACCAAAGAGCCATTTCCTTTCGCTGGTAGCCTTGCAAGTCTCGGTTCGCTCATTCTGTGCGGTCGAGGGTGCGCCTCCAGTAGCGCAGCCTGCGAGGATGACACTGGCGGCGAGTGCAACGAGTACGGGGGACTTCATAAGAGCGATCCTGTTAGCGTGGGATGGTCGAAAAGAGAGGCTTAATGCTGGTCATACATGGCGTTGTTGGGCATTAACACCGCGTTCACTGAAACAGTACTCCGGTTTCCATCAGAACGAAGCTTTCATCGCCGGAGGCATATTTCGTAGCCGTCACCATCACCCGTGTTCCTTTGTCAACCTTGACCGTGCGGAACACCCGAACCTGATGTCCTGAATCAAGATGCACCACGTATGCCTTTTCGTAGATCTCCGCGATAACGCCTGGCACTTCGCGCTCGGAAACGGCGGGGCCGGGATCGCCGTAAAACCGCCACCAGAGAAGAAATATCGCGAGGAATACGGTCAAGCCCAGCGCCTTGGCCAGACGACTGCCTCGGATGATCGCGTCCCAGTTCATCATCAGTACCGATTCATTGATGTTCAACGTTCGAGGTAACCGGTGTGACCCGGCTTGCCGGGGTACGTCCGGTTGACTGAGGGGTTATGCGTCACTTCCAGTCATTTATCGTGACGTGATCTGTCTGTTTTTCCACCCGTGCAAGCCATTCACCTATTGCGCGATACGGAGTCAAATCAAAACCGCCTTCGTCCGCAACGTGCGTGTAGGCATAAAGCCCGATATCTGCGATGGAGTATCGATCTCCCACAAAGAATGACCGGCTTTGGAGGTGGTGTTCCATGACCTTAAGCGCGGCACGTCCTTGGGTTTGCTTTTGGGAAAGCATTTCAGCGTTGAGTGGAGTATTCTCAATTTTCTTGATGGAAACCCAGAATCTCGCGGTGGCGATATTCGGTTCGTGACTGTATTGCTCAAAGAAGAGCCACCGCAGGATTTGAGCTTGGTCTATCGCGGATGTAGGCCAATATGGAGTATTTTGCGCCAGATAGTACAAGATCGCATTTGATTCCGGGAGGTACGATCCATCGTCGAGTTGTAGCAGCGGAATTTGTCCGTTAGGATTCTTCTCCAGAAATATCGGGGTCTGTGTTTCCCCTTTGAGGATGTCCAGCGGTATGTATTCGTACTCTCTCCTGAGGTGTGCAAGCAACAATCTAACCTTGTAGCCGTTTCCAGACGGGGGGTAGTCGAATAATTTCATAATGGCTGCTCGCTACACTTTATAGATTATAAGAGTACGCCATGGATTGTAGAGTAGTCACCCATCCGCTCCCTTATTCCATGCCGCACCAGCCGTCTCTGCTTTTCTAATCTCCCTTATTCCATGCCACACCAGTCATCTCTGCTTTTCCAATCCCCGCCAACGTCACCACAACTCGATGCGACTTCCCATCTCGTAACAGTGGAATGCAGGCCGCGCTGTTCTCGACTGGACCCGGTACGCCGTCAATCGTCACCGCCACGACTCGTTCCGCGTCGCCGTCAGGATTGCGGACCTCGATGTCATAGACCGCCTCACCGTCCGGTAGCCGGTAATGCAGATGGAAACCCGGCCACTCGTCCGGAATGCAGGGCCGCAAGCGCAAGGTATATCCCTCGACCAGTTCCAAGCCGAGAATGGATTCCAGCGCCACCCGCAGCATCCAGCCGGCCGCGCCGGTGTACCAGCTCCAGCCGCCCCGGCCGACGTGCGGCGCCACGCCGTAGACATCGGCGGCAACCACGAACGGCTCCAGTTGATAGACAGCCACCGCTTCCGGGATGTGCGTGTGATGGATGGGCGTCAGCATCTCCAGCAATTTCGCTGCCCGATCGCGCCGGCCCAGTTCCGCCAACGCCCGCACCACCCACAGCGCCGCGTGGGTGTACTGACCGCCATTCTCCCGCACCCCGGCGACATAGCCCTTGATGTAACCCGGATCGTGAGGGGTATTCTCGAACGGCGGAGCGAGCAGCCGGATCAGCCCGTCGGATTCAGAAATCAAATGCCGCTCGACCGCATCCAGCGCCGCCTCGGCCCGGGCCCACGGCGCGGCTTTGGAAATCACCGCCCAAGCCTGGGCCAGCGCGTCGATCTGGCACTCGTCGCTGGCGGCGGAACCCAACACCGCGCCATCGTCGTACCAGGCCCGGCGATACCAGTCGCCGTCCCAGCCGTGCTCGTTGAGCGCCTCGGCCAAATGACGGCGGAATGCGGCGTAGCGCCGCGCCCGGTCGTGATCGCCGCGCTGGCCGCACACCGGGACGAACTCGCCGAGGATCGCGTACAGGAAAAAACCCAGCCACACGCTCTCGCCGCGTCCTTCCCGACCGACCCGGTTCATGCCGTCGTTCCAGTCGCCGGTCCCCATCAGCGGCAGGCCGTGCGCGCCCTGGGTCAACGAGCGGTCCAGCGCCCGGCAGCAGTGGTAGTACAGGCTGCCGACCTCGCCGGATTCTTCCGGGGTTAGGAGCGTCTCATCCTCGCCTGGCTCCAACTCCCGCGCCTTGAGGAAGCACGCCGGTTCGTCGAACAGACTCCAGTCGCCGGTGGTGCGAGCATAGAAGGCCGCCAGGCAGGGCAGCCACAGCAGATCGTCGCTGAAGCGGGTGCGGATGCCGCAACTCGTCGGGGGATGCCACCAGTGCAGCACGTCGCCTTCCTGGAACTGGTGGGCGGCGTGCAGCAGCAGTTGCCGGCGGGTCAATTCCGGGTCGTGGTAGACCAGCGCGGCGGCATCCTGCAACTGGTCGCGAAAACCGAACGCCCCGCCCGACTGGTAAAACGCCGAGCGGCCCCACAACCGGCAACTCAGGGTCTGATACGCCAGCCAGCCGTTGACCATCAGATCAAGCGCCGGGCTCGGCGTCTGAATGCGCACGGCGGACAACCAATCGCGCCAGAACTCTCGAACCTGGTCCAGCGCCGCCACGACCGCGCCGTCCTGGCGGTAACGACCGATCAGGCGGCGAGCCTCATCCCGATCCGCCGCTTCGCCCAGCAGGAAGGCGCATTCCACCGTCGCGCCCGGTTCCACATGCAGAGTTATTTGCAGCGCGAAGCAGGGATCGAGACCCGCGTCCAGCCGTCCGTCCAGAACCTGATCGCGATCGAGCGCCGCCGGCCGGGCCGGACTGCCGTGATGACCGATGAAGCTCGCCCGATCACCACTGACGTGAACCGGAGCGCTGTCGAGCGGCGCGAAGGCGGCGAAGGCGATGCGACCGGCGAACTCCCGGTTGTGATTTTCGGCCAGCAACGCGCCGGTCGCCGAGTCCTGCTCGGTGATCAAATCCGCCGCGTAGTCCCCCGGCAACACGCCCAGCACCAGCCGGGCGTAGGCGAACAGCGATAGCCGGCGCGGCCGGTCGCTCAGATTACGGAGTTGGATTCGGGTGATTTTGACCGAGTCTTCGTGCGGTACGAACAGCCACACGTCCTGTTCCAGCTCCTGGCTGACGTGGCGGTAGCGGCTGTAACCGAAACCGTGGCGGACTTCGTAGGGCGTCGGTTGCGGAATCGGACCCGGCTGCAAGGACCAGAAAGTGCCGTTGTCTTCGTCGCGCAGGTACAGCGCCTCGCCGTGCGGGTCGAGCACCGGATCGTTGTACCAAGGCGTCAAGCGGTTCTCGCGGCTGTTCTGGCTCCAGGTATACCCGGCCCCGGTTTCGCTGGCCAGAAAGCCGAACTGGGGATTGGCGACGACGTTGACCCAGGGCCGTGGCGGCCGTTTCAGTCGCCCGCCGGCGTCGGGCTGGAGCCGGACCACGTATTCCGTTCCATCGGCGCTGAAGCCACCGTAGCCGTTCCAGAATTGCAGCGGTTCCTCGTCCAAAATCAACCGTTCGGGTTTTTCAGCTATTCCCCTCCTTGGATAAGGAGGGGTGGCGCGAAGCGCCGGGGTGGTTTGAGGGTTCTGGCCGCTAAACCTCCCTGACGCTTCGCGCCCCTCTCCCGCAATGGAGGGGGGGAATTCAGGAATAACCGCCGCCGGCTGGGCAAACCGCGCCGCCAGCGCCAGCGCTGCTTCCCGCTCTGGGGCCGCGCCCAGCAGGAAAGTGACCTGCGCCTCGCCGCCGACGGCCAGTTCCACCGTCCGCCGCAGGCTGACAATGGGGTCCAGCACGTTGCCGACCGTGCCGGACAGCGGCGCGGTTTCCACCAGCGCCTTCGGTGCGGCCAGCGTATAGCCCCGGCCGATGAAGCGGGCGCGGTCGGTTTCATGGTGGAGGGGGAGGGTAGTGGTATCGCCGGCCAGCGCGTGGACCAGCCAGCAGACCGGTTCCCCCGGAGCGCGCGGTCGCCGCCGCGCCAGCAGCGCCCCGGCCGCCGCAACAAACTCGGTCTGCACGAACAGCTTGGAAAAGGCCGGATGGGCGTCGGCGGCGGCCTGCGCGTTCAACACCACCTCGGCGTAGCTGGTCAGTTCGATCCGCCGGGGCCGGGCGCTGACATTGCGCAAGGTCACCCGCCGCAGCTCCCCATCGGCATCGGCGGGGACGACGACCGTCATCTCGGCCTGGATGCCGGCATGCTCGCAGCGCAGTTCGGCGATACCGTCGCCAAACCGGCTGGCGTGCTGCGCCGCCGGAGCGAGCGCCGGCTGCTGGCCCAGCGACCAGAACGCGCCGTTGTCCAGATCGCGCAGATACAGGAAAAACCCATCGCCGTTCTCGACCGGATCGGCGCTCCAGCGAGTCAGCGCCAGTTCGCCCCAGGCCGAATAGCCGGTCCCGGCGGCGGTGAGCAAGGTCGCGTAGCGGCCATGACTCAGGGCGTGGAGGTCAGCGGACATGACAAATTCTCCCAGGGGCCATGAATCGTACCGAACAGGATAGCGCGCTGGCGGCGGTCATCGGTCGTTCACGGCCCAGTGGCGGTGGGGTACTCAAACTCGACCTCGGCGGGGAACTGGTCGAGGGTCGCGGTGTTGGCGGTGAAGGTTGCCACCGCCTGGCCGTTGACCCTCACCGCCCGCAGCGGCCGGTCGAGCGGCGAGTGCAGGATGATCCGCCCTGGCGGCACGGTCACGTCGCCGGTCAAACGCACCCGCAGCGTGTCCGGGCCGGCCATCGCCATCCGGTAGTTCAGGGTACCGTGCCAGGTGGGCATCCGCCGGATCGTGACGCCTCCCGGACTTTCCACCCAGGCGGCGGGCAGGCCGGCGCCGATCACCAGCGCCTGGTCGGCCTCGCGCTCGTACACGAACAGGCTGCGCGCCGCGCGAATGAAATCGGAACCGACCCAGGTATGCGGCATGTCGCCGATGAAGCGCGGCGTCTTGGGATCGCGCCAGACCACTTCCGCCCAATGATTCCAGGCGACGGGTCGCTGGCCTTCCATGAAAAACGCCATCTGCGCCAGCGCCCGGTCGCGGAAACCCAACCGGATCATGGTTCCGACCACCCGCCACTCATACGGGGTGTAGGCTTCCCAGTGGGCGTCGGCCAGGCGGTGGCGGAAAAACTCGTCGTAGCGTTCGAAAGTGCGGTCCAGCGCCGGCTGCGGCAAGCGCCCCAGTTCCCCGCCCGGGTCCACCGCGATGGTGGTCGAGGTGGCGTCGAAATCGCCCAGTTCGACCGCGCCGGGAATGAAATCAATCTGGTGCAGCTTGATGGTTTCCCGGATCGAGGCATACAGATCCTTGCGGAAGGCATCGCGCATCGCCGCGAACCGCTCCGCCAGTTCGTCCTCGTCCAGAATCACCGCCATGGCCGCCGCGTCCTTGAGGCCGCGCAGGATGAAGAAGTTGTCCCAGTAGGAATGGCGCGGCTGGCTGGCATAGCCCTCGTGGCTGATCGATTCCGTCACCAGTCCGAAATAGGCCAGGTTGGAGGGTTGAGTTTGGTAGAGTTCCGTCAGCCGCTGCTGGCGCAGAAAGTCGATATAGCCGACCGCCCTGACCACCGAGGGCCACATCTGCCGCAGGAAGCCGATATCGCGGGTGTAGCGGTAGTACTCCATCACCGCGTAGATGAATTCGCCATGGCTGTCGTGCTCGGGCACCGGATCGGCGCCGCGCGCGTCCACGCAACAGGGAATCGCGCCGTCCGCCGCCTGATAGCCGGCGTACCATTGCAGGAACTCCCGCGCTTCCTGGGTATGGCCCATCCCCAGCAGGGCGGCGGAGGTCAGCGCGCCATCGCGAATCCAGGAGCGGGCGTAGGTGCGCGAACCGGGTTGGATGGCGGGGCCGTCGCGGTTGATCAGGATGTAGGCCAGATTGCTCTTGATGCTCCAGGCCAGGCGCTGGGCGGCGGGCGGCAATTCCAAGTCCACCCGATCCAGTTGCGCGCTCCAGTCGTCAGTGGTCTGCTCCAGCAGGCGGTTGACCTCCGCGGCGGCCTCGGCATCGGTCGCTGCAACCGGCAAGCCGGCCCCGGCGGCGTGGAACGGGATGCGCAGTACGACCTCGCGCGCCTCGCCAGGCTTCAGATCCCAGCCGTATTCCAGCGCGCCGGAGGCATAGCCGAAAGCATCGTTGACCTGGGTGCGTTCGGGCAGCTTGCCCGCCGCCAGATAATCGGTGATCGGCCCCTGATCGAAGGTGGCGGCGCGGAAGCGGTCGGGCGTGGTCAGCACCGCGACCGCCTTGGCGCGCTGGTTGACCCAGATGGTCCGGTCGACGTAGTCCAGATCGCGGATCGGGGAAACCCCGCCGATGATGTTCAGCGACTGCCAGGGTGGGTTGACCTGGAACGGCCGCAGCGCCAGGTACAGGGTAACGTGGCGGGGATCGGTGCTCAGGTTTTGTAGCCGGTAGCGGGCGTACAGCGCCGACTCGCCCGGCGGGCCAGCCGCGAAGGCGGTGACCGACAGCCAGTAGGACTCGTGTTCCCAGCGCACGGTCGGAATCGGCAGGTAGCCTTTGGCCAGATCCTGGCGAGCCTCGACGTCGGCCCAGGTGATCAGCCGGCCATCGGCGAACAGGAACGGTTCGATGGTAAAGCCGCCCTTGTCCACTTCCAGCGCGCCGTCCTGATCGAGCAGCGCTTCCTTGCTGTCGCCGCCGACGCCCACCACGGTCCAGTAGCACTGCTCGCCCTGGAAATAGCGGGGATAGAAGCCGCGCGTCGCGTCGCGGGCGATGGCTTCGAAAAACCGGTTGGGCGAACTGGAGAACTCGTAGGACTGGACCAGGATGCGGCCGATGCCGTAGCCGCGGCCTCGGCTGCTGCGTTGCAGGTTCAGCCGCAGGTAGCGCGATTCGGCGTCGGGCAGGTACAGGTAATCACGCCCACCGTCGCCGTCGCGCACCGGGTAGGCGGTTTGCCAGGTCTCGCCGTCGTCGGAGAGTTGCACCTCGTAATCGACTGCGTAATCCTCCGAATCCCAGTCGATCACCAGTCCGCCGTACTCGCGCGGGGTGAGAAAATCCAGCAGCAGCCACTGTTCGTCGGCCAGCGCGCCGCTATGCCAGCCGGTAGCGGGGTTCGGATCGAGCACGGCTTCCGGCGGCTGGCCATCGGCGGTGGTGGAGGCGCGGATCGTTGGGTTCAGGGTATAGGCGTGGGTCGGCTCGCGTTCCTCGAAGCTTAGCTCGTCGATCCATACCGAGCCCTTGCCCGGCGTGCCCGGCGCGAAGGCGAATTCGATCACCGCCACCTCGTCCAGCGGACCACCGGGTCCCCAGGCCAGGTTGATATGTCGCCGCTTGACCGTAACCGGCCGCCAGTCCCCAGGAATCGTGTAATCGCGCTGCTTGAACCACCAGACGTTCTCCCGCGAATCCACCAGCTTGAATTCGGTGTCGCCGGGCGGTGCGGCGCCGCGCATGAAAAAGTGGAAGGCGAAGTTGTCGGGCAGGCGCATGGGAAACACCTTGCGGGCAATCACCCAACCGGCCCCATCCTGAAACTCGAAATCCAGCCGCATCGCCCGCCCGGTGCGGCCGGCGTCCTGGGCGATTTCCAAACGGGCGTTGGGCGAGGCGATGGCGCTCCAGCCGCCGAGGTTCTCGAAATCGTCAAGTAGAATGGTTTTACGCGGGTTGGGGACTGCGGTGGCGGGCGGTTCGGGCGCGGCGGCGAGGGTTGGGAGCAATGGCATCAGCAGAAACACCGTGAGGAGCAGGACAAGGAATGTGCGGGCAGGCGACATGGGCATGGATGCTCGTTGGGGAGTTGGGTCTTATAGGTTCGTGTTTTAGCAGATTTGTCGATCCGTTCGGTCGTGGCCGTCGCATGGAACCGCAACCGTCGTTCAACTCCGCCAGGATTTGCCATTCTCAATGAGTTGGCCAAAGCCGGACTGTAGCGGTCATAACAGGATAGCAGTTCGGTGGAAAATTCTTTGCTGTTACCATGTTATGTCAATCTGATGCTCGCCGCGCGTTTTGCGCCAACGGCGGCCCCGCAGGCGGGGTACGCCACCCAACCTTCAACCGATGAAGAGCCTGCTCGATGAATCCGCTGACCCCACTACTTGCTCGATACCCGGTCCTGGTGCTGGATGGGGCGCTGGCGACCGAACTGGAACGTCGGGACTGCGACCTGCGCGATCCGCTCTGGTCGGCCAAAGTGCTGATCGAAGCGCCCGACCTGATTCGGCAGGTACATCAGGACTATTTTCAGGCTGGCGCCGATTGCGCCACCACCGCCAGCTATCAAGCCTCCGTGGAAGGTTTCCAGCGGCGGGGTTTGAGCCACGCCGAGGCGCTCGAACTCCTGCGGCGCTCGGTTCGGCTGGCGATGGAAGCGCGCGATGCGTTTTGGCGAGACCCAACCCACCAGATCGGTCGGCCTCGACCGCTGGTGGCGGCCTCGGTGGGACCCTACGGCGCGGTTCTGGCCGATGGCTCGGAATACCGGGGCGACTACGGCTTGAGCGAAGAAGAGCTGATGAATTTTCATCGCCCACGGATGGCGACCCTGCTCGAAGCCGGCGCTGACCTGCTGGCTTGCGAGACGATTCCCTGCTTCATCGAAGCCCGGGCCTTGGCGCGATTGCTGGCCGAGTTTCCCAACGCCAGCGCCTGGATCAGCTTCAGCGCCAAAGATGAGGCGCATCTCTGGCACGGCGAGCGCTTGGCCGAATGCGCGGCATGGCTGGACGACCAACCCCAGGTTGCCGCTGTCGGCGTGAACTGCACTGCCCCGCGCCACCTGCCGGCGCTGATCGAGGCCGCCCGCGCGGTTACCCGCAAACCCATCGTGGTCTACCCAAACTCGGGCGAAACCTATGACGCCGCCCGTCGCGCCTGGAGCGGCGTCGCGGACGCTCAAGCGTTCGCGACCGAGGCCCGCCGCTGGTATGCCAGCGGCGCCCGGCTGATCGGTGGGTGTTGCCGCACCACCCCCGATCACATCCGAACCATCGCCGCCTGGGCGCGCGCGTTGCCGCCCTGTTAGGAGTTCGGACCGCGACGGGGAATGTTTCACCTGAAACCACCGGACCATCGCCCCAAAACATGTTTCACGTGAAACCACCGGACCATCGCCCCAAAACATGTTTCACGTGAAACCACCGGACCATCGCCCCAAAACATGTTTCACGTGAAACCGGTCGGACGGCGATAACCACGAACCACGCGCCAGTTAGCGTTCTCGCTCCTCAACCGCGCTCAACGCCGCGAACGCGTCTAAACCCAGCGTTTCCGGCCGGGCGCCGGGATCGATGCCGGCGGCTTCAATGTGCGCCGCGTCCAGAACGTCGCGCAAGGAATTGCGCAGGGTTTTGCGGCGCTGGGAGAACGCCCGCCGCACGATTTCGGCAAAGCGGCCTTCGTCCCGGACCACGACGGCGAATGTTTCACGTGGAACCAGCCGCACGACCGCCGACCATACCTTCGGCGGCGGCCGGAACGCCTCCGGGCCGACCGCGAACAGCGGCTGTACCTGGCAGCGGTATTGCAGCATGACCGACAACCGCCCGTAGGCGTCCTCGCCCGGCCCAGCCGCCATGCGGTCGACCACATCCTTTTGCAACATGAAATGCAGGTCGCGCAAATGCCCGGCTTGGGCCAGCAGATGGAACAGCAGGGGGGTGGAAATGTTGTAGGGCAGGTTACCCACCACCCGCAGTCGTGGCCCGTCGCCCCGCAGGGCGGCGAAATCGAACGCCAGCGCGTCGGCGTGATGAATCCGTAAGAGACCCATACCGGCGCAGCGCGCCCGCAGCGGCTCCAGCAGATCGCGATCCAGTTCCACCACGTCCAGCGCGCCCGCTGCTTCCAGCAACGGAACCGTCAGCGCCCCCAATCCGGGGCCGATTTCCACCAACCGTTCGCCGGCCACCGGCCGAATCGCCGCGACAATGCGCTCCAGGACAGCTTGATCGCGCAGGAAATGCTGGCCAAACCGCTTGCGGGGTCGGTGGGCTGAATCGACGTTCATGGCGCCTTGGTGGTGGGCGCCGCCTCCGGTGGGGTCGCCGATACCGGTTGCAGGCGAACCTCGACATAGGCTTCGTCGCGCAGCCGGCGCAGCACCAACTCCCATTCCTCGTCGGAGCGCCGCCGCAACAACGCCTCGCGCGCCCGGGCGCGGTCGGCTTGGGGCGAGGCCGGGCCTTGGCGGCGTTCGAGCACCTGCACGATATGCCAGCCAAACTGGGTTTTAACCGGCGCGCTGATCTCTTTCGGCTTCAGTGCGTTCATCGCCTGCTCGAACGGGGGCGCCAGCATCCCTGGCGACACCCAGCCCAGATCGCCGCCGCGCTCCCCGGATGCCTTGTCGTCGGAGTTGGCCTGGGCCAACGCCGCGAAATCCTCGCCGTTGCCGATGCGCTGGCGTAATTGTTCCAACTGTTGGCGGGCCTCCTCGTCGGATCGCTGCGGCGAGGTCGCGAGCAGAATATGGCGGACGTGGGTTTGGTTCGCCAGCGCCTGTTTCGCTGGAGCCGGGCTGGCCGGGGCCGACCGCGCTTCGCCGCCGCCTCGGACCTCGACCAGCTTGACGATGTGGAATCCGCTGGGGCTGCGAATCAGATCGCTGATCTGGCCGGGCTTCAGCCGGGGCACCACATCGCCGAACAGGGTGGGCAACTGATCGGCCGACCGCCAGCCAATTTCACCGCCTTCCAACGCCTGCTGGCCGGCGGACACGCTGACCGCCATCTGCCGGAAATCAGCGCCCTTGCGCAGTTGCGCCAGCACGTCCTCGGCCTTGCGCTTGGCATCCTCGATTTGCGGCGGCGAGGCGCCCTCGGGCAGCGCGATCAGAATCTGGGCCACGCGATATTCACGCGCGCCACCGCCCGCGCCACCGCCCGCGCCTGCGCTACTGCCCGCCTCGCTGGGCGCGCCGCTCTGATTCGCGTCGCCATCGCTTGCGCCGCCAGCCATCTGACCCTTTAGTTGCGTTTGCAGGCTGTCCACATCCTGCTCGGACACCTGAATCTGGCTGTCCACCAGCTTCTGCCGCAGCCGCGCGCCCATCAATTCCCGGCGCACGTCATCGCGAAACTGGGCGAAATTGACCCCGTCCTTCTCGACGTTCTGCCGCAGTTGCGTCAGGTTCATGTTGTTGCGCTGGGCCAGGGTTTCGATGGCGGCGTTCAGGGTGGCGTCGTCCACGGTGATGCCGTTGCGCTCGGCGGCGCGAAATTGCAACTGGCTCAGAATCAGCCGATCCAGCACCTGGTTTTCGAGCACCGGCCGGGGTGGAATCGGCACCTTGCGCTGCCGCAATTGGGACTCGATCCGCGCGGTGGCCGCGTCCAGTTCCCGGCGGGTGATAACGTCGTCGTCCACCACCGCCACGATCGCGTCCAGCGCGCTGCCAGTCGCTTCGGGACCAGGGCCGAATGCCAAGTCCGCGCGGCTGGAAACGGGTAGGGCGGAGAGCAGCAGGCATAGCATCAGAGGGGAAAGCAGCTTGTTCATGCGCGTCATGGAGAGTGGGAGCTAATAACGGGTCGGTTGGTAGCCGAGAATGGAGCTTTGCAACAGGGTTTCCAGGCTGGAACCCAGCCGGGACAAGCCTTTCAGTTCCAATTCCACATAAAAAGCGTTTTGCGCGTCGGGGTCCGCCGGACTGTCGCGGTACTGGCGCGCGACCAGGCGCAGCGCCCAGCAGCAGTCTTCATATTCCAGACCAGCCAGCGTTTCCAGATTGCGATCGGTATTCAGCGCCTGGTTCCAGCGGCCCAAGGCCCGCCATTGTGCGTTCAGCGGCCAGAAGAAGGCGATATCCACCGAGTGCACTTGATCGTCCAGATCAAAGTCGGGCTGGTCGCGATCCAGCAAATAGGACACATTGATCAGTTGACGGGGATTGACGTAATAGCGCAGGTCGAAGGCGGTGCGCAGCAGATCGTTGTTATCCGGTTCCAGTTGCACGCCGCCCTGTATCGACCAGCGGGATGACAGATTCACTTGGCCTTGGGCGATCAGACCCGAATTGGCTGCCGTTTCCGGCGGCGCGCCCGGCTCCAGCGTCACCCGGCGGTCCGCGAAATACTGGATCTGGCCGATACTGGCGCGCAGCCGTTCGCGCCCGCTCGGGCCGTCGATCAGCCGGGTGGTGAGCGCGGCGGTCAACTGGTTGGCGTCGCCCAACCGGTCGGCGCCGGTGAAGCGGTTCTTGCGGAACAGCCAGTCGATATCGCGATCCATCAAGGCGCTGTCGAACAGGGGGATGTCGTCCTGATCGTGGTAGGGGACGTACAGATAAAACAGCCGCGGCTCCAGAGTCTGGGTTCCAGCGGCTACGCCCAGCCAGTCGGCCTGCAAGGACCGATCAAAGATCAGGCCGCTGTCCAGGCTGAGCACTGGCGCGGCGCGCGAGGGCGCGTCGTTGGCGTCCGGCGCGGTGTGGTCGAGCTGATAGCCGGTGTAGCGGAAACCGGCTTGGGGTTTGAGATAGCCCCAGGGCGGGTTGTAGGTCCAACCCACGGTCGGCCACAGATCCAGCCGGGCGCCGGTCACTACGTCGGACTGCTGGAAATTCACCAGCTCGCCGTACATCTGATAGCTCAAGCCGCCGGCGCCGGGCGGCCAGGCGCCGTTGAACAGCAGTTGCGGCAAGCGTTGGTAGGGGTTGCCGGTCAGGGTGAACAGCGCTGGATTCAGGATCTGGTAGCCCTGCACCCGCGCCAACGCCTGCCAGTTATCCCCGTAATAGCGGGCGTCCAAATGCCGCTCGAGATAATTGGCGGTCAGGAAATCCAGGTTGTTGTTCAAATCCCGAAGGTAGTTGTCGTCGGAGACGTACTCGTAGCGCAGATCGGTGTAGACATTCGGCAGTGGCGCGGCGCGGTCGCTGGCGTTGAACGAGCCGCGAGCGCCCTCGTAGCGCCGGTCGTCTGGAATGTACTCGAAGCCGAGCTGCCCCCGATGCCAGAGTTCGAGGAACCGATACTCCACGCCCAGCATTACCCCGCGTTCGGTCATCAGTCGCGGGGTAATGGTCATGTCGCGATTCGGGGCGATGTTCCAGTAGTAGGGAACAGCCACATCGTAGCCGGTATCGCTGTCGTAGCCCTGCCGGGGAAACAGCAAACCCGACTGCCGCGCGTCGGTGATGGGAAACGACAGATACGGGAAATAGAACACCGGCAGGTCCTTGAACGCGAGCACGATGTTACGAGCCGAGCCGCGGCCGGTGTTCTCATCCAGGCGGATTTTGTGGGCGCGTAATTCCCAGACTTCCTTGCCGCGTCGGCAGGTGGAATAAGTGGCGTCTTCCAGCAGGCTGAACCGCCGGCGACGATCCACCCTCACTCCCTCGGCATAACCTTGGGCATTGCGGGCCGGCAGGTAGTAATCCACGTCCTTGAACCGGCCGGTTTCGGCGTTCAAATCCACGTCCGCCTGCTTGCCGCGCAGAGCCTGGCGCGGATCGCCGTACACGAAGCCACCGTCGGCCCGAGCGCGATTGGCCGGCCGCTCCAGCGTGATTTTGTCGGCGCGCAGACGCTGGTCGCCACGCGACAAGTGGGCGCTGCCTTCGAGTCGCGATTCGGTGGGGGAGGCGTCGAGCCGGCCGGCTTCGGCCTGGATCGGCAATTCGTCCGGTGGCGGCGCGTTCGGGGTGGCGGGGACAATTTCCCCGGCCAGCTCGTCGATTTCGCACTGGACCCAGGGATCGAGTACGTCGGCGGATTGCGCCCGAACCCCGGCCAGCGGCAGCAGGGCCAGCGCGGCGCCCGTCAGAAGCATTCGGTAATGCGGCGTCACGGAACAGGATTTTACGCGTGAATTAAAGTGCCCTAACATCGCATAGATTGGTTTTTGCTGCAATCCGGGCGCGGCATCGGTCGATGCGTCGGACTAACTCAATTTAAGGTGGAGCGAACGTTGTGAGCGAGCGTGAACAACTGTTGCGGGAGTGGCTGAACGATGTGCTGCCAGCGCGGCTGGACCGGATCGCTCCGGCTTCCAGCGACGCCAGCTTCCGCCGCTATTTCCGGGTCTGGTACGACGGCCAGACCCGCATCGTCATGGACGCCCCGCCGGACAAGGAGGACTGCCGGCCGTTCGTCGCCATCGCCCAAGCCCTGCGTGGCTTGGGGCTGAACGCGCCCGAGGTGCTGGCTGGCGATCTCGACCAGGGTCTGCTGCTGCTGACCGATCTCGGTTCCCGGCAATATCTGGCCGAACTCGATCAGCGCAGCGTGCCCGGTCTCTACGGCGACGCCCTGGACGCACTGGCGCGCTTGCAAGTCGGCGGCGATCCCGGCTCGCCGTTGCTGCCACCCTACGATTCAGCGCTGCTGCATCGGGAGATGGAACTGTTCCGCGAGTGGTTCCTGGGAAAGCTGCTCGGCCTGAACCTGCGGGAGGAGGAACATCACGCGCTCGATCACGCCTTCGCCCTGTTGGCCGACAACGCGTTGGAACAGCCGCGCGTCTGGGTTCACCGGGATTACCATTCGCGCAATCTGATGGTCACCGACCCGGACAATCCCGGCGTGCTGGATTTTCAGGATGCGGTGGTGGGCGCGGTCACCTACGATCTGGTCTCGCTGCTGCGCGACTGCTATATCGCCTGGCCGCGCGCGCAGGTCGAGGCCTGGGCGCTGGATCATCGGGCGCGACTGCGAGCGCTGGGGATGCGCTGGGCTGGACGACGCCGGCCAGTTCCTGCGGGGGTTCGATCTAATGGGGGTACAGCGCCATCTCAAGGCCATCGGCATCTTCGCCCGCCTGAACTTGCGCGACGGCAAGCCGGGTTATCTGCGCGACATTCCCCGCACCCTGGGCTACGTGCTGGAGGCAGCGGATCGCTACCCCGAACTGGCCGGACTGCGCGATCTCCTTCGGGCGCGGGGCGTGGACCGCTGGCAACCGGCGCCATGAAGGCGATGATTCTCGCTGCCGGGCGCGGCGAACGGATGCGCCCGCTGACCGACCACACCCCCAAGCCGCTGCTGCCGGTCGCCGGCAAGCCGCTGATCGCGCATCATCTCGAAGCCTTGCGGGCGGCGGGCATCGGCGAGATCGTCATCAACACCGGCCATCTGGGGGAACAATTGCCGGCGACCCTGGGCGACGGTCGGGACTGGGATGTTCGCATCGTCTATTCGCCCGAACCGCCAGACGCGCTGGAAACCGGCGGTGGCATCTTCCAGGCCCTGCCGTTGCTCGGTTCGGAACCATTTCTGGTGGTCAACGGCGACGTGTGGACCGACTATCCCTTCGCGCGGTTGCCTGCCGCGCCCACCGGGCTAGCCCATCTGGTGTTGGTGAGCAATCCGCCGCACCATACCGAGGGGGATTTCGCGCTGGCAGCGGATGGGCGGGCCGGGGAGTCCGGCGCGCGGCGGTTGACCTTCAGCGGCATCAGCGTGCTGCGGCCGGAACTGTTCGCCGGCTGCGCGCCGGGCCGGTTTCCCCTGGGTCCGCTGCTGCGCCGAGCCATGGCGGCGGACCGAGTGACCGGCGAGCACTATGCGGGGGGCTGGCGCGATATCGGCACCCCGCAACGGTTGGCGGAACTGGATCGCGAACTGCGCGCGGGGCTGATCCAGCAATCCGCCTGAGGGCGGCATTCCCTGGCTGGAGAGTGGCGGGGACATCGCTCCTGCCAATGTCAATTCAGGTTGCGTGCCGGACGTCCTGGCCCTCGACTACGAAGATCACATATTCGGCCAGATTCTGAGCCCGGTCGGCGACTCGTTTCAGGGCCTTGAGCGCCAGCGACACGTCGATCACCGTTGCCACCGTCAGTTCGCCATCAATCGCATAGGTACTCAGTTCGCGCAGGATGTCCTGGAATAGGTCCTCCGCTTCGTCGGTGCGCACCAGCAGCCAGGCCTGATCCACGTCCAGCCGGGCCAGACTGTCGAGCGCGCTCCGGACTCGTTGGCTGGCGATGGCGGCCAACCGGTCCATCGCTGATGGAATTCCTCCTGGCGGAGGGCCGCCGCGGGCGTGAATGGCCAGCGTTTTCTGGGCGATGGTCTTAGCCTCGTCGCCGATCCGCTCCAAATCGTTGACCGCCTTGTTCAAGGCCATCACCAGCCGCAAATCAGTGCTCATCGGTTGCCGGCGGCTGAGCAGGCGCACGCAACTCCGGTCGATTTCCATGTCCCAGCGATTGACCGCTTCGTCACCGGCGATGACCGCCTGGGCCGCAACCGCGTCGCCTTCCCGAAACACCGTGACGGCGCGGTTGACTTGCTGCTCCACCGTCCGACCCATCTCCAGAACCAGGTCGACCAGTTGCTGGATTTCCACATCGAAGCGTTTGACGGTGTGTCCGCTATTGGTAAAAGCCATGAGCTGTTTTCTCCTGCCTATCGGTCGTGGTAATCGGCTCGTCGAGGGCGGTGCGGCGGTAGTTCAAACTGGAATCCTACGGCGTTGAGAAGCTGTCCAAAAACCCCTCTCCCTGTAGGGAGAGGGGAGTTTTTAGACAGTCTCTGAATCGGTGCCGAGGCGCGCCATTTCACCCTCGATCCACTCCTCCACCTGCCGGTTCAATGCCTGCGGCGAACGACCCTCGCTAGCGATCAGGGGACCGAACACCACCCGAATGGTGCCTGGTCGCTTGAGAAATACGCCTCGTGGCCAACATTCACCGGCGTTGTGCGCGACCGGCAGAATCGGACAACCGCTGTGCGCCGCCAGCACCGCACCACCCATTCCGTACCGCTTGCGCACCCCGGGCGCGACGCGGGTACCCTCGGGAAAGATCAGCACCCACTGTCCCCGCCGCAGATGTTCCACCCCCTTTCGAATCACCTGCTTGACCGCCGAAGCGCCCGACTGGCGGTTGATCGCGATCGGTCGCACCAGCGCCAAGGCCCAGCCGAAGAAGGGCACCCACAGCAACTCGCGCTTGACCACCCAAGCCATCGGCGGCAGATACCGGTTTAGGAACAGCGTTTCCCAGGTGGACTGGTGTTTGGCCATCACGATAACCGGACGGTCGGGGATGTGCTCGGCCCCTCTCACTTGATAATCGATCCGGCAGGTGACCCGCAGCCACCAGATATTGAAGCGGGCCCAGTATTGAGTTAGCCGGTAGCGCTGGTGGAAGGGCAGGAAAAAACAGAGCACCACCAACGACGCCACGATCCCCGTCGAGGCGAGCATGCCGAGCGAAAACAGCAGGGAGCGCAGCAATAGATTCAGCATGGACAGCTTGATGGTGGTTTGAGCGGACATACGGTGGACTCGAAAAGTCATCCGGTGGGGTTGATCAGATAGGTGGCGAGGGCGGCCAGATTGTCGAACACCAGAACGTTGGCGCAGCTTTCCGCTTCCTGTTCCAGCGTGCGGGCGCCCTTGCCGGTTCGCACCAGCAGGGGCCAGGCGTTGGCCGCCCGCGCCGCCCGGATATCGCGCACGCTATCGCCGACCACCGGCACGCGTTGCAGGTTGTATTGCAGCCGCCGGCCGATTTCCAGCAACATGCCTGGGTTCGGCTTGCGGTAGAGATTGGTCTCATCCACGTCGGGACAGAAGAACACCGCGTCGATCACGCCGCCAACCTCCTGCACCATCCGATACATCTTCTTGTGGATCCGATTGAGGGTTTCCAGATCGAACAGGCCCCGTCCGATCCCGGACTGGTTGGTGGCGACCACCACCCGATAGCCGGCGTGGTTGAGGCGGACGATGGCTTCCAGACTGCCGGGAATCGGCGTCCATTCGTCCGGGGATTTGATGTAGGCGTCGGAATCCTCATTGATAACGCCGTCGCGGTCCAAAATGATCAATTTCATCGGGGTCGGGTTGCTCGCGTTCCGCCATGCGGACGGGATGGGTCGGTTTCACGTGAAACCTTGGGCTTGATCATTGGCCGATGTTTCACGTGAAACCTTGCGCTTGATCATTGGCCGATGTTTCACGTGAAACCTTGGGCCCGAGCATCGGCACGATGTTTCACGTGAAACCATCACGGGTTCCAAGCGACCGGCGCATGAAGCTTGATGCCTGATGCCTTTTAGTCCTGCAAGCGCGAGAAATCCGCCACCCGCAGGAACAGACTGCTGAGTTCGTTGAGCAGGGCCAGGCGGTTATCGCGCAGCGCCGGGTCCTCGGCCATCACCAGCACCTGGTCGAAGAAGGCGTCCACCGGTTGGCGCAGGCTGGCCAGCCGGTTCAGAGCTTCGCCGTACAGGCCGGTCTCCATGAGCGGAACCACCTCGGAAGACAGTTCCACCAAGCGTCCGGCCAGCGCCTGTTCCGCTTCCTCGACCAGCAAATCGGGCCGTACCTCGAACGGCAGCACCGTTTCCACTTTTCTGAGGATGTTGCGGATGCGCTTGTTAGCGGCGGCGAGGCTGGCGGCTTCCGGCAACTCCCGGAAAGCGCCAACCGCGCGCACCCGTTGGTCGAAGTCGAACGGCTTGGTCGGGCGGCAGTCGAGCACCGCCTCGAACGCATCTGGGCGCACGCCCTGGTCCAGATAGTAGCCGCGCAGGCGATCCATCACAAACTCGAACACGGTCTCGACCGCGCTATCGGCGCGGAGGGCCGGCTCGAAGCCGGCGGCGGCGCGTTCCAGCAGGGTCAGCAGATCCAGATGCAGTTGGCCTTCGATCAGGATGCGCAGCACGCCCAGGGCGGCGCGGCGCAGCGCGAACGGATCCTTGGCCCCGGACGGCGCCTGGCCAATGGCGAAGATGCCGATCAGGGTATCCAACCGCTCGGCCAGCGCCAGGGCGCGACCGGTGGCGGTCGCCGGCAGCCGGTCGCCGGCGAAGCGCGGCAGGTACTGCTCTTCCTGCGCCTGGGCAACTTCGGCCGCCTCGTGGTCGTGCAGGGCGTAGTGCCGGCCCATGATGCCTTGCAGTTCCGGGAACTCCTGCACCATCTGACTCATCAGATCGCACTTGGCCAGCCGCGCCGCCCGCTCGGCCCAGTCGGGGTTGCCGTGACTGTGCCCGGCGATAAACCGCGCCAGCGTCGCTACCCGCTCGCTCTTGTCGGCCAGCGTACCCAGCCGCTGCTGAAACACTACGTGCTTCAAACTCTCCATTCGCGCCGCCAGCGGCTGCTTGCGGTCCTGCTTCCAAAAAAACTCGGCGTCGCTGAAGCGCGGGCGGATCACCCGCTCGTTGCCGGCCCGCACCTGAGCGGGATCGCGGCTCTCCAGATTGGCGATGGTGATGAAGTGCGGCAGCAACCGGCCCTGAGCGTCCACCACCGGAAAGTAGCGCTGGTTGTCCTGCATGGTGCTGATCAGCGCCTCGGCCGGCACCTCGAGAAAGCGCCGCTCGAAGTTGCCGGCCAGCGCCACCGGCCATTCCACCAGCGCCGTCACTTCGTCGAGCAGTTCCGGCTTGATGACCGCCACGCCGCGCAGCCCGGCGGCGAGGGCTTCGGCCTGGACGCGGATTGCGTCGCGGCGTTCGGCGAAGTCGGCGATGACCTGGCCTTCGTTGGCCAGTTGCCGGGCGTAGTCGGCCGGGGCGGTCAGCCGGATCGGCTGTGGATGGTGGAAACGGTGACCGCGGGTTTCCCGGCCCGCCACGACGCCGAGAATCGTGGCGGGGATGACCTCGTCGCCGAACAGCAGCACCGCCCAGTGCACCGGGCGCACGAATTCGTCGTCGCGGTCGCCCCAGCGCATCCGCTTGGGGATCGGCAGGCCGGCCAGGGCGTTCGCGACGATGCCGGGAATCAGGTCGGCGGTGGCGGCGCCCGGTTCCACGCTGAGGTGGATCAGCCAGGCGCCCTTGTCGGTTTCCTGCCGTTGCAGATCGGCGACGGCGACGCCGCAGGACCGGGCGAAGCCCTCGGCGGCCTTGGACGGTTTCCCGTCGGGGCCAAAGGCGGCGCTCAGCGCCGGGCCGCGCCGTTCCAGTGGCCGGTCGGCCTGCCGCACGGGTAACTGCTCGATCAGCACCGCCAGCCGGCGTGGGGTGGCGAAGCGGTAGAGCGCGCCGCTGGACAAACCCGCTTTCTCCAGCCCCGCGCGGATGCCCTGCTCGAAGGCCACTGCCAGAGTGATACAGCGCCTTCGGCGGCAGTTCCTCGGTGCCAATTTCGATCAGCAGATCGCGAGAGTCGGGATTAGCCATGGGCCGCCTCCACGCCGGTCGGAGTCGCCGCCGCTTGCCGCGCGCACATCGGAAAACCACGGGCGGCGCGGGCGTCGTAGTAAGCCTGCGCCACCGCCCGCGCCAGGGTGCGGACTCGCAGGATGAAGCGCTGGCGCTCGGTGACGGAAATGGCCTTGCGGGCGTCGAGCAGATTGAAAGTGTGGGAGGCTTTGAGGGTCATTTCGTAGGCGGGCAGGGGCAGGCCGAGTTCGATCAGCCGCTGGCTTTCGGCCTCGCAGGTGTCGAAGCCGACGAATAGGGCGGTGATGTCGGCATGCTCGAAATTGTAGGTGGACATTTCCACTTCGTTCTGATGAAACACATCGCCGTAGCTCACGCGGCCCAGCGGCCCGTCGGTCCACAGCAGATCGAAGACGCTTTCGACGCCTTGCAAATACATGGCGATGCGCTCCAGACCGTAGGTGATTTCCCCAGTGACCGGCCTGCAATCCAGCCCGCCGACCTGCTGGAAGTAGGTGAACTGGGTGATTTCCATGCCGTTCAGCCACACCTCCCAACCCAGGCCCCAGGCGCCGAGCGTCGGCGACTCCCAGTTGTCCTCGACGAAGCGGATGTCGTGGGTCAGGGGATCGAGGCCGAGTTCCTTGAGCGAACCGAGGTAGAGGTCCTGCAAATCCAGCGGCGAGGGTTTGATAACCACCTGATATTGATAGTAGTGCTGCAAGCGATTGGGATTTTCGCCATAGCGGCCGTCGGTGGGCCGGCGGGACGGCTGCACGTAGGCGGCGCTCCAGGGTTCGGGGCCGATGGCGCGCAGGAAGGTGGCGGGGTGGAAGGTGCCCGCGCCCACCTCCATGTCGTAGGGTTGCAGCAACACGCAGCCTTGGCGGGCCCAGTAGTCCTGCAGGGCCAGGATCAGCCCCTGAAAAGTCGAAACATCGCGCACGAGCGCCTCCGAAAGCCGAAGGGGACGGTTGCCGCCCCCGGATGTTCTTGGTCGTGAATGAGTCAAGTATAGCCCGGTGATCGGGACGGATTCATCTTGCCGCGCGCCGAAAGGTTTCACGTGAAACCAGAGGCGCGAGGTTTCACGTGAAACCGGATGGGGCTTGATTAGGCCGTGGCTTCCGCCGACCACTCCTCGCGGCTAAAGCGCACCAGCACCCCGATCCGCTGTTCGTCCAGGGAATCCCATTCGAACAGCGCGATGGTTTCGCCCGGCTCCGGCGAATCCTCATCGAGTTTGACGCCGAGCCGGTTGAGCCGCAGGGAGAGCTGATGGAGGTGCAAATACGGTTCCGGCTGGCCGACGACCTGCCTGACCTGTTCCAGATAATCATCCAGCGTCCCCAACGGCTTGCGAGCGTCGACCAGTTCCTGCTCGGTTTGGGCCAGCCGCTGTTCGAGCAGCGCCAGCCGGCGCTCGTCGGCGTCGGCGCTCGATAGCAGCGGTCGCAAGCCCCGGGCCTGACCTCGCAACGCCTGCAACTGCGCCTGCAATTGCCGTCGCTGCTCCTCCAGCGCGCCGCGCCGCGTCCGCATCTCGTGGAGGCGCTCCTGCGCCCGGCCCGCCAGAAACAGCAGCATCCGCTGCCGCAGGTCCCGGCGCAGTTCGGCTTCGCTGGCGGCGGGAAAGTACAGCCGGTGGTCCGAGAAGCTGACCACCGTTCGGCGGACCTCGCGGACGAGCATTTCGCCTTCCAGCGCCGGGCCGAAAGTCTCGGTTTCCCGCTTGACCATCAACATCAAGGCGAAACACTCTTCTGGCTGGCCGCGCTGCTCGAAGAATTCTCGCACCGGCGGATTCTGGCTCAAGGTAGTTCGCAGGTCGGCCACCGTTGCGAAAAAGGCGTTGACCCGCGCGTCGGTGGCCCAGACGCGCGCGCCGAGTGTCAACGCCGGCGGCAGTTGTCTCGTCAGTTTTTCGCAATGATTCAGCGCGGTTTCCACTGCGTCCACCAGCTTGTCGGCGTAATCGCCCACCAGCCGGATGCGCGGCTCGCTGGCGTCCACCACCCGCTCGATGGCATCCCGCATCACCGCCAATCGTTCCTGATGCAGCCGGCGCTCGGTCAGGCGCTGCTGGGCGAAGGCCGTGATGCCGCCTAAGACGTGCTGTAAAAATCCCTCACCGTTGGTCATCGTCACCCCTTACCCCTCACGCCAGCCGCGCCAGCCGCTGGTGCAGCGGACTCGACCGGGGAAAGTGGGCGCGGAGAAAATCCATCTGGTCGGCCAACACGCGCCGGCCCTGCAAATAGACGTATTCCGCGTGATTGGGCGTGAACGGAATCGCCAGCAATTGCATCCCAGCCTGTTCCGGCGTCTTGCCACCCTTGGTGTGGTTGCAGGACTTGCAGGCGGTGACCACGTTGTTCCAGCGATCGCGGCCGCCCTGGACGATCGGCCGGACATGGTCGCGGGACAGGTCCCGAAACGGAAACGTCTCGCCACAATACAGACAGGTGTTGCAGTCGCGCCGGAACAGCGCGGCATTTGACAGCGGCGGTACGTAGTCCTGGCGGGAACGCATCCGCGCGTAGACGCCGCCCTGGGTGGCGATGATGGAATTCACCGTGACGATGCTGCGCAGGCCGCTGCGGGCGTTGATACCCCCGCGAACCGTGTAGAGCACCATGCCGCAGGTGTACGCCACCTGCTCGGCATGATACAACCGAACCGCCTGTTGGTAATCAATCCATTCCAGTGGCATGCCCGTCACGTCCGTATGCAAAATCTGCTGCTCCAGTCCGTACATACTTCACCTGTGCCTGTTCCCATCCCCATGCCGTATGATTGCCGGTTCGCGTGAACCGCCGTTGACATTCACCAAATAGACGCGCGAACAGCCGATGGGTTGCGTGATCGCCCGGAAGACTCCGGGTATATTTCAACCTGTCCTTTTGTGATGGTGAAAGTCTAGGCTACTATTCTACAA
This sequence comes from uncultured Gammaproteobacteria bacterium, assembly GCA_963719395.1. Taxonomy (GTDB): domain Bacteria; phylum Pseudomonadota; class Gammaproteobacteria; order Competibacterales; family Competibacteraceae; genus Contendibacter. The sequence goes on along the minus strand of CAVRCC010000011.1, from coordinate 12,619 downwards.
GTATCGCACGCTTCCCGCCGCTGGCGCGCGCGACCACCTCGAACCTCGACTCCCGGCAGGCTTCGCGCAAGCTTTTTTTGTGTCAGTTTCCCGGCGGGCGGGCGCCGGGAAGAATAACAACCCATGAGGACAACAACATGCCAGTTCGTATGGCCGTCCCGAAGGAAACCATTTCGGGCGAACGACGGGTCGCGTTGGACCCTACGATGGCCGAGCGTTTCGTCAAGCTCGGCGTGGAAATGCTGCTGGAAAAAGGCGCCGGTCTCAGCGCTTTTTTCCCCGACGAGGCTTACGGCAAGACCGGCCGGCTGGTGGACGACGCCAGGACCTTGTACGCCGAGGCCGATGTGGTGTTCAAGGTGCAGGCGCCCACCCTGGAGGAGGTGGAACTGCTTAAGGACGGATCGACGCTGCTAGCCATTTTGCAGCCGCACCGCAATCTGGACATGGTCAAGCGGTTGCGCGACAAGCAGATCACCAGCTTCTCCATGGAGCTGATCCCACGCATCTCCCGCGCGCAGTCGATGGACGTGCTGTCGTCGCAGGCCGCGGTGGCCGGCTACTATGTGGCATTGCGGGCGGCCATTCTGGCCAGCGGGTTCTTCCCGATGCTCACGACCGCCGCTGGCACCATCCGCCCGTCCAAGGTCGTCATCGTCGGCGCCGGTGTAGCGGGTTTGCAAGCGATCGCGACGTGTCGCCGACTCGGCGCGATGGTGGAAGCCTACGACATCCGCCCGGCGGCCCGGCAGGAAATTGAATCGCTGGGCGCCAAGATGATCGACACCGGGGTCAACGCGGCTGCCGAAGGCGGCTACGCCCGCGAACTGACGGCGGAAGAAAAGCAGAAACAGGCCGACGTGCTGGCCAAGCACGTCGCCGCCGCCAATGCGGTGATCACCACGGCGGCCATTCCCGGCCGGGCCGCGCCGAAGATCGTCACCACAACGATGATCGAGGCGATGAAGCGCGGCGCGGTTATCGTCGACCTGGCGGCCGAGTCGGGCGGCAATTGCGAATTGACTCGTCCCGGCGAGACCTACGAGCACAACGGCGTGGTGATTGACGGCCCCATCAACATCCCCAGCAACTTCCCGGCGCCGGCCAGCGAAATGTACGCCAAAAATCTGTTCAACTTCCTGTCGCCCATGATCAAGGAAGGCGCTCTCAATCTCGACTGGAACGATGAGGTGATCGCCAAGAGCGCCCTCACGCACGGCGGGAAAATCGTCCACGAACCCACCAGCAAGCTGGTGGGATAACCCGATTCGGAGAAGCATGATGGAAGCCGTGGTTGCGTTTTTTTCCCCGATTTACATCCTGATGCTGGCCGGAATTCTCGGCTACGAAATCATCGGCAAGGTGCCGGTGATCCTGCACACCCCGCTGATGTCCGGCACCAACTTCGTCCACGGCATCGTGCTGGTGGGCGCGATGGTGGCGCTCGGCCAGGCCGTGACCCCGCTGGAACAGGCGATTGGCTTTCTCGGCGTATTGCTGGGCGCTGGCAACGCGGTCGGTGGCTACTTCGTCACCGAGCGGATGCTCGAAATGTTCAAGAGCAGCAAGGGCCAGGAGAAGTAAGCCATGGGTTATCTGATTGAAACGGTCTATTTCCTGACGGCCGCGCTGTTCATCCTCGGCCTCAAGCGGATGTCGCACCCGACCACCGCCCGCAGCGGCATCATCTGGGCGGGCTATGGGATGGTGCTGGCCACGGTGGTCAGCTTCGTTCATCCGCAGATCACCGCGAACATCATGCCGACCAACTATGTGCTGATGTTGGTCGCGATTGCCATCGGCGGCGCGATTGCCTGGTGGGGCGCCAAGAAGGTGCCGATGACCGCCATGCCGCAGATGATCGCCATTTACAACGGCATGGGCGGCGGCGCGGCGGCGGCGATTGCCGCGGTGGAACTGCTCAAGAACCACGGCGAAAAAGTGCCGCAGACCCACATCCTGATCATGGCGGTGGCCGGCGCGCTGATCGGCGCGGTGGCTTTCTCGGGTTCGGTGGTCGCCTTCGGCAAGTTGCAGGAACTCAAATTCTTCAAGGATGACGCCAAATTCCGCTTCACCGGCCAGCAAAAGATCAACGCGGCCATTTTCGGCCTAGCGGTGCTACTGGGCTTGGTCATCGCCCTGACCCACAGCTCTAACGGCGCGCTGATCACCGTCTTCTTCCTGCTGGCGCTGGCTTTCGGCGCGATGATGGCCCTGCCCATCGGCGGCGCGGATATGCCGGTGGTGATTTCGCTGTTCAACGCGTTCACCGGTTTGGCGGTGGCGCTGGAAGGCTTTGTGCTGGGCAACTCGGCGATGATCATCGCCGGCATTATCGTTGGCTCGTCGGGTACGTTGCTGACGCTGATGATGGCCAAAGCGATGAATCGCTCGGTGTCGAACGTGCTGTTCAGCAACTGGGCGGCGTTGGGCAGTGGCGAAGCGCAGGCGGTCACGGGCAGCCTTAAGCCGATGGAGCCACCGGATGCGGCCATTCAGATGGCGTATGCGAGCAAGGTCATTATCGTGCCGGGTTACGGCATGGCGGTGGCCCAGGCGCAGCACAAGATCTGGGAAATGTGCAAACTGCTCATGGAGCGTGATGTCGTCGTCAAGTTCGCGATTCATCCAGTCGCCGGTCGGATGCCTGGCCACATGAACGTGCTGCTGGCGGAAGCGGGCGTTCCCTACGATCTGATCTTCGACATGGACGAAATCAACGAAGAGTTCTCGACGGCGGACGTGGCGCTGGTGATCGGCGCCAACGACGTGGTGAATCCAGCGGCGCGCACCGACAAGTCCAGCCCAATCTATGGGATGCCGATCCTGAACGTCGATCACGCTAAAAACGTGCAGGTGATCAAGCGCGGCAAGGGCGTGGGCTTCGCCGGCATCGAGAATGCGCTGTTCTTTGCCGATAACACCCGGATGGTTTACGGCGACGCGCAGAAGGTTGCGGCAGGGATGATTCAGGGCATTAAGGATCTCGGCTAAGCATCACGCGGTAGCACGCACGCAACGAGGCGGCCTTCGGGCCGCCTTTTTTCGTGCGGGTTTTGCGCTATTCTCGCCCGGTATCTCAACCGATGGAGAAACCGTCATGCATCGCATTTTGTTATCCGGACTGTGCGGCGGCGTGCTGTGGGCGTTGGCCGGCGCTGGCGCTGCTCAGGAAGTCGGCAGCGTGGATACCGCCTTTCAATGGCTGGGTCCGAACCACAAGATCGTAATCGAAGCCTTCGACGATCCGAAAATCACCGGCGTGACCTGCTACATCAGCCGTTCCCGCACCGGCGGCGTCAAGGGCGGGCTGGGGCTGGCCGAGGATACCTCCGATGCGTCCATCGCCTGCCGGCAGGTGGGGCCGATCAGCATCAAGGAGAAGTTTAAGGAGGGCGAGGAGGTGTTCACCGAACGCCGCTCCCTGGTGTTCAAGAAACTGCGAGTGGTGCGCTTCCTCGATCAGCCGCGCAATACCCTGGTGTATCTGGCCTACAGCGACAAACTGGTGGAAGGCTCGCCGAAGAACTCCCTCTCGGCGGTGGCGATGATGCCTTGGGGCGGCGTACCGGCCAAGACGATGCCCTGAACCAAAGCCCCAGCCACTCTGGGCAGCGTCATTTGAATTTGGAGTGATGAGAGGCGTTGTTTCCGCCCGTTAACCCACCACGGCCGCCATGATCTCGCCGCTGAGCCTCGAATCGCTGCTGCTCGCCTTGCGCGAAGCCGGTCTGTCGGTGGGCGTCGCCGAAATCGACCGGTTGCGCCAGGTGTTTGTGCTGCAAGAACCGGATCTCGCGGACGGCGAAGCCGACCAGACCCGGCGCCGCTTGCAGGTGTGGTTGCGCGCGCTCCTGGTCAAGAGCCCGCAGGATCGCGCGACGTTCGAGCGGATCTACGACCGTTGGCTGGCGCGCGCCGAGCAGGATTTGCAGTTCCGGACGCTTCCAGAATCCCTGCCCGCGCCATCCCTCCCCGCCGTCGCCGCGCCCCCCGCCTCGCATTCCCGAGCGTGATCGGCGGGGGTGGTATATCGCCGCCGCAGTGCTGGTGCTGGTGACGTATTCTGGTGGTTGCCTGGCTGTATCCGACGACCACCTGCTCTTCAGCCTTCCACTCAAACACCGGTTGTCGAACAACAGCCGCCGCCGACAACGCCACCGAAAACGCCCGCCGAAATTCGCCAGCGCAGCTTTTTCCAGTCCGGTCGCCACCCTGACGGTCGTGTCCGCTCCCCAGCGACCTGGACCGGCTGGCTTCCCTTGGGCCTCGGCGGGCTGGCCTTGGCCGCCGCCGGCGGGTTGTGGCTGCTCCAGCGCCGGCGTTCCTGGTTGCCGCCGCCTGCCCCCGCGCCGATCCGCGAGGGACCGCCGCGCGTGTTTCCGCAACCGCCGCCGTTGCCGGGTCCGCAACTGCTCGACGCCCGGCAACAGGAATCCCTGGTTTGGGGCATCGGGCGGTTTATCGCCGAAGAGCCATCCCGCAAGCTCGACTTGGCGGCGACGGTCGCCGCCACGGCGCGACGCGGCGGGCTGTTGGAGATCCGCTTCCAGCGGGCGTCTTATCAGCGCGAAGTCTGGCTGTGGCTGGACGAGGCGGCCGAAGACACCACCCTGGTCCGGTTGGCCGACGAAGTGGAAACCACGCTCAAGGCGTATGGCCTGGTGGTGGAACGGGCGCTGTTTCGCGGCATTCCGGAGTATCTGGTGACCACGGAGGGCGCCGGGTTCGCGCCACGGGAGATCGACGAGCGCCGGGACTTAGCCCTGGTGGCGGTGCTGACCGACGGGCGGATATTGACCCGCCAATACGCGGCCGACGACCGCCGGGTGCGAATCGACGCGCTGTTGCGCGATCTGTCCCACTGGCCCCAGTTGGCCTTCGTCGATTTTTCCGCCGGCGCGAACCGCTTGGCCGCGATTTTGGCGCGTCACGAGCTGGAACGGATCGCGCCCACCGAACTGGCCGCCTTTCTGGGCAGCGATCAAACCGCGACGGTCCCGCCGCGCGACCTGCCGCGCGACGACCGGGTCTGGGCGGCGGCGTGCGCGCTGGCGCCGGCGTCCGTGGATGAAGACACCGCGCTGGCGTTGCGCCAGCGGCTCGGCCTGGCGACGTCTCCTTGGGCGCTGCGGGCGCTGCGCGCCGAGGCGCCGGGACCCGCCGGCCGCTTGCAGTGGTCCGACGCCCGGCGGATTCCCCTGCTCAACTGGTTGCGAGAAGCCGAAGCGGCAGTTGCGGCCGGCGGCATCGCCCCCAAAAGCCTGCTCGGCCGGGCGCTGGCTTTCTGGGAGGACATTTACCAACGGGAACTGGAAAAGCAGGAACGCGGCGGCGGGGAGGACACCCCGGCGCATCAGCACTTGCGGATGGAATACAGTCTGGTGTTGCTCTGGCGGCACCCCGGTACCGTGATCGAGGGGCTTTATGCGCTGTATCGCCAAGGGCGATTGAAGAGGTCATCCGCCAGCAACTCGAACGATTGGCGCCCCTGGACAGAGGAACCGAGCGGCACATCCGGTTGCCGTGGCGTTGGCAGGAGCGCAGCCGCCGTCGAGCGGGTGATGTTGCAGGAGATGGGGTTTGGCGGGGACATGCCCAGGGAAACCCTGCACCGTCCGGGCCGGTTGTGGTTGGGATTGGGGACGTGCCTGGGATTGGCGGCGGGTGGCTGGGTCGCCACCGTCCTGAGTCCCGTCCATCCCGCCCGCTGGCCCGCCGATCATCGAGCATGGCGCCGGACGCCCGGAACCGGCGTGGGAACACGTCGAGTCCGTGGCGGACGACCGTTGGCATGTGGCGGTGGTCACGCCCAAGCAGGTCGTGGCGAAGGAAGCGCCGCCGGCGGCCCAGGTGAAGGCGGAATGGCAACCGCAACAACAACCCTGCGTCGAGGTTCTGCCGGATGGCGCGGAGTTCTGGCGCTGCGGCTATGGGGAAACGCCCCTCCGGCTGCCCGAAGCGATCCGGCACAGCCTGGTCGTGCTGGTGGCGACGCCACAAACGCCAGCGGTGGAAACCCTGGCCGCCGATCTGCTCGCGGGCGGCAGCGCCGATGTGGTGCTGATCGATCCTCACTGGCCGGGCCATCGCCAGGACCTCCTCGGGCCGTCAGCAGCAGCTTAAAGCGGATCAGCAGTTGCTGGTCATCACCACGGGTCCGGCCACCGGGGAAATGATCGACACCTTCCCCGCCGGCGGCCACGGCGCCCTGCTGCAAACCGATGACTGGACCCGGCTGGCCGAGGGACTGAAGTATGAAGGTCTACGGTCTGCCGCCAAAACGTGGCCCGGCCTGAAGGTCATCGCCGGTCATCCCGATCAATGTTGGCTGCGTGGGGTTGGCGGCTGTTTGCCGAAGGAAGAACCTCTGGATGAGAACGGCATGGTGTTCGTTCGCCTCTGTCCGGGAACTTTTGCGATGGGGTCGACTGAGTGAACAAGACCGTGGGCAACCCGTTCACGAGGTCAAGGTCAATGAGTTCTGGATCGGCAAATACGAAGTGACCCAGGCGCAATTTCAGCGATTCCGCAAGGATTACGCCTATAAGAAAGGCGAGGATGATCTGCCTGCTGCGAACGTCACCTGGTCTGAAGCCAAGGACTTCTGCGAACACTTCGGTTACCGCTTGCCGACGGAAGCCGAATGGGAATACGCCGCTCGGGCCGGCACCCAGACGCGCTATTCGTTCGGGGATGACGAGCGCAAGCTGGGCGAGTATGCCTGGTATTCCGGAAATTCCGACTATCGTACCCACCCGGTCGGCACCCGCCAGCCTAATCCTTGGGGACTGTACGACATGCATGGTAATGTGTACGAGTGGGTGCAGGATTGCTGGCACGACAATTACAACGGTGCGCCGGCCGATGGCAGCGCCTGGGAAGCTGACAATTGTCAGCAACGGGTGCTGCGGGGGGGCTCCTTCTACAGGGCCGAGTACCTGCGCTCCGCGAACCGGGACGGGGTCGGGCCCGAGGGCCGGTACCAGAACTTCGGGTTTCGCTGTGCGCGGGGTCCTCGCCGCCAGCTTTGACGGTTGCCGTTTGCTCTTTCGACCCCGCGTAGCGCACGTTAGGTTCTGTACGAAATTTCTGGAGCTGCTTGGGGATGGATTTGTGGCAAATTGCATTTATTGCGAATAATGACTGGGTTTCATAGAGTGACCGACATTCCGCACCCCCTAACGACGAAAAGTGGAATTATGCTAAAATAATAAGAAATGTCATCATAATCAAGGAGAAAGCAATGGCTGTCCATGTTGATACGAAAACCATGCGCGGACCGATCACCTATCAGAGCTACAATCTGGACCACTTGGGTCTGGTCGCGGCGATGGTGGATGAACTGGGAATCGTCAAGCTCATCGATACGGTCATCGTTCAAGATCACGAACAGCGGATCGTTTCCGTCGGACAAGCGGTCAAGGCCATGATTTTGAACGGTCTAGGATTTAGTCATCGGGCTTTATATTTAACACCGCATTTCTTTGAGAATAAACCGGTGGCTCGTTTACTCGGAAACGGGATTGACGCTCGGCACTTGAATGATGATACTTTAGGTAATGCTTTGGATCGTATTTACACCTATGGTGTAGAAGATTTATATACAATGACCGCGGCGGCGTCCGTGGAAAAGCTGCAACTTCAGTGTCGTTTTGGTCATTTGGATTCGACGAGTTTGCATGTCGATGGCGACTACAATAGTCATCAAGACCCCCAAGCGGGGGTGATCCAAATCACCCAAGGCTACAGCCGCGATCATCGTCCCGATCTGAATCAGTGGGTGATTCAGTTTATTTGTGAAAACCAAGCCGGTATTCCGTTATTCATGAAACCCCTCAGTGGGAATAGCGAAGACAAAGCCGGTTTTCGGGAGACGCTCGCTGTCCATCTTGGGCAACTGAATCGAGACTTTAAAGTCCAATACTATGTCTTTGATAGTGCTGGCTTTGTCCAGGAGACCTTGATTCGTCTCGGGGAGACCCGGTGGATTACGCGGGTCCCGGAGACCATTACGCTGGCCCGGCACATCAGCGACGCCGTGGCAGCCGAGCTCGCCACCACGGACGCGCCCATCCGCTCGCGCAGTCTCGGCGTCGAGTATGCGGGTATTCGTCAGCGCTGGATCGTGATTTGCACGGCTTCGTCGCGCCAGCGTGCCCAGAACAGTGTCCAGCGCGAATACGTAAAAAAAGGCCAACAAGAAGTCAAAGCCTTTCACTTATTAAGTAAGCAATCCTTTTTTTGCGCTGCGGATGCACAAGCCGCTCTCGATCAATTTAAAGCGACCCTGTCTTATACCGCCCTCTTCGATGAAAAAGTGATGGAAGTCGCGACCTATGAGAAACGCGGTCGGCCGACGGCCCATCAACCCCCAAGCAAAATCACTTATCAGATTGCTGGCCAGATGGGTTCGTTCATCCACGATCCGCGTCGGCAACAAAAAATCGACCGAAAAAGTTGTTTTATTGTGGCCAGTAATGAATTAGACGAGGCGGCGTTATCCGATGAAGAATTAATGGAAGCGTACCTGAAAAAGCAACAAAAAGTGGAGCGGGGGTTTCGGTTCCTCAAGGATCCGTTGTTCATGGCCTCGACCGTGGTTCTGAAGTCCGCCCAGCGGATCATGGCCCTCGCCATGATCATGACCTTGTCCCTATTGGTCTACAGCGCCTTGGAACACCGCATTCGTGAAGCCTTAAAAGCTCATCAACAAACCGTTCCCGATCAAAAAGGTCACCCCACCGATCGTCCGACGGCCCGCTGGGTCTTTCAATTTTTTACCGGGATTCATCTCCTCGTGATCGAGGAGATCCGCGAGACCATTTTGAATCTTAAGGAAGCTCATGAGACCTTGTTGGCCTTGCTCGGCGCACACTTTGTCGCTCTATATGCGAATTCCGAGTAAGGGGGTGCGGAATGTCGGGAGTGACGGAACCAGGAGGCCCATGATGATCATCGCTTCCGACCGTATCGAACTCAGCGACGCCGATGCCGACTTGCTTGCGCAAGCCAGCCGCCTGATGAGCGAAGCGCTGGACCATTCCGGCACGCACCGCATCGCCCTGGTTGAAGAGGCGGAGGGCAGCAGCGGATTCAGACTGGAAGTTCCCCCCGCCACGCTGCGCTTGCTGTCCCAGATTCTGGCCCTCATGGCCCGGCAACAAACCTTCACGCTATACCCGGAGTCCTCCGAACTGACCACCAAGCAAGCCGCCGAGGTGTTGGGCGTGTCGCGGCCCTACCTGATCAACCTGCTGGAAGGCGACGCGATTCCCTTCCGTAAAGTCGGCCGTCATCGCCGCGTATTGATGAAAGATGTCCTGGCTTACCGACAAACCATGCAAGCCAAGAGCAAAGCGGCCCTGCGGGAGCTGGTCAGCGCCTCGGAAGAGCTGGGCGGCTACGATCTCTGATGGTCCCGCTGGACCGGTTTACTGTAGTGCTGGATGCCTGCACGATCTTTCCGATGCTCGTGCGAGATGTTTTGCTGACGCTCGCGAATCACGGATTTTTCAGTCCCAAGTGGTCGCCCCGAATCCGCGAAGAATGGATAAGAAACCTGACCTCGCGAATGCGGGAGCGATACCCTGAGCGGGACGCCACCGCGCAAATCCAGCGTATCGCGGCCAGCATGGCGCTGGCTTTCCCCGATGCGGAGGTCATCGCGCAGGTTCCTGAAACCGGAGCACTCGAACCGGTTGATCCAAAAGACCGACACGTCGTCATGACGGCAATCGTCGCACGGGCGGACGCTATCGTCACTTTCAACCTTGCTGATTTCGCTGCCGCCCATTTGCGTCGGCATTTCGGGCTTGAAGTCATCCATCCCGATGATTTTGTTATGGCTCTGGTAGACCTGAACGAAAAGCGGGCGGTCGCGGCATTTCGTGAGTTGCGGGAACGGAAGCAAAATCCCCCTTGGGACACGAAGGAGCTGATCCAGCGCTTGCGTGATTCCAGATTGATGCAGACGAGCTTGTGGCTGTCATCCGACGACGTATCGAAACTGCTGTAATCCACCCACCTGTTGAATTTTCGCCCTCTCCCACCTCTCTCCCGCAACCATCAAGGCTGGCGGCGAGGACCCCGCGCACAGCGAAACCCGCCGTTCCGGTCCCGGTTCCCGGGCCTGAGCCTGTTCCGGTTCGCGGAGCGCAGGAACCCGGCCCAGTCAAAGAAGGAGCCCCCCCGCAGCACCCGTTGCTGACAATTGTCAGCTTCCCAAGCGCTGCCATCGGTTGGCGCACCGCTGTAATTCTCGTGCCAGCAATCCTGCACCCACTCCCAGACGTTGCCGTGCATGTCGTACAGCCCCCAGGGGTTGGGCTTGCGGGTGCCGACCGGGTGGGGAGCCACCACCACCGGCGTTGTCCGAATACCAGGCATACTCGCCCAGATTGCGATCGTAGTAACCCCCATCCCCGAACGAGTAACGCGTCCGGGTACCGGCCCGGCAGGCGTATTCCCACTCCGCTTCGGTGAGCAGGCGGTAACCGTCGGTGGCGGCGTCCCAGGACACGTTGTCACCGTCACGGCGATAGGCGGACGTCAAGCCTTCCCGTTCCGACAAGCGGTTGCAGAACTCGATGGCGTCGTACCAGGAAACCTGGTTGACGGGTCTGTCGTCGGCCTCACCCGCCGGCCAGCCGGGGTCTTTCCCCATCACGTCCTGATAAAGCCGGCGCGTGACCGGGAACTTCATGCATCGGAAAGCGGAAATCCGGACCTCATGGACCGGCTTTTCCGACGCATACTCATCGCTTCCCATGGAAAAAACGCCGGGGGGAATGTCGACCAACTCGACCAGCGCTGACGGTGGAGGCGGCGGTTCGGGTTTGGGTTTGGGTTTGGGTTTGGGTTTGGGTTTGGGTTTGGGCTCGACCGGCGGCGGTGGAGCGGGCTTCTCCGGTTTGACGGGCACCGCAATCGGCTCCCCGCTCCCGGCCAGCGCGACCGCTCCACCCAGCAGCACGACGAAACCGACTCCGGCAATCGGGGGCGAGGCCTGGAACAGCAACAGGCCCAGCAAGACACCGGCGCTGAGGCCGAGCGTGATAGCGAGCCAGGCTGGCAAGTAATCCACCCCACGCAGGGTCGCAAACAGTTTGCCCGCATTCATGTTGGGAGTTTCCAGCGACTAGAATTCACTCTCAAGCTCAACGACTCGATTCGCCCTTACAAATAGCAAATCCATCCAGGGCAATCGCGCTACGTGGTAGCCGGACTGGGCTGGCCGAGGAGTAGGCGCAATCGGTAATCATCGTTGAGGGCGGCCCGCAGTTTGCGGCGCCGGAGGCTATCCCGCACCGGCCCGTTGTGGTGCAGCACGTTGAGGGCCATACGGCGGATCAGGGCCAGGTTTTCCGCCGAGTGGTCTTTCCGGGTCCGGCAGGCATCTTCGCCAAATTGCACGTCCAAGACCCAGTGCTGCTGGTTTTCGATCCCCCAATGGCCGCGGACGATGGCGGCAAACCGGTCGCGATCCGCCAGCGAGCATAGGAAGTAGCGGCATTCGGTGCTGGTTTTTTCCCCGATGATGCGGGTGGACTCGACCCGCCCGACGGCCTGGAGCCCGGCCCAATCCGGTTTGGCCTCCAGCCAGTCGATCGGGTGGCTCAGGGCATAGCGGCGGATTTCGATCCGGCCGTGGTCTTTCTCCACGGTTTCCGTCACGGTCAGGCGCCCGCGCGCGACTTCGGTATCCAGCCAGAGTTGCACGTCCTCGCACAAGGTGGGATGGTTGTCTTTCAACGTCAACACGTAATCCGCACCCGCGTCGACGATGGCCTGGGCGATAGCCTTCTGACAGCCCATGGCATCGATCGACACCACCGCCCCCCGCAGGTCCAACAGGGCCAGCAGGTCCGGGATCGCGGTGATCTCGTTCGATTTGTCCGCCACCGCCTGCTGGGCCAGCACCCAGCGCGCCCGCCCGGCAAAGGCGCTGACCAGATGCACGGCCGGGTTCGCCCCGTCCCGACTCCCCCGCACCGCTTTACCATCCACACAGACCTGCTCGTCGGCCAACCCCGGCAAGGCCGCCGTCGCCCAGGTGGTGAAGGCCGTCCGGAAGGCCACCGGGTCGATCCGCCCCAGCACATCGCTCAAGGTATCGTGCGAGGGAATCCCGTTCGGTAACTCCAAAAACCCCCGCAACCAGGCTTCTTTCTCCTCGGCAAACGCTTCCATCCCCACCCAATCTTCCACCCCACTGAGTACCGCACAGAGTACAATCATCAAAATATCATGGAGCTTGTGGAGCTTGTTGCGGGTCTCGCGGCGGGGATCGGGCAGGTTGGCAAAATACGGGCGCGGGTCGAGCAGCTGGGGCAGCATCAGGTTTCTCCATCCGATCAATCCCGTCCCGTTACCTGACCATCCCCCTCCTGTCAATCCCCCCCATAGCGCGATTGCCCTGCAAATCCATCATCAAAACTGGAGCCAGAAGCCAAAATGGATAGATCATTCGATGTTTTCCTCAGCCACAACAGCAAAGACAAACCGACCGTGCGGCAACTGGCCCAAGCGTTACAGAAGCGCGGCCTTGAAGTCTGGCTGGACGAAGATCAACTGGTACCGGGGCGACCTTGGCAAGAAGCCTTGGAAGAGATCA
>CAVRCC010000010.1:0-21029 GCA_963719395.1 uncultured Gammaproteobacteria bacterium | reverse complement strand
AAGCCATCCGCAATTCGGCCACGTTCTGGAACTGGCTGACCACGTAGTAGCACTCCACGTCCAGTTGCAGCAGCGCGCAGCCGGCGGCAGTGACAAAATCCCTGCAAGTTGCGGATGTTTGTCCAGATAGAGTCCCAGCAACTCAGCGCGATCATCCGCGTCGACCTCGCGGGTCGAGCCCTGGGCGGAAATCGCCACGGCGTTCCGGTAGTCAGCCGAGTCGTTGCAGCGGTTGTCGATCAGCAGCGAAGCGCGGGGATTGGCCAGCAGGTTGGCGTACTTCTGGGTTGCCCGCTAGGTGGCGAACACGATCCGCCGCAGATCGGGCGTGACGGCGAAAGCCATCAGGCTGGTGTAGGGCTGCTGCTGGTGCTGGGTCGCCAGCACCCCTTGAATCTGGGAATCCAGCAGGGTTCGAATGGTTTGTCGAAGTTGTTCGGGTGTCGTCATTGTCGTTGGGTCAGGCTGGGAAATCGGGAGAGGTCCATGTCGGTCGGGACGGCGGTTCAGGCCAGCAGCCGCCCGCTCTCGCGCAGGAACAGCAGCGCATACGCCAGCAGCAACAAACCCAAACCGCGCATGAGAACAATATAGCCGCCGCTGCGCAGGAGGTGGCGGGCGCGGCCCAGCGCCATCGCCAGCAGCACCTTGGACCCCACCAGCAGCGCGTAGAACGCGACGACGAACGCCGCCGCCACCGGCCACCCCTCCCGCCAGGCCGCCAGCACGGTCGGCGCGCCCACCGCCAGCCAGAACAGATAGGGGCTGGGATTCAGGAAGTTAGCGATCACCCCGCGCCGCAGCGAACCGGCCGGGTCGGTCGGCTCCAGTTCCGCGCCCCGAAAGCGCAGGCCCTGAAAGCCCAGCCAGGCCAGATACAGCCCACCGCCGAGATGGATCAGCGCCAGCGGCAAGGCTCTGGTCGGCCAAGGGCCGCAACAGCAACACCGCCGCCAGAATAATCGGCAGGTCGGTCAGCAGCGGCGCCAGCGCCACCCAGACCCCGGCCCGGGCGCCGTGGCGCAGTGTTTCGCTGGCCACCAGGGTCAGCAACGGCCCCGGCGCCAGGCCACCGCTCAAGCCTAATAAGATACCGGAGAACAGAAAGGCGGTCATGATGACAGTTGCTGACCCGATGTCGCCATTGCTGCAAGCATAGCGCGAAGGCTATAGGCTGTAATTTTTTTAATTCAAAGTTATAATTCTACCGTTAACAAGAACTATCGGGACCGCCACGAAAACTGTACATTTACATGACAAAACTGGTGGCACAAAGAGAGATGTTATGTATACCGCCCATTTTGGTTTCAACAGTAAACCCTTTAAGTCGAAGGATCCGAAAGATTTTTTTCGCAACACCAACTTCGACGCCGCTTGCGCCGACATCCTGGACGGTATCCGGGAGCGGCGGGGGGTCATCCTGCTCACCGGCGAGGCCGGGGTCGGTAAGACGCTGGTGTTGCGCCGCTGCATGGCGGAGGCCAACGATATCCACTTCATCCTGTTGGTCGACGCCCACCTCGATTTTCCCGATATCCTCAATTACCTCTGCACGAACCTCGGGCTGACAGCCGCCGGATTGAATGTCGAACGGCAGGGCCGGTTGTTGCTGGACGCCTTGGCTACCCGAGCGCGCCGCAATCAACCCATCGCCTTGCTCGTCGACGATGCCCAGCATCTGGCCACCGAGGTTCTGCTCCACTTGCAGGAGTTCGTGGAAACCCCAGCGATCCCGAGTCAGCGCCTGCAGGTCGTGCTGGCGGCGTTGCCGGATCTCGCCAGCAAACTGGATCAGCCCCAATTGCGTCGATTGCGGGACAGTATTCGGGGCCGCTGTCACCTCGAACGACTGAGCGAGCTGGAAACCGGCCTATTTATCGAACATCACCTCAAGATGGCGGGCCACGCCGAGGGGAACTTACTGTCTCCCGCCGCCATCAAGCGTATCAATTTACATTGTCAGGGAGTGCCCCGCGCCATCGCCCTCCTGTGCGACACGGTCTTTCTGTTTGCCAGCCTGCAGTCGGAACACGACATCACGCCCGAGTTGGTGAGCGAAACCGCCCGGATTTGCTTGTTCGGCGAACAATCCAGCTTGGCCACCCAGATCGAAAGTGGCCGGCCCGACGGTGCAACCGCTCCTGAAACCCCACCGGGGTTCGCCGCCGAACCCGCCGACTTCGACCTGGCCCTGTCTGAATTCGATTTTTCCTTCGATTCTGGCGAACAGACGATGAGAGCCAAACAGCCGGTGAGAACGCCGCCGGTCGAGATGGCCACGTTGAGAGCAGCGGTTGCCCCACCGGTGTCGCCGTCGGCTGAGGCGCGTACCGCGACAGCGGCCGAACAGAGGGTCGACGCGCACTCCTTCGAGCCGTGGCAAGAGACGGCGGACGATGTGGTCGATACCGTTTCCTTCATCCCGCTTGGGAGGGAGACTTCGGCGTCTCCAATACCGGCGTCGCCGCCACGGGTTGGCCACTATCAGCTCGACTTGGTCGATGTATTGCGCAAACGCGACCAGCCAGCCAGCACCGACGAATTCCAGACCATGTCGCTGGGTAGTTCACCCCAGGCCGGCCTGTGCATTGATGCCAAGGACTTGGAACCCCAACCTGCCGGATTGCTATTCGGGGATGGCGCGCAGGCTATCGGTAGCCACACTCAAGAGGGGAATGAGTCTAATGTTCTGGAGCACTTGCAGTCGGCTGCGGGAAAATATCCATGGCTCACTCACCTTCTAAGTCCAAGTATTGAACAGGAGAACCCTATGTCGCGATTGGATAATCTCAATAAAGTTCTCAAGAATCTTCAGAACGAATCGCCCGGCGTCGAAGCGAGCGCCTTGATTTCTGAAGACGGCCTGATGATCGCCAGTGCCTTACCGCAAGACCTGGATGAAACGCGCGTTGCCGGGATGACCGCAACGCTGCTGAATTTAGGCACCCGCGCCGCTGTAGAATTACGCCGGGGAGACGTCCAGGAAGTCATCGTCCGCGGCGAGCATGGCTATTCCGTCATGATCAGTGCCGGCCGTGGCGCTCTGCTGTTGGTCCTCACGAATGAACACAGCAAGCTAGGACTGATTTTTTTCGACATGCGCGAAGCGATCAAAGCCATTAAGAACATTCTTTAGGTCGCAAACGGTTGCAGTGGTTTGGAGATAAAGAATGCCGAATACAGTGCTCTATGATGATGGTACGCACCGAAACGTATTGCTGGAGGATTTCGGTCTCGGTGGCTTGGCAATCCAAGCCAACCAGCACATGATCGTCCACGATGGCGGCGGGATGATCCTCGATCCGGGCGGCCACAAAATCTATAGCAAGGTTCTCGCGGAAACATTTTCCATCCTTGGCAAGGCCAAACTGCGGTGCATCTTTCTCTCTCACCAAGATCCGGACATCGTCGCGGCGGTGAATGGCTGGCTGATGACCACGGATGCAGACGCCTACATATCGAAGCTGTGGATGCGGTTTGTACCCCATTTTGGGTTTGATCATCTGGTCGCGGACCGGCTCAAGCCTATCCCTGATGAAGGGATGCTATTCGACCTTGAAGGTGCGCGCCTGCTGTTTCTTCCCGCGCACTTCCTGCACAGCGAAGGCAACTTTCAGATCTACGACCCGATTGCAAAGATTCTCTATAGCGGCGATTTGGGCGCCTCGCTGGGCATGGATTACACTTGTGTGGCCGATTTCGACGCTCATATCCCCTATATGGAAGGCTTTCACCGGCGCTATATGGCCTCGAACAAAGTCATGAAAGCTTGGGCAACCATGGTTCGCGGACTCGATATCGAACTCATCGCGCCACAACACGGAGCCTTCTTCAAGGGCAAGGAGATGGTCCGACGATTCATCGATTGGTGCGCCGATCTGGAATGTGGCGTGGATCTCATCAGCCCCTTGTTTAAAATACCTGTCGCTTAGCCATCCCCAACTGCTCGATGTTCTCATCGAATCGTTAATTTAATAGCAAGCGCCATGAGAAGCAGCCCTCGTAGCCGGCCTGTTAGGCCACGACCGTCGCTGAGAATGTGGCGAGAGATGATGGTTACGCTTGAGCGAAGACCGCTCGTCATTACCTCCAGCAGGGCGCCATGAGCGACCGTGAACAGCCAGATACACCGGAACAGTATCGCGTAACCGGTGAAGACACGCCAACATGGCTACCGATGGGTTTCACCCTCATCGGAGTGCTGCTCGCGGCCACCACGGCTTGGCTCTGGATGAACGAGCAACCCCGGCTGCAAGAGCAACGATCCCAAGGCAACCTGATCCAGGAGCAAAGCTCTGCATCAGCGACCCAACCGGCCGCTAACCTTCCAACAAAGCCGGCTGCTGTGCCCGTGGAAACTCTGGAAGGTGCGGCGGTGGCAAAGGGCGATCAGAGCATTCAATCAGAGCCGTTCCCACCGCCCAGCGTCCCTGCCGACGCGCCTGCGAGGCCGAGTGATTTGCAAGATAGTCCTGCGGACGAGCAGACGACACCGGCTTCCACGCCATTGCCCTCTAAGCTCGTGGATTGTCCACCAGCCATCACGATCCCATTCAGGCAAGGCGGCACACATCCAGTCATTACGGGTGATATCCAGTTACATCTTGAACGGCTACGGAAATGGCTGAATGACCATCCACAGGCAAAGGTGTCAGTCAAGGGCCACGCTGACTCTGTGGGGTTGGAACGCCAAAATCTGCTGCTGAGCTATCGACGAGCGAAGGCGGTAGTCGCGTTACTCAACAAGTCCGGCGTACCGGAGCCACAGATGACTATCCTCGCCGCCGGTGAAAGCGATCCCATCGAAGGAATACCCACCGATTCGGTAGACAACCGGCGCGTGTTCCTGCAGATCAAAGGTATTGAGAACTGCCAGGAAGTTCCTACCGATAGCGAGCGACCATGATACTACTGTCCGCCATAATTGGAATCGGCGCCGCAACCTTGCTGTTGACCGCCGGCTATTTGTTCGGGGTAAAACGAGGGTACCATGCACGAGAGAAGTTGCGCAGGCAGACTCTAATGCAGGCCGCTGAAATGAAGCAGTTGCCAGAGCAGTTGTTGCAACGACAAAACGAACAGGAAGATAGCCTGCGAGCGACCATTCAGCAGGTGCTAACCCCGTTGGTGCAGCGCGAGCAGCTTTCTCACGAGCTTTCGCATTTAGAGGCCAAGTTAGGTCATGATAGTGACCTGACGACATTACTCGATCAGATCGCGGAAAAAGGCAACTTTGAGGCGGTATTGCTCGGCGATGAGGCGGGATGGCCGCTCGCCGCAAGCAGTAACACCAGGGATCTCGAAAGATTGGGAGCGACCTCTTCTCTGCTACTCATTCTTGCCGACCGCATGAGCCGCGATAGTGCGCCCGCTCCGCTGGCCTTGATGGTGCATGATGAAGCCAATAAAGTAACTTTATGCCGTATCTTTCGCGTCAGCGGTCAACGGCTCTCGTTAACTGCCGCATCGACCGGTGCGCAGCTTACCCCTACAGCGCTTGATCCCGCCTTGGTGAAGGTGAGCGCGGTACTCTCGAATAGAGGTTACCAGCCACTCTAATAGGCTTGGTACCGCTGTTGAGTTTTGATAGCAGGCTGTTTGTCTATGACATTTGAACAATGCAACCGACTCTCTTTCGCGAGGATGACGAAACCCACAGGTTGTAGGTGACCATCGCGATTAGGGTGTCTGACGTCTTGGTTTGGGCGTCGTTTCCAGCGCGGCCCGCAGTTGCCGGTAGCTGTCCAGCCGGCGCGAGGCGATTTCACCGCGCGCCGCCGCTTCCCGCAGCGCGCAATCCGGCTCGCTCTCGTGGTAGCAGTCGGAAAACCGGCAGCGACCGAGATATGGCGCGATGTCGGTGAACCCCCGGTCCAGATCGCTCAAGCTAATCTCTCCCAGTTCGAAGCTACGCACGCCGGCGGTGTCGATCAGATCGCCGCCGTCCGGCAGGTGATAGAGCGTGCTGCCACTGGTGGTGTGCGTACCGTGGCCGGTCACTTGGGACACGGCCTGGATGCGAATCTCGCGGTCTGGCAGCAACGCCTTGATCAACGACGATTTGCCCACGCCCGATTGCCCGACCAGCAGGCTGACGCGGCCGCGTTGCCAGGCGCGCAGTTCGTCCAAACCGTGTGCGGTGTGGCTGCTGGTCAGCAGCAGCGGGTACCCGATCCGGCGATAGGGTTCCAGCCGCTCGGTCAAAGCCGCCAGCGCCGGCGCATCCAGCAAATCCAGCTTGTTCAGCACCAGCAGGCCCCGGACGCCGATGGCGGCGATGGCCACCAGGTAACGGTCGATCAGATATTCGCTGGGTTCCGGTTCCGGCGCCAGCACCACCGCCACCGCATCGAGATTGGCGGCGACCGGGCGCGGCTGACCGTGGTAATCGGGGCGGGTCAGCAGCGAGCGGCGTTCGCCCACCGCCACGATCACGCCCTCCTCCGCGCCGGACGCCTGCCAAACGATCCGGTCACCGCAGGCTAACCGACCCAGGTTCTGCCGCGCGGTGCAGCGATATAACCGGCCCGTCTCATCCTCGACCACCAAAGTCTGGCCGTGGTGGGCGATGACCAGACCGGTCTGTTCCGAACCCAGCCCGACGTCGTCCTGAAGTTCCAGCCGCTGGCCAGCGCGCTCGCGCCGGCGTTCCTGCCCGCGCAGGATCTGCTCCCGTTGACGCTGGGTCAGCCGGCGTCCGGCCATGTCTGAACTACCCCGCGCCCGCCAGATTCAGCGTAAACTTTAGCTTGGTCACCCTCGCCGATCCACCACCGGCGAGTTCCCTCTTCTACCCCTACCCTATCCCACGAAGAATCCATGTCTCCCGACAACCTGATCTGGATTGATTTGGAAATGACCGGCCTGGATTCCCAGACCGACCGCATCATCGAAATCGCCACCATTATCACCGACAGCCAGCTCAATACTCTCGCCGAGGGGCCGGTGTTGGCCATCCACCAGAGCGACGCAACGCTGGCGGCGATGGACGACTGGAACCAGAAGCAGCACGGCGCATCCGGGCTGATCGCCCGGGTCCGCGCCAGCGCCGTGGACGAACGCGAGGCCGAGGCGCGCACCCTGGAGTTTCTGAGTCTGTACGTGCCCAAGGGCCAATCACCGATCTGCGGCAACAGCATCTGCCAAGACCGGCGGTTTCTGGCGCGCTGCATGCCGGAACTGGAGGCGTATTTCCATTATCGCAATTTGGACGTAAGCACGCTCAAGGAACTGGCCCGGCGTTGGTATCCGAAACGGATCAAAGGGTTCAATAAAACCTCCACTCATTTGGCGTTGCAGGACATCCGCGATTCCATCGAGGAGTTGCGCTTTTATCGCGAGCGGCTGTTCGTGGCGGCGGACGTTGCTGGATGAATTCGCAATGATCGGCTCCGTCAGCGCTCGACCGGCAGGTCGGGATCGTTGCCCCATTCCGACCAGGCGCCGGGATAGCCGCGCACTCGGAGATAACCGAGATAGCGCAACACCCAGTAGGTATGCGCCGAACGGTGATGGGTCTGGCAGTAGACGATGACCTCCTTGTCGGGGGTCACGCCGCGCGTTTCCAGCAGCTTGCGCAACACCGGATCGGGCTGGAGACGAAACTGCCGTTGCGGGTCCATGGCATCGGTCCAGCTCAGATTCACCGCGCCGGGGATGTGGCCGCCGCGGGCGGCGCGCTGGTCCAGACCCACGAATTCGGCCGGCGTGCGGGTGTCCAGCAGCGCCAAGTCCGGCTGGCCCAGCCGCGCCAGGATATAATCCCGGTCGGCGACCACCGTCGGCGGATCGGCGAAGCCGGCCTGGTAACTGCTGCGCGACGGATGGCGAAACCGAGCTTCCAGCGGTCCGGCGGCGGCGTCCCAGGCGTGGATGCCGCCGTTGAGCAGCGACACCCGCTCGTGGCCGAGCGCCGCCAGCGTCCACAACAACCGACCGGCGCGACCGTTGCCTTCCTCATCGTAGGCAATAACCCGCCGCGCTGAGGTCAGGCCGAGTCGCGACAGTACTTCGCTCAACCGCGCCGCGTCCGGTAACAATCCCATCGCCGGCGGCTCGACCCGGACCAAATCCGAGTAGTCGAGATGGACCGCGCCGGGAATGTGACCGGCGGCGTAACTGGCCGGATCGCACAGATCCACGATCAGAACCGCCGGGTCGGCAAGATGTGGCTGAAGCTGCTCCGGTTCGATCAGCAGTGGCAGGTTGGGCGCGGTGGACATGCGGACTCCCGAGAAGATTGAGGCACCAGGGTTCAAAACGGTTCGTTCGAGGCTGGAAACGATGGCAAAGGTTACACATCATCACAAGTTGCCGCCGCACGCGCAACGGTATCTGGTGACCGGCATCCTGATGGTGATCCCGGTCTGGATCACCTGGCTGGTGTTTGAGTTCGTACTGGGCCAGTTGACCCGGATTGGAATGCCGTGGGCGCGCGGGCTTGCCAGCGCCATTCACGACGAACTGCCGATTTTATCCGACTGGCTGCTTACCCCCTGGTTCCAAAACCTGCTGGCGGCGCTGATCACCCTGATCGGCCTGTATCTGCTGGGCTGGACGGCGACCCGGGTGGTGGGGCGACGGCTGATCGCCGGCTTCGAAGCGCTCATGCACCGGCTACCGGTGGTGCAGACTATCTACGGCTCGACCCGGAAACTGGTCCAATCGCTGCAACAGGAGCCGACCCAGATTCAGCGGGTGGTGCTGATCGAATTTCCCTCGCCGGGAATGAAAGCCGTCGGGTTCGTGACCCATGTGCTGCGGGATGAGGAAACGGGCGAGGAACTGGCGGCGGTCTACGTGCCGACCACACCGAATCCGACCTCCGGTTATCTGGAAATCATTCCGCTCAACAAGGTGACCACGACCGACTGGGCGGTGGACGAGGCCATGACGTTCATCATTTCCGGCGGGGTGGTGTCGCCTGATCACATTCATTACCACCGGGGCGTGGGGCGGTTGGGTGAAGCGGGCCAGGCGGAGAAAACGTAAAAGCCGGCTCGACCTTCCAGAAGCGCTGATGATCCATCGCCGGCAAGCCGGCGATGGATCACAACTACATATTCGGATAATTGGGCCCACCGCCGCCTTGCGGAGTGATCCAGTTGATGTTCTGGGTGGGGTCCTTGATATCGCAGGTCTTGCAGTGGACGCAGTTCTGGGCGTTGATTTGCAAGCGTGGATTGTTGTCGGCATCCCGGACGATTTCATAAACCCCTGCCGGGCAGTAGCGCTGCTCGGGCGCGTCGTACAACGCCAGATTGATCCGAATCGGCACGGCCGGATCTTTCAGCGTCAAATGACAGGGCTGATCCTCCTCGTGATTGGTATTGGAGATGAACACCGAGGACAACTTGTCGAAGCTCACCACGCCATCCGGCTTGGGATACTCGATCTTCGGGCACTCGCTGGCTTTCTTCAGCTTGGCATGATCCGGCTTGTGGTGGAAAGTCCACGGCGCTTTGCCCCGGAACACGTAGGTATCCAGCGCCGAATAGGCGATCGCCGCCCACAGCCCCCAACTGAACGACGGCTTGATATTGCGGACTGCGTACAGTTCCTCCCACAGCCAGCTTTGGCGCAACCGCTCGGGATACGCTGTCACCTCGTCGGCGCCGCGCCCGGCTCCCGCCGCCGCGAACACCACCTCGGCCGCCACCATCCCGGACTTCATCGCGGTGTGGGTGCCCTTGATCTTGGGCATGTTGAGGAAACCGGCGGTGTCGCCGATCAGCAGGCCGCCGGGGAAGGTCAGCTTGGGAATCGACTGGATGCCGCCGGCCGAGATGGCGCGCGCGCCGTAGGCGATGCGCCGACCGCCCTCGAAGGTGGGCCGGATGTCGGGATGGGTCTTGAAGCGTTGGAACTCGTCGAACGGTGACAGATGTGGGTTTGCATACCCCAAGCCGATCACGAAACCCACCGACACCTGGTTGTTCTCCAGGTGATACAGGAAGGAGCCGCCATAGGTGCTGGCGTCCAATGGCCAGCCGACGGTGTGGATGATCTTGCCCGGCTGGTGCTGGGCCGGGTCGACCTCCCACAGTTCCTTGATGCCGATGCCGTAAGTCTGCGGGTCCACGCCCTCGCGCAGCTTGAACCGGTCGAACAGGGTCTTGGTCAGCGAGCCGCGGCAACCTTCGGCGAACAGGGTATAGCGGGCGCGCAGTTCCATGCCCGGCGCGAACTGCTCGGTCGGTTGGCCGTGGCGATCGACGCCCATGTCGCCGGTGGCCACGCCGACGACCGCGCCGTCGTCGTTGTAGAGCACTTCGGCGGCCGCGAAGCCGGGGTAAATCTCCACCCCCAGTTCCTCGGCTTGCGTGGCCAGCCAGCGACACAGATTACCCAGGCTAATGATGTAGTTGCCGTGATTGTTCATCTGCGGCGGGGTGGGCAGCTTGTACGAGGTTTCGCGGGTCAGGAGCAGGAAACGGTCTTCCGTGGCCGGGGTATGCAGCGGCGCGCCCCGTTCCTTCCAGTCCGGGATCAGTTCGTTCAACGCGCGTGGCTCCACCACCGCGCCGGACAGGATGTGCGCGCCGACCTCGGAGCCTTTCTCGATGACGCAGACACTCACCTCCTGGCCGCTCTCCGCCGCCAGTTGCTTCAGACGGATGGCCGCCGACAGGCCGGATGGGCCGGCGCCGACGATGACCACGTCATATTCCATACTTTCGCGTTCCACCGGGCACTCCTTCGATTTGTTTTCGGGTTGGAGGAGGCGGGCGACGGCATCGCGTCCCCGCAGGATTCGGGATTTTAGGGAGGGCCGCCAGAACCGGGCTAGCCCGAACCGGCTACCGCTTTCGGCATAACTGCGCTCATTAGAAACAATTTTTGGGGAAAATGCATCCCGGCCAAGGCAGCGCGCCGTGGACCATTCAGACCCATCGGCGCGTGCTCGTTCGCGTTTTCATTGGAATATGATATAGTTATGTTATCCATAAATTCCAGCGCCCATCTTTAGCGTTATATCGAGTTAACCCAGGAGGAGAACCATGCCTAGTCACCGCTTTTTTCGTGCGTATCCGTTGCTCCCTCTTGCTCTTGTAACCCTGACTGCAACGGCGGGAGATATTCAGTTCTCCTTGGAAGAACCTTTTAATGGCAGCATCTACTCTGGGGTTGCTAATATACGCGGCTGGGCGGTATCTTCGGCAGGAATTCGGAATGTCGAGCTTCTTGTCGACGGGGTTTCCAATGGCAATATTCCCTCGGGTGGTTTAAGACCGGATGTGGGAAAAGCCTATCCAAATTATCCCAATTCTTCTCAATCCGGTTTTTCGAGGATCTTTAACTATTCCAGCCTGACGGTGGGATCGCATACTATCGCCATTAACGTAATTGATAATGATGGATCCCAGAAAAGCACGACAGTTTCTTTCAACGCTGTAGGATTTCGTAATTCATACATATCTGATCCAGCAAGGGTCAGCTTGAATGCCGCAACCATCACCGACGACAACGACAAATCGATCTCTCATCAGTAATCTGCAAGCTGACGGCCAGCTTTACAACGTTCGCCTGGAGTGGCGAACCGAGACTCAGGGATTCGCGCTGACCTCAATCAGTCCAGTGGGTGGTGGTGGAACCGCACGCTGGAGCGCCCTGACCAACGTATGTTGCCAGAGTGGTCCTTTCACCTACCAGGTTACCATCGACGGTGTCACCAAAAGCTCCACGAGCTCCTCATGTTCGAATCCCACCTTCGAAGGGTTCGCCAGCACCACCCCCGGCGCCAAGAATTGGGTGGCAAAAGCGGTTTCGTCAGCGTGTGGTATCAATAGTCAAGCCAGTGGAACCGATACCTTGGCCAGCGATGCCTGTTATAGATTTGTACTTAACCCACAAGGTAACGGCCTGATCAACTCCTTCGATATTGCCACTTGCCCCTCGTCGGCGAATGTGAACACCCTTCGGGCAGAACCTGAGGCCACGCCGATGGCGATCTTCCCGATGCAACCCGTCGACCCTTCGGGCGTGGGCCAGGAACGCTGGGATCTTTAAGGAAGATCGGCCAACCCTGATCCACAAGCCCTGAACGATCCGCCAGCAATGCTGGCGCAGCCAGGGAGGGCCGGCTACAATCCTACGCCATCGGAGAGGTGGCAGAGCGGTCGATTGCGACGGTCTTGAAAACCGTTGACCCGCGAGGGTCCGTGGGTTCGAATCCCACCCTCTCCGCCAACGTCTTATCCCCCGCTTGCCGCCCTTACCGGTTCCATCTTCCCACGCCGCCGCCCCGCGCGCTACGCCGGCAACGGCCGCGGCGGCGGTTCGCTGGCCGGATCCTCGTGAATCAGCACGTCGGCGTTGGGAAAGGCCGCCACGATCGCCGCTTCCACCTCGTCAGCCACCCGGTGCGCCTCCACCAGCGGCAACTGATCGTCCAGCATCAGATGCAACTGGATGAAATAGGTTTGCCCGGAACGGCGGGTGCGCACATCGTGAACGCCGCGCACCCGCGGATAGCCACGGGCAATTTCCTTGATGCGCTCATGCACCTCGGGCGGCAGCTCGTGATCCATCAGCAATTGAATCGCTTCATGACCGATGTGACCGGCGCTGTAAAGGATGTACAGGGCGATGCCGATCGCGAAGACCGGATCGGCGAGCGGCCAACCCAGCATCGCCAAGCCCAGCGCTAGAATGGTGGCGGTGTTGGTCAACAGGTCGGTGGCATAGTGCAGCGCGTCGGCGCGGATCGCCGTGGACTGGGTGCGGCGGATCACATAATGCTGAAACGCCAGCAGCAGCACCGTGGCGGCGATAGAAAATAGCAGCACGCCGACGCCGACCAGGGCATCGTTCAACGGCTGGGGGTGCAACAGCCGATCGACCGCGTGCAAAATCAGAAACACCGCCGAGCCGGTGATAAACGCCGCCTGCACCAGACCCGCCAGCGGCTCGGCCTTGCCGTGGCCGAAACGATGCTCCTGGTCGGGCGGTTGCAAGGAATAATGCACCGCCAGCAAATTGATCAGGGACGCCGCCACGTCCATCATCGAATCCACCAGCGAGGCCAGCACGCTGACCGACCCCGTCATCAACGCCGCCGCCAGCTTGCCGGCGATCAGCACCGTGGCGGTGGTCACCGAGGCATAGGTCGCCAGCCGCAACAGGCGTCCGGCCCGCGCCGGATCGATGGTCAACTGGGTTTCGTCGTTCATGGTTAAATTCTGTGGTCCACTGAAGTCTCTACATTCTACCCGGCTTCCATCACTAAGCGAGGCGAACTATCGGCCGAAATAGTGACCTTAAAGGTCGTTAGCTGACATCCACTGACCAAGGCCCTGGGATTTGGGGCCGCGACTGTTTGGGGCCGAGGGGATCTTGAACTTACATGCGATGCTGGGTTATTCCGCGCTATCACCATCCATCATGATGGTTTATTTTATGCTCCAAAAAATTTCCAACGGGAAGGAATCTCGCTTCATGCTCAAAACCCTGCGCCGTATCGTCCAGGATGTCAGCGCCGCGCCGGACTTGCCCAGCGCGCTGGCGATCACGGTCAACCGGATTCGGGATACGATGCAGGTCGCCGCCTGCACCGTTTATCTAGCCGACGAAGACAATCAATCCCATGTGCTGATGGCGACCGCTGGCCTCAACCCACAGGCGGTCGGTCAAGTGCGGCTGAACCACGGGGAAGGCCTGGTCGGGCTGGTCGCGGAACGCCAAGAACCCGTGAATCTGGAGGATGCGCCGCGCCATCCCCGGTTCCACCCGGTGTGCGAAGTGTGCGAGGAAGGTTACCACGCCTTCCTGGGCGTGCCGCTGATCCAATACCGCCGAGTGCTGGGCGTGCTGCTGGTCCAGGATGCCGCCGTGCGCCAATTCCATTCCAGCGAGGTGGATTTCCTCGTCACCATCGCCGCGCAACTGGCCAGTATTCTGAATCACGCCATTCTCAGCGGCGCCACCCAGGAACTGCTCAACCCGCTGACCACCGGCGTCCGCGCCCTGCACGGCGTAGCCGGTGCCCCAGGCGTGGCCATGGGAACCGTCACCGTTCCCCATCTTCTGGCCGATCTCGACGACGTACCGGATCGACCGGCCCGGGATATCGCCGCCGAGGAAGCAACCTTCCGCGCCGCCATCGCCGCCGTCGAACAGGAGTTGCGCGCGGCCAGCGACCGGCTGGCGCCGTTGCTGCCCCCCACCGAACAGGCGCTGTTCACGGTCTACCGAATGATGCTGGGCAGCGACAGCCTGATCGGGGACACGCTCGCCGGCATCCGGGCTGGCCGCTGGGCGCCGGCCGCCTGGCGCGACGCCGTGCTGGCGCGGGCGCGACTGCTGGAACGGGCCGAAGATCCCTATCTCAGCACCCGCGCCGAGGACATCCGCGATTTGGGCCAGCGGGTGCTGCATCACCTGCGCGCCGCCCCCGACCACCCTCTGGAGCCGACCGCCGAGCGCTGCGTGCTGGTGGCCGAAGAGATGAGCGTGGCGCATCTGGCGGCGGTGCCGCCGGAACAACTGGCCGGCATCGTCTGCCTGCGCGGTTCGGCCCTGTCCCACGTCGCCCTGCTGGCGCGGGCCATGGGCATCCCGGCGGTGATGGGTCTGGGCGACCGGCCGCTGGGCCGGTTCGAGGGCAACGACATCATCGTGGATGGCTATCAGGGCCGGATCTACGTCAACCCGGACCCGACTACCCGCGCCAAATACCAACAGCTCATGACCGCCGAGGCCGAGCTGTCCGCCGAACTGGGCGCACTGCGCGACTTGCCGGCCGAAACCCGGGATGGCTACCCCATTCCGCTGTACGCCAAGGCCGGACTGCCCACCGACATCGCCGCCGCCCGCAAGGTCGGCGCCGAGGGCATCGGCCTGTATCGCACCGAGTTCGCGTTCATGGTACGCGACTCGTTCCCCAGCGAGGACGAGCAGCATCAGCTTTACCGGCAAATGCTCGCCGCCTTCGCCCCGCATCCGGTGGTGATGCGCACCCTGGACATCGGCGGCGACAAGACCCTGCCCTACTTCACGATCGAGGAAAACAACCCGTTCCTGGGCTGGCGCGGGATGCGCTTCACCCTCGACCACCCGGACATTTTCCTGACCCAGGTGCGCGCCATGCTGCGGGCCAACGCCGGGCTGGACAATCTGCGGATTCTGTTCCCGATGATCACCACCGTTGAGGAGGTGGACGAGGCGTTGCGGCTGCTGGCGCGCGCCGACCGGGAATTGCGCGAGGATGGCTATGCCGCGACGCGCCCGCAAGTCGGCGTGATGATCGAGGTGCCCTCCGCCGCCTGGCAGGCCGAACAACTGGCCCGGCGGGTGGATTTCCTCTCGGTGGGCACCAACGACCTGACCCAATACCTGCTGGCGGTGGACCGCGATAATGCCCGGGTCGCCGGCCTGTACGACAGCCTGCACCCGGCCATGCTGAAAACCATCGCCTATATCATCGAAAGCGGGCGCCGCGCCGGTCGGCCGGTGAACCTGTGCGGGGAACTGGCGGCCGATCCCGCGCCGCCGTGCTGCTGCTGGGGATGGGGGTGGACAGCCTGAGCGCCAGCGCCGTCAGCGTGCCGCGGGTCAAGTGGGCGATCCGCAGCTTCACCCGGGATGAAGCCCGGGAACTGGCCCGGCAGGCGCTGGCGCTGGACACCGTCCGCCAAATCCGCCGGCTGCTCAACGAAGCCCTGCGGCGCGCGGGCCTGGGCGAGATCGTCCACGATCCGGCCTGAAGCGGGGTAGCGGCGCGCGGCTGTCACCGCCGGTCCAGCAACGACTCCATGTTGATCAACTCGGCAATGGGCTGCGGGCTGACGACGAACACCTGAAACGGACTGCGCTGCAAATAGGCCGCCGCGAAGCTGACCGAAATGGCGGCGGAGTAGATCAGCAGTGCCGCCAACTGGGTCCGCCAGTTGTCGAGATGCACCAGCGCCACAGTCAGCAGCGTGAACGCGCCCAGACAGGCCACGGCGAACCATTTCAGCGGATCGCCGTGCCGCTGGCTCTGGGCCAGCCGCTGATGGCGCGCGACATGCACCCGTTCCACATCCTGCACCATGGCCGCATGAACGCTACCGGGCACCCCTTTCACCACCGGCTCCGCCAGCACCGCCCCCAACAAGTGCCTCCAGCGCTCCAAAGACTGTTCGCCAGGCGGCTCGCCTCGCGCCAGCAATGGCCATTCGACCTGAATCGTCACCCGCGCGTAGTCGCGTAAAGCGGCGATGATCGGCGCGCCGATGGCCGGCGGCTGTTGCTCGGCCAGCCGGAACAGCCCGCGCATCGCCTCTGCTTCCTGCTGGATTGCCGTCTGCGCCCGGTCGCGGATGTTCCAGATGTCGCTGGCAAAAAACGTGGTGTACAGCGCGAACAGAATGCCGACGATGGCCACCACCTGCGGCGAGAGGTTGTTTAGCGACTGAAACAGCGGCGCGAACCGGGAAAAGCTGCACAGCCAGAGCAGCAGGCCAGCGGTGGCGAAGGTGGCCAGAATGCCGAGAACCAGCAGGCCGATGTAAATCACTTCCTGAGTGAAAGTCATGGGGTGAATGTCGGATTATTGTTATTGGGGGCCGGGCGATTCCAACCGGTTTCAGCCAAGGCCAATCCACAGGTATTTGATGTCCAGATATTCCTGGATGCCGTACTTCGAGCCTCGGCGTCGATCCAGGAGCCGGCAACGTAACCTTGCTGCCGGAACAGCGTGGCTTCACGACGGCGCATGAGATTCCCTGGGTAATCGCGCAAGAGGAGGGATAGGATGCTCGAGAGCGCGGATGGGACGCCCGCCCCACCCGACGCTGACTTCCGAATCAAGATAGTCGGAAAGTTCAGACAGCAATACAATAATGCGCTTAAATACTTTCTCCCAAACCTGATCGGGTCATCCCAACGACGGAGCCGTAACGCCGTGAAATTTCGAATGCTGCTGAGTTTTGCGCTGCTGGTGGGTGTCTGGATGAGCCCAGTGGTCTTTGGCGCGCCCAACGCGCCTGAAGCCACCGAAGCCACGACCCCACCGCCCAAGCGCTTCAACTTCGCCGATGTCCGCCGCCGCGCCGAGGTGCTGGCAACCCAGCCTTTCCAGGAAATCACCAATAAGCTACCGGATTTTCTCAAAAATCTGGACTATGACCAATACCGGGATATTCGCTTCCGAGCCGAGAAAGGTCTGTGGCGCGCGGAAGGTTTGCCGTTTGAAATCCAGTTCGCACCGCTTGGCTTTTTGTTCTTCCGGCCGGTCGCTATCAACGTGGTGGACGAAGGCGAGAGCAAGCCGGTCCAATACGCCAGCGATCTGTTCGATTACGGCAAGAACGCGGTGCCGGATAACCTGCCCACGGATCTCGGTTTCGCCGGTTTCAAGGTGATGTATCCGCTGCACACCGACAGCTATTACGACGAGGTCGTGGTGTTCCTGGGCGCGAGCTATTTCCGCGCGGTCGGGCAGAACCAGAACTACGGTCTCTCAGCTCGCGGTTTGGCTGTGGACACCGGTCTGCCCAAGGACGAAGAATTCCCCTAGTTCCGCGAGTTCTGGCTGGAAAAACCCAGCAAGGACGCCACCGAACTGACCATCTACGCGCTGATGGATAGCCAGAGTCTGACCGGCGCTTACCGCTTCGCCATCAAACCGGGCGTCAACACCCAGATCGAGGTCAAGGCCAACCTGTTCGTCCGCGACAAGGTGCAAAAGCTCGGCGTGGCGCCGTTGACCAGCATGTTCCTGCACGGCGCGTTGAACGAGCGCTTCTTCGACGATTTTCGTCCACAAGTCCATGATTCCGAAGGCTTGCTGATGGCCACTGGCAACGGCGAATGGATCTGGCGGCCGCTGAACAACCCGACCCGACTGCGCATCAGCGCCTATCAGGACAACAACCCACGTGGCTTCGGCCTGCTGCAACGCGACCGCGATTTCGAGGACTACCAGGATCTGGAGGCGAACTACCACATCCGGCCCAGCATCTGGGTCGAGCCGCAAGAAGACTGGGGTAAGGGTTCGGTGCAATTGATCGAAATTCCGAGCAATGCCGAGCGCTACGACAACATCGCCGCCTTTTGGACGCCTGAAAAGCCGGTCGAAGCGGGCCAGCAACTGGAATACAACTACCGCCTGTATTTCTTCCTCACCCTGCCAAACCTGTCGCCGAATGGCCAAACCCTGGCCAGCCGGATCGGGGCCGGCGGCACGGGGGAACTCGATTCCACGCGCCGGCAGTTTGTGATCGACTTTGGTGGCGAGAACCTGGCCAAGCTGGCCGATGACGCGCCGGTGGAGGCCGTGGTCAGTGCCTCGACCGGCCAGATTCGGAGCGTGGTGGTCCACAAGAACCCGCATACCCACGGCTGGCGTTTGTCCTTCGAACTGCTGCCGCAGGACGACGCGCCCTCGGAACTGCGCTGCTTCCTCAAGCTGGGCAACGACGTGCTGACCGAAACCTGGAGCTATCAGTGGACCGCGGTAAAGTAAGCGTCACGGAGCCGTACTTGCCGCCAGCGCTGCCGGCGCCCTCCAGCGAGTTCGTGCTCGCCCGGCTCGGCGCCTACTGGCGAGCGCTGGGGGTGACCGACCCGACTCAAGTCGCGGCCCTGAGCGAACAAGCGCTGCGCCGCGCGGCCGAGTCGCCGGAGCCGTCGGGGCTGGACCCGGTGGCGCGGGCGCTCACCGCCGCCAGCGATCTGTTGGACGACTGGCTGGCGCGGGTGCTCGATCTACCTCGGCCGTCGCGGGAACTGGCTGCGGCGCGAGCCGCACTGTTGAGCGGAGCCGCACCGGACTGGCCGGCGGCGCTATTCGCCGCGCCTGGCGAGGCCGACACCGTGTTGGACGCCCTGCGCGCGGCCCTCGCCGAACCCACGCCGCCGCCCAACCCTGGCGCCATGCCGGCCCAGCGCATCGATCTGTTCGAGCTGCTGGGTCCACTGCGCCGGCTGTGGCATCCGGAACTCCGAGCCTGAGCCGTTATTCTCTATATTTTCTTAAACCTGGACGTGTCATGACCCAAACCGTTCAACCCCCGATCATGGGGCATACCCTGCGGCGGGTGGCATTCTTCCTGCTGGTGCTGCTGACGACGCTGGTCGCGATGGGCCTGATGGTCAGCGTATTCCAGACCGACGGCCTCAGCCCGATGGAACTGATTCTGCTGCTGCTGTACGCGATCCTGTTTTCCTGGATTTGCATGTCGTTCTGGACCGCGTTCATGGGCTTTTTCGTGATCCTGACCGGCCGCGACCGCTGGGCGATCTCGCGCCAGTCGAACCCGGCGGCTGCTTCGGCCGCACCGTTGCCGCGCACCGCGATCCTGATGCCGATCTACAACGAAGATTCGGAGCGGGTGTTTGCCGGCCTGCGCGCCATTCACCAGTCCCTGGCCGACACTGGCCAGTTGGACTCCTTCGACTTTTTCGTACTCAGCGACACTCGCGATCCGGAAGTGTGGGTCGAGGAGGAACTGCGCTGGCAGGACATGGTGCGGGCGCTGGACGGCAAGGGGCGGATTTTCTATCGCAACCGACCGGAGAACATCAGCCGCAAGAGCGGCAACCTGGAGGATTTTTGCACCCGCTGGGGCGGCCATTATCGCTACATGATCGTGCTGGACGCCGACAGCATCATGAAGGGCGAGACCCTGGTCGAGATGGTGCGGATCATGGAGCGCCAGCCGCGAGTGGCGTTGTTGCAAACCCCGCCGGTGCCGATCAACCGCGCGTCGCTGTTCGCCCGCATCCTGCAATTCGCCGGCAGCCTGTACGGGCGGATGTTCACTGCGGGGCTGAACTACTGGCAGTTGGGCGAAAGCAATTACTGGGGCCACAACGCCATCATCCGCATCCAGCCGTTCCTCGACCACTGCGGCCTGCCCAAGCTGCCGGGGCGCGAGCCGTTCGGCGGCGACATTCTCAGTCACGACTTCGTCGAGGCGGCGCTGCTGCGGCGGGCGGGCTGGGAAGTGTGGCTGGCCTACGACCTGGAGGGCAGCTACGAGGAAATTCCGCCCACCCTGATCGACTACGCCAAGCGCGACCGCCGCTGGTGCCAGGGCAATCTCCAACATCTGCGGCTGGCGTTGTCGCACGGTTTCAACGCCCTGAGCCGGCTGCATTTTTTGATGGGCGTCATGTCGTATCTGGCCTCGCCGCTGTGGCTGCTGTTCCTGATCGCCACCGGGGTCGAGGCGTACTTGCAGACCCAGCAGGAACTGGTGTACTTCTTCGGGGAAAATTGGAGGCCGGTGTGGCCGGTGTCGTTCGCGGTGGAAATGACCACCGTGTTGCTGGTCACCCTGACCATGCTGTTCCTGCCCAAGGGGTTGGCGCTGGCGCTGCTGCTCAAGGAAGGCCGGCTGCGCCGCGCCTACGGCGGGATGTTCAAGGCGACCCTGAGCGTGGTGCTGGAAACGGTGTTCTCGGTGCTGACGGCGCCGGTGCTGATGCTGTTCCAGACCAAGTTCGTGCTGGCGATCCTGATGCGCCGCGCGGTCGGCTGGCCGCCGCAGCAACGCGGCGATCATCAGACCGGGTTCCGGGAAGCGGCGCTGACCCACGGCGGACAAACGCTGATCGGCGTCGTCGCCGGAGTGTTGAGCTATAAGTACGTGCCGGAGTTCTTCTGGTGGTTCACGCCGGTACTGGCCGGGCTGATTTTGTCGATTCCCGTATCGATGTTATCCAGCAGCATCGCTCTGGGCCGCCAGTCGCGGGAATTCGGCCTGTTCCTGACCCCGGAGGAAATCGACCCGCCGGCGGTGCTGCGCTATCTGGAGGAGAACCTGGAAGAGGATGAACCGGTGCTGCCGGTCCTGCGCGAAAAGCCGGCCAGCCGCTTCGTCCAGGCGCTGACCGATCCCTACGTCAACGCCCTGCACCTGTCGCTGCTACCGCCGCGCGAGCCGCCCGGCAAACGCCGCCGGCATTATCTGGAGGGACTGGTCCATCGACTGGAGGAGGAAGGGCCGGACAGCCTGAGCGCGGCGCAAAAGCGCGATTTGATCGCGGACCCGGACACGCTGTTGCGACTGCACGCGCTATTCTGGAGCCGGCCACCGGCG
>CAVRCC010000009.1:0-25898 GCA_963719395.1 uncultured Gammaproteobacteria bacterium | reverse complement strand
GTGATGCCCACGACGTTGTAGTAAGGGGTGACTTGCGTGCCCAGCGTCAACTGGCCGAAACCACCCTTCAAGCCAACAAATTTGGGTCGATTGCTCTGAAGATTGCCGCCCTCAGTCATGTCGACGCCGAACTCGTACTGATAAATGGCGCTCAGACCGCCGCCCAGGTCCTCGGAACCCTGAACGCCAAGGCGCGAGGCGGTATTAACGACATCCCAATAACCATCAAGACTCGCGATTTCTCTTCGATGTAATCCACCTCCAGCCGCGCGGAACCGTACAGGATGGTGTCGGCCTGGGCCGCGATTGGAGCGGCGAGGGCGGCGGCGACCGCCAGGGCAAGAACAGACTTTTTCATGGCATGATTCCTAAGTGGTGGTTCAAGTCTAACCAAGCTTAAAAATTTGCTTTCCGATCAACCACATGAATTGATTGGAAAACAATCTTGAAGCGACGTTGGGGAAATTTATATACGCATCGCAGCAAAAAAGCAACTATTTTTTATAAAAAAACAACTTATTATCGTTGCCGCAACGACTCACCAGGGAGCCACCGGAACGGGGAAACAAAAACGGACGCCCGAGGGCGTCCGTTTGGTTGTGTTGAAACCGATCAGCAGCGCGGATCAGAAATCGACGCGAGTACCGATGGAGACCGTTTGTCTTGCGCCAACCAGATCGGAGTCAATATCCTGGCCGATGTATTCAACCCAGACCCGGGTCCGCTTGCTGAAGTTGTACTGGTAGCCCAGGACCCAGTTGTTGATGTCATCTTGCGTCGAGGATATCACCGTGCCCATTGGCGAGGAATGAACCTGGCCATCATCGGGGGTCATGTAGCCATACGCACCCCGGATGACGTTGTTACCAAAGGTGTACTGACCGGTCAAATAAATGTTGTCGGTATCGCCGCAGTGCAGGTTGTTGACATCACCACTTTCCCAGTTGAGGGTAACGGCGAAGGGACCCGAATTGTAGCCGAACGCCAAACCATACTGATCACCGCTCCAATTGGGTCGAGGGTGTCCGAGTTAGGACAAAGATACGATCAAAATCAGGACCTTCCAGCGCCATGTAAGTCGCACCCACGAAGAACGGCCCGTTCTTGTAGGATGAGCGAAATGCCCCACATGTCGATGTCATCGGACAGATTGGCGGGAACCAGGTTGGTCGCGCCCTGGATACGCGTGTCAGTACATGCCGGACCATACCGGAGTTGTCCGGGTATCTGCGGATCCGTGGGCGGGCACTGACCATTCATGACCAGCATCGCCTGGGCGCCGAAGCCACTCCAATTGGGCGTGGAGTAGATCAGGCTGTTATCCATGCGCGTGCCGAAGGTATTACCCAAGTAGATGCTGCTGTTAGCGAACACCTTGCTGCTGTTGAAAATATCGGCGATGCCCATCACGTTGTAGTAGGGAGTCCATTGGGTGCCGGCGGTGATCGAACCCCAGCTCGTCACCCTTCAGACCGACCCACTTCGGGCGGTTGCTGTTGAAGTTGCCACCCTCGGTGATGTCCACGCCGAATTCGTACTGGTAGATGGCGCTCAAGACCGCCCCCCAGGTCTTCCTCGCCCCGCACGCCCAGCCGGGAAGCGTCGTTGAAAACATCCCACGCGTTACTGCCTGGCACCAATACCTCGTACCGACCCGTCACGGGGTCAATAGGGTGCACCGATTCGTCCGAACGGTAGGTCGTATCAAAATCCTCATAATCAACCGACACCCGAGCCGAACCGTACAGGGTGGTATCAGCGTAGGCGGCGGAACCAAACCCAACCAGCGCAGCAGCCACGGCTAGCGCAAGAGTAGACTTTTTCATGACTGAACTCCTAGGTTTGTGTTGTAATTAAACAACAAAAAGGCATTTGCAACTCATGGAGTGAATTTATACGCATTCTGAAGCAGAAACGCAACTGATATTTTCAAAAAAAACACAAAATTTTAATTTCGTTTTAAAAAAACAACAATTTGTTGTTTTTTTGATTTATGACAACAAACCCAGCACACCTCAAGTGCGGGTCGTTTACATTGATCAAGTCACCGCCCTCGCTTCGGACGACGCCTCAGCCAAGGTGGCGCGCGGCTTGCGGCCCGGCAAATGGTTGCTACTCGGTCAAAATGACCGCCCGCCATGGGGCGAGTTCCAGGGCAACGGCGGCCACCCTTCATAGCTCGGCATCGATCCAAGCGAACCCATCTGATAAGTATACATTTTCTATATTGCTGACAGAACTACTCGGGATTGGCTATATTCGCTGTATTCCCAATCTTGAGGACGACCGATGCGAATTCTGCTCGTCAAACCCCAGGCCCATCTCAAGACCGTGCTCGGCCTTCAGGGTTTCCAGTGCCTGGAACCGCTGGAGTTCGGCTATCTGGCCGCCGCGATCCCGGCGGAACATGAGGTGCGGGTGCTCGACCTGCGGCTGTATCGGTTCGCTGATTCCACGTTCGAACGCACACTGGCTCGATTCCGGCCCGATTTGGTCGGCTTCACCGCCTACAGCCACGAATCGGGCCGCATGAAGCGACTGGCGGGGACGGTGCGCCGCCTGCTGCCGAAAACGCGGATCGTGGTCGGCGGCCATCACGCCACCGTGGCCCCCGGCGACTGCAACATCCCGGACATCGACTATATCGTGCGCGGCGAGGGCTGCGCGCCGTTTGCCGCGCTGGTGGCAGCGCTGGACAAAGGGGAAGAACCCGAGGGCGTCGCCAATTTGCTGTTCACCGGCGACCGTTTCGACGAAACCGCCGCTTCGGTTTGGCCCCGCTATCCCGATCCGAGAACCATCCCGATCCCGCGCCGCGATCTGTGGGACAGCCGATCCTACTACTGCGTCTGGGTCTGCGAGAATCCGCGCGACTGGCAGGTGCTGTTTCCGCCCGTGGCGATGGCGCGCACCTCCTACGGCTGCAAGATGACCTGTTCGTTCTGCATCGTACCGTTCCTGAGCGGCGCCACTCACATGCCCCGCCTGGTCGACGTGGTGGCCGAGGATATCGCGCGGATCGAGGTCGATCACGTCTACTTCGCCGACGACGAGAATTTCATCGACGAGCAATTCGGCTTCGAACTGGCCGAGGCGCTGGAAAAACGCGGCGTGAAAAAACGTTACTTCGCCTGGGCGCGCGCCACCACGATCCTGCGCTATCCGGAACTGATGCGCCGTTGGAAGGACATCGGCCTGGACGGCGTGTTCGTCGGCTTCGAGTTCACCACCAACCAGGAGCTGAAAGCGGTTCGCAAGGGCGGCACCGTCTCGCACAACGAGCGCGCCCACGAAACCCTGCGCCGCCTGGGCATCGCCTGCCACGCCGCGTTCATGGTTCGCCCCGAATACGGTCACGCCGAGTTCCAGCACCTGCGCGATTACGCCAACGCCATGCCTCCGGTGCAGTGCAGCTTCACCGTCTGTACGCCCTCGCCCGGCACCGCCGACTACGAAGCGGCGCGCCCTTCGTTCTGGGCCGGGGACGCCTACGACCTGCACGACTGCATGCACCCGTTGATGCCCACGGCGCTGCCGCTGCGCGAATTCAGCGAGTTATTCGCTCGTCAGGTCCGCGAGGTGGGCCGACGTCACCCGTTGCGGGTCCAGCGCCACCTGACCCGCCCTGGGGAACTGATCCGGATCATCAATGCCGATTGGCGCTACCAACGGGCGTTCCGTAATTTGTACCGTGATTACCCGCGCGAACTGTGGGACTGGCCAGGAAGTCGCGCCGCCTTGTCCGCTTGACAGCACTGGTCGGAAAAGGCCGGCTGCGGTGTGTTAAGAATCCGGCGATTGTCCCTATAATGCCAGTTCTCGCCCGCAACCCGACCCCACGATCCGACAACCAGCATGGAATTGATTCGCGGTCAGCACAATCTGCGACCCCGCCACCGGGGTTGCGTCGCCACCATCGGCAACTTCGACGGGGTGCATCTCGGCCATCAGGCGATTCTTACCCAACTGGCCGAACAAGCCACGCGGCTGCGTTTGCCACGGCTGGTCATCACCTTCGAACCGCAACCGCAGGAATTTTTCGCCGGCCCCACCGCGCCACCGGCCCGGTTGATGCGCTTGCGGGAAAAATTGCTGGCGTTGGATGGACTGGGCATCGAACGGGTGCTGTGCCTGGAATTCGATCACCGGCTGGCGGCCATGCCGGCGCAAACCTTTATCGAGGAATTGCTGGTCAATCGACTGGGCATCCGTTATCTGGTGATCGGCGACGATTTTCGCTTCGGCCATCGCCGCACCGGCAATTTCGCTCTGCTGGTCGAAACCGGCCAGCGCCACGGTTTCGAGGTCGCGGACAACCACAGCTACATCCTGGACGGCGAGCGGGTGAGCAGCACCCGCATCCGGCAGGCGCTCGGCCAGGGCAACCTGGAACTGGCGGCGCGGCTGTTGGGTCGGCCTTACGACATGTGCGGACGGGTGGCGCACGGCGACCGACGTGGCCGCACGATTGGCTTTCCGACCGCGAACATCCACCTGCACCGCCGCGTCACCCCGGTTTATGGCGTCTACGCCGTGCTGTTGAGCGCTCCCGAACTGCGGCCCTGGCCCGGCATCGCCAATGTCGGCTGTCGTCCCACCGTGCAAGGCGCCCGCGAGCAACTGGAAGTCCACCTGCTCGATTATCAGGGTGACTTGTACGGCCGACACGTCAAGGTCGATTTCCTGCACTATCTCCGCCCGGAACAACGCTTTGAATCCCTGGATGCCCTGCGGTGGCAAATCCAGCGGGACGAACAAACCGCTCGGGCCTATTTCTCCGCGCGAGGCATCATCCATTCTCTCTCCTCCAGCGCAAGAGAGAGTTAGGGCCAGGGGATGCGGCGCTTTACCCTCACCCCCAACCCCTCTCCCACGAGGAGAGGGGAGTTTTCGTACCGGTTTTTAGAGGCTTACCGTGGCTGATTACAAAGACACCCTCAATCTTCCCCAGACCGCCTTTCCGATGAAGGCCGATCTCGCCAAGCGCGAGCCGGATTTGCTGCGCTATTGGCGGGAATTGGATTTGTACGACCGCCAGCGCGCCGAGTTCGCCGGCCGCCCGAAATTCGTGCTGCACGACGGCCCGCCTTACGCTAACGGCGCCATTCACATCGGCCACGCCGTCAACAAGGTGCTCAAGGACATCATCGTCAAATCCCGCACGCTGAGCGGTTTCGACGCCCCCTAC
Source organism: uncultured Gammaproteobacteria bacterium (assembly GCA_963719395.1). Taxonomy (GTDB): domain Bacteria; phylum Pseudomonadota; class Gammaproteobacteria; order Competibacterales; family Competibacteraceae; genus Contendibacter. The sequence goes on along the minus strand of CAVRCC010000009.1, from coordinate 20,710 downwards.
GTGCCCGGCTGGGATTGTCACGGCCTACCCATCGAGCAGGTGGTGGAAAAGAAGCTGGGCAAGGTCGGGGTCAAGGTGGATGCCCGCGAATTCCGCACCGCCTGCCGCGCTTTCGCCAGCGAACAGGTGGCCAGCCAAAGCGCCGATTTCCAACGCTTGGGCGTGCTGGGCGACTGGGCACAGCCTTATCTGACCATGGATTTCCGGGTCGAGGCCGACATCGTGCGTTCGCTGGCGCGGATCGTCGCCAACGGCCACCTGTATCGCGGCTCCAAGCCGGTGTACTGGTGCATCGATTGCGGTTCGGCCTTGGCCGAGGCCGAGGTCGAGTACGAGGACCGCGATTCCCCGGCCATCGACGTGCGGTTTCCGGTGGCGAACTCCGAAGCGTTGCTGGCCCGTTGTCGCCACGTCGAGGGCCACGAAGGCAAGGGGCCGCTGTCCGTGGTCATCTGGACCACCACGCCCTGGACGCTGCCGGCCAACCGGGCGGTGGCGGTCAATCCAGGGTTCGAATACGTCGTGGTGCAGGTCGAAACCGACCATGGCCAGGAACGGCTGATCGTCGCCGAACCGTTGCTCAAGGACTCGCTGGCCCGCTGGCAGATCGACGCTTATCAGGTGGTGGCCTATGGGCCGGGCGCGGATTTGGAAGGATTGGCGCTGCGCCATCCGTTCTACGACCGCGAGGTGCCGATCATCCTCGGCGATCACGTCACCACCGAGGCCGGCACTGGGCTAGTGCATACCGCGCCCGCGCACGGCCAGGAAGACTATGTGGTCGGCTCGCGCTACGGCTTGCCGGTGGACAATCCGGTGGGGCCGGACGGCAAGTTTCTGCCCGATACTCCGCTCTTTGCCGGCCTGCACGTCTTCGCCGCCAACGACCGGGTGATCGACGCGCTCAAGGCCCATGGGATGCTGCTACGGGTCGCCCGCCTCAAACACAGCTATCCACACTGCTGGCGGCACAAGACTCCGATCATTTTCCGCGCCACCCCGCAATGGTTCATCGGCATGGATCATCCGCACGGTTTGCGCGCCCGCGCCCTGGCCGAAATCAAAAGGCTTCGCTTCACGCCGGACTGGGGCGAGGCGCGGCTTCAGGGCATGGTGGAAAATCGCCCCGACTGGTGCGTGTCCCGACAGCGTTACTGGGGGGTGCCGATCACCCTGTTTACTCACAAGCGGACCGGCGAACTGCATCCGAACACCCTGGAACTGATGGAACAGGCGGCGCAACGTATCGAACAGGGCGGCATCGATGCTTGGTTCGAACTCGATCCGGCGGAACTACTGGGCGCGGATGCGGCGGATTACGACAAGATCAAGGACACGCTGGATGTGTGGTTCGATTCCGGCACGACGCATCTTTCGGTGTTGGAACGCCGCCCGGAACTGCGCTTCCCCGCCGAACTGTATCTGGAAGGCTCCGACCAGCATCGCGGCTGGTTCCAGTCTTCGCTGCTGGCCTCGGTGGCGATGCGCGGCGTCGCGCCCTACAAGGGTCTGTTGACCCACGGCTTCACCGTGGACGCCCAGGGCCGCAAGATGGCGAAGTCGCTAGGCAACGTAATCGCCGCCGCAGAAGGTGGTCAATTCGCTGGGCGCCGACGTGCTGCGGCTGTGGGTGGCGGCGACCGACTATCGCGGCGAAATGGGGGTCTCCGACGAGATTCTCAAGCGCATGGCCGATTCCTATCGGCGGATGCGCAACACCGCCCGCTTCCTGCTGGCCAATCTTAACGGCTTCGATCCCGCCCAACATCTTGTGCCGCCGGAACGAATGCTGGCGCTGGATCGCTGGGCGGTGGATCGCACCCGCCGCTTGCAGGAGGAGATTCTGGAGGCTTACGATCAATATCTGTTCCACCTCATCTACCAGAAGATCCACAACTTCTGCTCGGTGGACATGGGCAGCCTGTATCTGGACATCATCAAGGACCGCCAGTACACCACTCAGTGCGACAGCGTTGCTCGCCGCTCCGCGCAGACCGCGCTGTATCACATCCTGGAAGCGATGACGCGCTGGCTGGCGCCGATCTTGAGTTTCACCGCCGAGGAAATCTGGCGCCATCTGCCCGGCGAACGCGGCCCGTCGGTTTTCCTGACCACCTGGTACCCGGACCTGTTCGCGGTCGGCGACGATGATCCGCTCGATGCCGCCTACTGGGAACGGCTGCTCAACGTCCGCGAGGCGGTCAGCAAGGAGTTGGAGAAGCTGCGGGTGGCCGGTGGCATCGGCTCGGCGCTGGACGCCGAGGTGGATTTGTATTGCGACGGCGACCTGGCCGCTGATTTGAACCGGATCGGCGATGAATTGCGATTCTGCTTCATCACGTCCTATGCCCGCGTTCACCCCCTGACCGCCAGGCCGGAAGACGCAGTGGAAGCTCAAATCAACGGTCAACCGCTGGCGATTCGGGTTCTCCCCAGCGGCCACGCCAAATGCGTGCGCTGCTGGCATCACCGCGAGGATGTAGGCGCGAATCCCGAGCATCCGGAACTGTGCGGGCGTTGCGTGGAGAATGCGTTCGGAGCGGGGGAAGAGCGGCGGTTCGCCTGATCGTGACCGACTACGACAGCCCCTGGAAAACCGCGCTGGAGCGGTACTTCCCGCAATTCATGGCCCTGTTCTTCCCGGAGGCGCACGCCGGGATTGACTGGAGCCAGGGCTATACCTTTCTCGACAAGGAGTTGCAGAAGGTGGTGCGAGATGCGGAACTGGGCCGGCGACTGGCGGACAAACTGGTGCGGGTGCGCGGTCAGGATGGCCAGGATGATTGGGTGCTGGTCCATATCGAAGTACAAGGTCAACCAGAAAGCGACTTTGCCAAACGGATGTATGTCTATAACTACCGGCTGTTTGATCGCTACGACCGGCCGGTGGTCAGTTTGGCGGTGCTGGGCGATTCGGTTGGAGAAACGTTGGGACGGTTCGGTTACCGGCGTTGGAGTTGCGCGGTGAGTCTGGAATTCCCTGTGGTCTGCCTCGGCGATTACCGGGAACGCTGGATCGAGCTGGAAAAATCCGCCAATCCTTTTGCCGTAGTCGTGCAGGCTCATCTCAAGGCTCGGGAAACCCAAAATGACGTGACCGCCCGCTATCAGGCCAAGCTGCATTTGATCAAAGGCCTGTACCGGCGTGGCTGGCAACGCCAGGATGTGCTGGAGTTGTTCCGGTTCATCGACTGGGTGCTGGAGTTGCCGGGCGAGTTGGAACAGCGGTTATGGAATGAGGTACAAACCAGCGAGAAGGTGCAAAAAATGCGCTATCTATCCACTATCGAACGCATGGCCATCGACCGGGGATTTCAGAAGGGTCTTGATCAAGGCAAAATCAGAGGCTTGGCTGAAGGCCTGGCTAAGGCTGAAGGCCTGGCTGAAGGCAGGGCCGAAGGCAGGGCCGAACTCTTGGCGCGAATTCTGCGGCGACGCTTTGGTGACTTACCCGAATGGGTCGAAATCCGGTTGCGTGAGGCAACTCCGATGCAGTTGGAAAACTGGGCCGACCATGTGCTCGACGCCACCACTTTGGCGGCGGTGTTCGATTAACCCCCGCCACGGGAACACCTACCCCGGACAAACTTTTATATGCTGAAACAATGGTACTGGCTCAGCGTCCTGGTGATCGTGCTCGATCAGTTCACCAAATATCTTGCCGAAACGCTGCTGGAATTCCATGAGCCGGTACCGGTGCTGCCATCGTTTAATCTGATGTTGACCTATAACACCGGTGCAGCTTTCAGCTTCCTGGCCGACGCCGGCGGCTGGCAGCGTTGGTTTTTCCTGGGTTTGGGCACGATGGTCAGCGTTGGCCTGATCGTCTGGCTATGGCGGCTCAAGCCCGCCGACCAACGGCTGGCGGCGGCGCTGGCGCTAATTCTGGGCGGGGCGGCCGGCAATCTGATCGATCGGGCCTGGCTAGGGCAGGTGATCGACTTCATCCAGCTTTATTATGATCGCTGGTACTGGCCGGCCTTCAACGTCGCTGATTCGGCCATCACTGTCGGTGCGGCGCTGCTGGTGGTGGACAGTCTGCTGTCCAAGGATGCCCACACTGTGAACCATCCCACTGACGGCTCCTGAGCCGCACCACCGCCTTCCGGGAGACCCGCATGAGCATCCACATCCATCTGGCCAATCCCCGTGGTTTCTGTGCCGGCGTGGATCGAGCCATCGGCATCGTCGAGCGGGCGCTGGAGTTGTTCGGCGCGCCGATCTACGTGCGCCATGAGGTGGTCCATAACCGCTTCGTGGTGAACAACCTGCGCGAGCGCGGGGCGGTGTTCGTCGAGGAACTCGACGAGGTGCCGGACGACGCAACGGTGATCTTCAGCGCGCATGGGGTAGCGCGGGCGGTGCAGGCACAGGCGGCGCAACGCGGCCTCAAGGTATTCGACGCCACCTGTCCGCTGGTAACCAAGGTGCACATGGAAGTCAGCCGCCACGCTCGCACCGGCCGCGAAGTGATCCTGATCGGCCACGCCGGCCATCCGGAGGTCGAAGGCACCATGGGTCAGTACGACGAAGGCCAAGGTGGCCGGATGTATCTGGTGGAAAAGGTCGAGGATGTCTGGGCGCTGGCGGTGCGCGATCCGAGCGAACTGGCTTACGTCACGCAAACCACCCTGTCGGTCGACGACACGGCCCGGATCGTCGCTGCCCTGCGCGAGCGGTTTCCAGCCATCCAGGGGCCGCGCAAGGACGATATCTGCTACGCCACCCAGAACCGTCAGGACGCCGTCAAGGAACTATCGGGCCACTGCGAGCTGTTGCTGGTGGTCGGCTCGCGCAGCAGTTCCAATTCCAATCGGCTACGGGAACTGGCGGAGAAAGAAGGCGCCCCGGCTTATCTGATCGACGGGCCGGCGGACATCGATCCGGCTTGGCTGGTGGGTAAAACCGCCATCGGTGTGACCGCCGGCGCTTCGGCGCCCGAGGTGTTGGTGCAACAGGTCATCGACCGCTTGCGAGACCTGGGCGCCGCTCATGTAAAGGAGAGCGTCGGGCGGGCGGAAAATGTGGTGTTCGCGCTGCCGAGGGAGTTGCGCTGACCCACCGCGCGGCCTTATGACATTTCCCGCTGGCGCTGTGCCGAATCGTATGGAGCCAGATTGCCGGCAGCTTTCCACCGCGCTTCGAAACCGTTACGCCAGACGGGGACCCTACCCGACTGTTTGTCGATCTTCATACCCTTGCAAAAATGAGGGGGGCCAACCCTGTTTGCGCAACGGCATAACCGTTCACTTCCCTCGCCCGCTTGCAGGCGCGCCGTTCGAGTTGCCGCCGCCCTTTTGCAGGGCGTCGGCCACGATCCGCGCTGCTGATGCGGGGTCACCGGCCTCCGCCAGGTATCTGGCCAGATACAGCATCGCGCTAGCGCGGGTATCCGGGGTTTCAAACGCCACAATCTGGCCGAGCGCGGCGGTGAATTCGGTTCGGGCGGCCGGGGTATCGCCGCCGGTCGCCAGGTTGCGCGCGATGGCGCTGTAGGCCGCGACGCGATGTTGAGCAAACTCCGGCGGGAGCACCGTCTGGCCGGATTCGCTGGCGATCTGACTCAGCAGGTTTTTGGCGGCGATGGTGTTGCCCGCTTCGGCGTGCGCCTTGGCGACGGCGCCCAGCGTGGTCAGTCGGCTTTTGAGGTCCGGGATGGTGGCGACGGTGGTCGTGGCTTGGGCGAACAGCTCTTCGGCCTGCTTGGAGCGACCAGCACTTGCGAGATCGCGGGCGATGGCGCTCAGGGCGACGGTCCGGGTGGCGGGGTCATTGACCATGCGAGCATTTTCGATGGCGCGATCGAAGTAGCTGCTGGCGGTGGCGTCCTGCAGGGTACGCGCGATGCTGGCGAAGGCTTGGGCGCGTTCGCTGGGCGCAACGATGGTATTGGCCAGGTTCATCGCCCGATACCATTTGGTTTGGGCAGACGCGAATTCCTGTCGTTGGTGTTGCTGGTAGGCAAGGGTGGCCAGGGTTTCGACCCGACTGCGGTTGAAGGCGTCCAGAAATGCGGTGGGTTGGCTGCCGCGATCGACGCCGAGCAGTTCGGTGGCGTGATCGAGGCTCTGATCGGCGGCGGTTAGGTCGCCGGTTTCGGCTTGGTAGCGCGCTAGGCTGGCGACTAATTGCGGGGTGCGGAGAGCAGCCGGGCGCGCGGCGGTGGGTTGGGCGAGGGCGATCTTATCGTCAGGGATCAGAGGGTTGGAGTCGGTGGGTTTGGCCGGCGGTGGGTTTGGCGGGGTCGACGCTCGCGCCAGGAACGGCGGGAACGGCGGGAACGGCGGGAACGGCGGGAACGGCGGGAACGGCGGGAACGGCGGGAACGGCGGCCGGTTTGCCGCCGTCGCGACCGTGCTGGCATTTTTGGATGCGGCGCCCGGTACCGCGGGAGATTGAGCGGCGACCGCTTTGGTGGCGGGAGGGGTGGGCGTCGCGCCGGCATTCGCGCCGGCAGTGATGGGGGTAGTAATGGAACCCGTGCTGGAACTGGTGGTGGTGGCGGTTGAGGCGACCACCGTGCTCGCGCTGGCGGCAGCGGGATCCGCCGCCGTGACGACCGGATTGACGTTCTTACTGGCTTCCTCGGGCGAGGCGGCGGTGGCAGTGGTCGATGCAGCGCCGCGACTGGTGGCTTCGGCCAGTTTCTGGGCAGCGCTTTCGATCTTTGCCGCGGCGCCCGGCGGGGGAGTGACGGTGATCTGGATCCCGGCGCCTTTTTTGACTTCGGGGGAGGCAGGCCGGTCAGTTCCCAGTTGCCAGACCAGCAAGCTCACTCCGGTGGCGGCGGCGACTATGCTGCCGAGCACAGGCAACAGGATGCGGGATTTGAGAAGCAACTTGAGTTTGTGCCACGGGCGGATGCCCAGTTCCTTTTCAGCCTGGCGCCGGGCGCGGGCGAGGATCTCTTGCTGGATTTTTTCCTGCTGCTTGTTGGCCTTTTCCCTGGCGGCTTCGGCTTTTGCGGTCTTTTCCCGGTCCACCAGGGATTTGAGGTGGCGGCGCTCGAGTTCGAGGGCTTCTTTGTATTCGCTGTAGCCTTGGTAGTTGCGGCCGACGACACCGCAGCGCCCGCAGATGTCGGGCTCATTACGGGCGAGCGGCTGTTTATGGCCGCAGGCGGGACAGCTATAGACCTGATTTTCTTGTTCTTCCTCGACGGGCACCAGTGTCAGTTGCATCGGGTCGAGACGGCAAACTAAACCGTTGTCGGTGAGTTTTTTCAGCAGGTTATCGGCTTTGGCCCGCGGGAGATTTTCAGCGAGCACCGCTCCTTCGCGGGTGGCAATGCGGTGGAGGGTGGCTTCAATTTCCGCCGGATTGCCTTTGAGGAGTGCCCGTAGCATTTCCTGGACGGCTTGCGGATCTCGACCGTGCTGGATGCCGGTGGCGGTTAGTTTGAAGGTAGGTTCCATAAGGAGGTGCCTGGATCTCGATGGCTGAGTAGGCCTCGCGGCGCGGCGCGGCTGAAGTCTACCATTATAACGATATGGCGATTTGGTGGGCTGGCGAGAAACAACTTACGGCGAGGTTACAGGAGCGATGATGGCCAACCTCACGCCGCCTGACTTTTCTCCTTCTGCTCTTCCAGATGCTTGCAATCGATGCACAATTCTGCCGTGGGCCGCGCTTGCAACCGGCGCAGGCCGATTTCCACGCCGCAAGCCTCGCAATAGCCGTAATCGTCGCTCGCCAGCCGGGCCAGCGCCTTGTCGATCTTGTGCAGCAACTTGCGTTCCCGGTCCCGCGCCCGCAGCGCAAGCGAGAATTCCTCCTCCTGACTGGCGCGATCATTGGGGTCCGGCAGATTCAACAAATCATCTTGCACCTAAATTCTGCAATCTCCTTATGTCATAAAGAAGGTGGTGAAAAAACCACCAATTGACGGTACAAATTAAGTGCTATACCCACGGTTCAACTGGGATTTTACCCAGTTTAGTCCAGGGTGAATCTGTTTTTAGGCCGTTTTCCGGGACTTTCTCGAACCCGAGGCAGAGATCGCCCTACCCACCGGGTTGCCGGCAGGCTACGAGTTCGGTTTGATACTGGCTGCCAGGCGTGGGGTTAAGTGGGTTCGTCTGATACTGGCTGCCAGGCGTGGGGTTAAGTGGGTTCGTCCGCCAAGGCCCACCACGCTTCCCAGGCCGACGGATAGAGTGAGCAAGGAGGTATCCGCAAGTGCAGTTGGCGGCCGCCGGTGAGTAACTTCCCGGCCACCTGGATGAGCTCGCGGCGCAGGGTGGCGATTTCCCATTGCAGCAGGCTCGCCTCGCCACTGACCAGCGCCATCCACTGCAGGGTGTTATAGGCGAGGATGGCACACTGGAATAACGCCGCATTCGCCAGAAAGGTATCGGTTTTGAGATGCGCCAAGCCCATCTGGTTTTTGGCTTCCTCAATCCAGGTCTCGCAGGTCGCCCGTTCCCCATAGGTCTGGTGGGCCTGCCACGGCGCGAACGCTTCGCTGGTCACATAGCAGAAGTACACGTAGCCATCCTCGGCCGCTGCCTTAGCGCTGCTGGGATCGATCCGGGTATCCAGCCGCACGGCCACGAACCGCCGCAGTCGGTTCCAGTCCTGACAGGCATATAAAAACTCACAACACTCCCAACCGGCTTGGCCCGGCACGGCCGTCCAATCTTTGCGCGCCAGCAGCGCAGTCAGGTTCTTGAGCTTGACCTTGATCAGATAGCCATGCCCGCGCGCCTCCAACAGCGCCAGCAACGCCCCGACAAAAAAGCCGCTGTCACCTCGAAACACGACCTGTACCCGCGTCGGCAGATGCGCCAGCAATTGCTGCATGAACTCCACCACCCCATTGCTGGTGTACGCATTCCCCGTGCGTAACCACCCTTGAAGAATCTCCTGGGTGGCGGTACAAAAGGCTAACAGCGGATGGTACGATTTCGCCCCCCGCTTGTGCGGATTGTAGCCCTTGGCAGCTCCTTCGGGTTCCCCATACACCGTCTTAACCGTCGAGTCCACGTCGATCCACAGCCGCCGCTGCGCCCCGACGGTGGCGCCCCCGCTGCGTAACGCTAAGCGCCAGACGCGGCGGCGCACTTGATGCACTACCGTCTCGAGCTGCACGATCTGCCCCAGCCGCACCTGCTTGAACAGCCGCCCCAACGTGCTGTCATCCGGAATCCGCAACCAGCCGCTACAGCTCCGCAGCACCTCATCCGACCAGAGCCGCACCACTTGCAGGAGCGACCTGGCGCCGCCGATCAGTCCGACTATCGTTAGCAGCATCGCGTCACCCAGCGTGTACACGGCACTCGCCCCCCGGCACTGAGCCACGGCCTTGTCCAACAACCCCGCCAACCCCACCCGCTCGTGAAACTTTAGCACCGGGATCAGTCCCGCCTGCCGGGTCAAGTTCTTCGCCCCACGCTGGATTCGCACCTTGCGCACTGTGCCGCGCGCTTTACGGGGTGACTTGGCAACTGCTTTTTGGGTAGACTTCTTCTTCATGGAAAAGGTGACTCCTCTGAACGCCACAAGGCGCTGTTAACTTACTGAGTAGTCTACCTTTTTCACCTCACTTTCGGTACCCTATTGCAGGATTTAGGTACAAGGATGGTCTCGCCATCACCGGAAAATCGCCGGTCGTGCGGCGTTTCCCAATGGTCCCCGGCATCGATTTTGCCGGGGCCGTGACCGAAAGCAGCCATCCAGCATGGAAGGTCGGCGACCGCGTGGTGCTCAATGGCTGGGGCGTCGGCGAAACTCACTGGGGTGGATTGGCCCAGATAGCCCGCGTGCGCGGTGATTGGCTCGTCCGGTTGCCCGAAGCCTTCAGTACGCGTCAGGCCATGGCTATCGGCACCGCTGGCTACACCGCTATGCTCTGCGTGCTGGCGCTGGAGAAGCACGGTATCCGCCCGGAGGATGGAGACATTCTCGTCACCGGCGCCAACGGTGGTGTCGGTAGCGTCGCCATCGCCCTGCTCGCCAAGCTGGGTTACCGCGTCGTTGCTTCCACCGGCCGTGTTGCCGAAACCGATCATCTCAAAGCGCTGGGTGCAAGCGACGTCATCGACCGCAGCGAACTCGCGACGCTGGGCAAACCCCTGGGCAAGGAGCGCTGGGCCGGCGTCGTCGACGCCGTCGGCAGCCACACGCTGGCCAACGCCTGCGCCACGACCCAGTATCGGGGCGCTGTCGCCGCCTGCGGATTGGCCCAAGGCATGGACTTCCCGGCCAGCGTCGCGCCTTTCATCCTGCGTGGCGTCACCCTGTACGGCATCGACAGCGTCATGGCGCCAGCGGCGGTGCGCGCGGAGGCGTGGCAGCGCCTCGGACGCGACCTCGACCTCGCCCGGCTCGACGCCATCACCCGCGAAATCAGTCTCGGCGAAGCCATCGCCACCGGCCTGCTCGACGGCAAGGTGCGCGGCCGGGTCGTGGTCGATGTGAACCGTTGAAGTGGTCATCATCCCGGCAAGTCGCGGCGGCGGCCCACCACCGTTCACGCTAACAGAGAAACTTTGAGAACCATGGACGCAAGACACTGGCCACCGAGTGCAACTGCGGTATGCCACCGACTTGGAGGCGGCGTATGACTTTCCCAGCCAGACGAGCTTTCTGTCTCCTCCGGCGGAGGGGGTCTGAGCGATTGCCGCGAGACATATCTTCTGCTTGATATTCGAGCAGGCGACGGATGGCCGTTTAGCTCCAGCAGTGGAGGAGGGTGGTGTGTCTTCCAGGGTGGATTCGCCAATAACCGAATCGTTAGCTGTGTGGGCTAGCGCTTCTTTTGCTGATACTCTTCAAGCCAAGGGCTGATGGGGATCGACCCCGCCGGCATTCCGTCCTGGGCTGACAGCACCATTACGATGTCCTTGTTTTTGCCCTTGAGCGGCAAATACAGGTAATTCTTCAACTGTTCGCCGTGCCGCGCGGCAAACGCTTCAATCGCGGTCTTGGCGTCTCCGTCAAGCGCGGCAATTTTATCAAGATCAAGACTACGCGAGCGCAGGTTGGCCAAGTCGGGCTGATACGGCCCATAGAGTTCCGCCCGGAATTCCAAATCCTTTTGCCCTTCCAGCAGGACGCCGAACAGCAATTCCTGGCGCACTTTCGGATCTTCAGGCGGGCGGGCTTGCGCCAGCAACGGCCCGATGCCGGCGATGCGCTGCAGTTCTGGATATTTCAGCTTGTCGAATTTGACTTCTGCCGCCGGAATTGTGGTGAAACGGTCTACCCCGAACACCACGAACGCGGGGCGCTGTTGGTAAATGATGGTTCCGCCGTAGAGCAGTGCGCCCAGTTGCAGCAGCACGATGCAGCTCATGTCGAATTTCAGGCTGGGTTTGCCGGGTTTGAACACGATCAGGGTCAGCAACGGCCCCAGCACCACGTCCACACCGGCGAGAATCCGCAGCACTTTCCAGCCGCCGTCGATCTCGAAGTAGGGGGCCGGATACCAGACGAAAAACATGATTCCCAGAAAGACCATGAAAATCAAGATACTGGTAGCGAGATGGATGGTGAAGGCGCGCGATTTGGTCATGATGGGCAGTGTCTTTCCACAAAATTGGATTCTTGATGAACGACCGGATTATTGTAAAGTCTGTGATCGAGGGCGCTTGAGTAAACCTCGATTGACGATGCTGAGGGGAAAACAGTAGGAACGTCATGAACTCGACTTTGGCCATTCAGGCTGTGGAAGCGAGTTGATCCAGCAAGACTTCCCAATCCTCAGGTTGCAATACGTAAGGTTCGGGTTGATCTATCTTGGCTTTCGCTCATTTTTCGACGTCACTGAGGATTTTATCAGGCGACTGATCTCCAACAAGCGCTTGCCTCAAAGCTCCATCTGCTCTGGGGATAATTACAGAAACCGGCTTTTCGCCAAAACCTGCGCAGGTCGTTAAAGCACTGCGTTAACGGTCATGGTGTTAGTCAGGCCAGTAACCATCGTCCAGGATTTGGGCTTGGGTGTAGGGGCAGATTTCCGGAAAAGTGGATTCTTCGAGATTCGTCTCGCGGACCGCCAGCAAGACGCCCAAGCGGTAGGCGTCTTTCAGTGTTTCACCCCATTGACTCTGAAGACTTGGGTTTTTCTGTAACAGCCGCATGATGGCATAGCGCTGCTCTTTTACGGTGGCTTGCCAGCTTCGACCGCGAAGGTGCGGTTGGTATTGCCATTTCAAGAGATGCCCGAGCAGCACTCGCAGTCGACTTTCCAGTTGTTGTTGCTTGCTGGCTCCCAGGTCTTCCAATTCCTCGGCCAAGTGTCCCCGATCAATCCGTTCCCAGTGGCCGGCGCGGATCAGTTCAGCGTTTTGCAAGGCCCAGGCATGGAAATCTTGTTCGTATAATTCCGATAGGTGGGTCAAGATGATGACTCTCACTGCAAAGTGATGCGATTTAGGATGATGCGTTAAAACAAAACCTGCGGCTTAACGCCGTCAGGCCATGGCCCGGCAGTCGGCGCGTGTGCTGATCGGCGATAGCTTCAAACTCGATGGCTTGCATGGTCAGACTCTTTTCACGAAGACTTCAAACAGAGGAAAAGCCAGGATCGCTCAGTGCCCGCTGCCCGCCTCGAATACCTCCCCCAGGCTGCCTGCCTCCAACAAGCGCTCGCCCCACAGCTCCAGCCGCTCCGGGGGCGCTTCCCGCAACCGGTCTTCTACCCAAGCCGGCAATTCGCCAAAACGTCGCATCAATTGCCGGCGCAAAACCCGAATTTCACCCTGCTGCAAACCCTGCTGCAAACCCTGCTGCAAACCCTGCTGTAATCCTTTTTTAATCCCGATTCGCTCCACGCTCGTCACATAACGCATGACCTGTTGCTCCTCATACTGTTGTAGCTCCGCCCATAACCGGTCTTCCGCCGCCTCCGGCAACACCAATACCCAATCCAGAAAGCGGAAGAGTTCGAGCACGTCTTGGCGCGACCATCCCCGGTGATACAGTCCGCGCGCCAGTCGCCATTTCCAAGCGTAGCGCGCATCCGGATCCCGTGCCGTTTCCTGGGCTTTGAGGTGCGCCAACACCACCACCGCGAACGGGTTGGCGTGAGTTTCCAACTCCGCTTCTCGATCCCGATAGTCCAGCAGTTTGACCAGCGGATAGCGCCAATGCAGCGCGCAGCCCCATAAATCCTGCCGATATGCCATCGGTCGCCAGCGCCGCCGGCCATCCGTCAGCACCGCCAGACTGACCACCGGGCGCTGGTAGCGGTCGCGAATGCGGCTATAGTAGGTGAACATCCGTTCGGCGAAGTTCGCCTCGTACTGGCCCTGCACCTCGACATGGACCAGCACCCACACCTCGTCGCCGTCCCGTCGCCAAACCTGAATCAGCTTGTCGGCGTAGCGCCGTCCCACGCGCGCATCCCGCGTGATCTGCTGCAATTCCTTGTCCAGAAAGGCGTACCCACGCTCCCAGTCGATGCCTGCGTGGATGGCGGGAAAGAAAAAAGCAGTGAAGGCGGCGAAGTAGCGCTCCAACACGTCCTTCCACGGGGAATCGTAATCGATCATCGCGCGCTCCGGTTCAGCAGCGCGGCCCGGTTGCGTGCCGTGGCGGCGACATCGAAAGCGCTCCAGGCCAGGAAGTCCCGTGCGCTATCACGATCCAGATAGCCGCTGACTGCAACGGGTTGATCTGCGTTGATGAGTGGGGCGGCTGGCGCCTCATCTGCCGATCTCCAGAGTGAGTGCGTCAAAGCCTTCGGTTTACTTCCAGGGTGGATCATCAACCCTTCCGTCGCCGGCCCGCCTCACAACGCTTCAACCTCAGTCGAGTCGCCGTAGGTTTCGATCCCCAGCCGCTCCGCCACCTTTTGCGCCCGCGCGTCGATCATTGGCGAGATCACGATCAGCCGGTTTGCCTTACGTTCGTGACGCTCTTCGTAGAACCGCGCCTTGCGCTCGAAAATGTACATCCCCGCCTTGTCGATGGATGATTTCAACTCGCAGATCAGCAACAGGCCGTTTTTGATGATCACATCCAGTTCCACTTGGTCAGGCCGGCCAAACACCACGCCCCGGTCGTCGTATTCGTTGACGTTGAGCACCTGCACGCCGAAGTTCTTTTCCAGAATTCCGGCCAGCGCGTCGCGGAACGCTTTTTCCGATTGTAGACCCCAGCGCGCTCCCAGCGCCCCGATGCCGCGTTCGTGTTTCTGGGCCTGAGCCATGATTTCTTCGTGGAGCCGCCGGAGTTCCTCCTGGTTTGCCTCCCATTTGCGGTTTTGCTCTTCACGGTCGCGGTTCAGGTGTTCGTAGAGTTTGTTGAACTCTTCACGCTGCTCCGCTTGATGCTCGTCCCACTTGCGGTTTTGCTCGTCCCACTTGCGGTTTTGCTCGTCCCACTTATGGTTTTGCCCGTCCCACTTGGAATTCTGTTCCTCCCATTTGCGGGTTTGTTCTTCCCGGTCGCGGCGCAATTCGGCCAAGAGGTCGTAAAACCGGTCCTGGGTCTCCGTGCGGCCGGCGTACTCGCGCCGCGTCAGGTCCAGAATGTAGGCGCGAAAGTCTGGGTCGTCCCGCAGCCAACCCGGCAATTCCCGCTTGATTGTTTCTTTCAAGGATTCCGTATTCATCCTCACCTCCACCTATCCAGGTTCATGCTCGCGCCTCCCGCCTCCCGCCGGATCACGGCTCCGGCCGCACGGACAGGGGATCCATGCAGCCAAAAGTCTACTCGCCGCGCCATAGCCGGCGAGATGCTGTCATGGCCGTTGAACATCCGGGAAAGCGCCGTTCGCGTGACGCCCAGTTGACGGGCGGCTTCGGTGGCCGTTAAGCCGAGCGCCGGCAGGATGTCTTCCCGGAGCGTCGCGCCCGGATGGGGAGGTTCAAATAGGCGTCCCATGGCGTCTTCTCCTAGTGATTTCTCTACGCGGTTCAAGCCGCCTGGGCATACAGCTTGATCCCCAACGCCCGAATGACTTTAAGTACGGTGGCGAACTCTGGATTGCCGTCGGCGGACAGCGCACGGTAAAGCCCTTCGTACGAAATGCCAGTTTCGTGAACCAGTTGGCTCATGCCATGCGCCCGGGCAATATCGCCTAATGCTGTGCGAATCAGGCTGCCGTCGCCGGGGTCTTCGTCAAGGCAAGCGTTGAGGTAGAGCGCCTGATCGTTCTCAGTTTGCAGGTAATCCACCGGATCCCATTGTGTGAATTTTTCAGTCATGGCTCAGTTCTTCCAGTCTTTTGCAATGTCAATGGCGCGGGCAATGTCACTATCCTGGGTGCGTTTATCGCCGCCAGCCAGAAGGACGATGACGAATGACCCGCGCTGCATGAAATACACCCGGTATCCGGGGCCGTAGTCGATACGCAGTTCGGAGATTCCCTCGCGCAGCGGTTTGGCGTCGCCGGGGTTGTTCTGAGAAAGCCGCCGGAGGCGGGCATTGATTCGTAGCACGGCTTGCCGATCTTTCAGGCTGGATAGCCACCGCTGGAAGGTTTCGCTTTGGATAATTTCAATCATCGGCGTATTGTTAATTATGGTTTACGGTGGGTCAATGCCAGCCTCTTTATGCAAGGCTAACCAGCCAGGTCAGGTCATCCGAAACGCCTTTTTTCTCCAGGAGGCCGTGGTTCCATTCGTAGGTGCCGTCGTCGCCGAGGTCGTAAAACGTCCAGTTGTGGGCTTCGGAGACGGGCATGCCGTCATAGGGCGGAGGCGAAGCTGGCGCGGGCGGAGCCGGTGCGGTTGGAGACAGTGGGGAGAGCGGGTGCTGGTGGCAGCGACGCTGGAGGCGGTGTTCGTGGAGGAATGAGGCGGGCCTTTGCCCTTTGGGGAGGGGGGTTCTCGGAAATCTATGATTTCCTGTCGAGCATGGCGGAGCGCAGGATCGCGTTTAGGCAGCGCTGATAGCCCTTGCCTTGGCTCTTGAGCCATTCCAACACGTCGACGTCAATACGCACGGTCAATTGCTTTTTGACCGGTCGGTAGAACTGGCCACGCCGCGCTCCCTGCCACTCTTGCTCGGTCGTGGCCGGCAAATCGGAAAAGTCGATTTCGCTCTCCGGTTTGGCAGCGAGCGCCGCTAGTTCCTTGCGGATGGATTCAGGGATCTCGTTCATAGACTTTCCTTTCCAGTCGGGTTGCACGTCGCGCTGAAATGATGCGAATGTGTTCCTGGCCGCTTTCCGTCTCGCGCCAAGCGTGGGCAACCACCAGCGACCCCATCCACGCCATCATACCGAAAAATACCAACAACTAATGAGCGGAGTGAACGCTGTTTGCGGAACGGCCCGCCCGCCGCCGACAAAGCGCGTTTGGCTTGGCGAACGGCAATAAAAAAACCCCCGTCGCCGGGGGTCTTCGTTCCTAAGTCAGCCGGGGATTAACGGCACTCAGAGGGGGCATACTTGGCCAACAAGGTGCCCGCAGCAGCCGGCATACCCTTAGCAGCGGCGTTCGCAACTCCAACCGAGGTGCAAGCCCAGTCAATCGCGCCTTCCTGACCCACTGCCACGGCGCCCAATTGAATCGCGGCGCCACCACCGGTGGGACGGAGGTACGGGGTCAGGAGCAGAGTCGTCGCACCGGCGGCCAATTGCGAGATACCGTTGGCCGTGTTGTCATAGGTAATAGTAATGATACCAGTATTGGCGACAGCAATGTTGGCGACATACTTAGTTGGGGCGAATTGCCACGCCGCCGCCGCCGACGTTACGCCAACCAGACCGGAGGACTGGAACCCTTCGCCGATGGCGGACTTGGGGGAGGACGCCAGCATCAGACCTTCCGTCACCTTGGCGCGGACGGTGTAGTTGGTGTAGGCCGGAATCGCGATGGCGGCCAGAATACCGATGATCGCCACGACGATCATGAGTTCGATCAGGGTAAAGCCTTTCTGGAACTTCTTCATGGGTAACTCCTTTCCTTACTGCGCTTTAGATAAAAACCCGGTTGGGGGCTTGGGAAGTTAGGGGATCACCTTTCGATCCCTTCGCGGCTGGATATTGCAGGGGCCGTGCCAACCGGTGAAAATGCAAGTCATAGAGGCTTAACTGCTTGGAAAATAGCGAAAAAGAAAAAATCCAACGCCGGGCCGCTGTCAAACCGGATTTGGCTGTGGAGTGATCGTTTGCGATCAGTGACAGGCCATGGTCGCGAGTGACAATTATCGTCAGGGTTGGGCTGGTGGAGTGGAAAAATTGGGCAAAGATGCGCTGCCCGTCGCGAAACCCGTGCTCCACCGCCTCGGTGCTGCGCCACCCGTCCTTGTCAAACCGCGCCCGGCGGCCGTTCAATCCGCCAGCGCCTCCCGAATGCGCACCGCCAGCGCCTTCAATTCCTCGGGCTTGGCGGGGGCGCGGCCGTGAGCGCCGATCCGCTGCCCTTCCTGCATCGGGATGATGTGGACATGGTAGTGAAACACGCTCTGACCAGCGGCCGTGCCGTTGGTCTGGACGATGCGGATGCCGTCGGGTGTCAGCGCCTTTTGCACCGCGCGGGCGATGCGCTGGGTGGTCGCCGCCACCGCAAACAGATCCGGTTCGGCGATGTCCAGCAGGTTGGGCGCGTGCGCCTTGGAAATCACCAGCGTATGGCCCGGGCTGGCCGGCTGGATGTCCATAAAGGCCAGCGTGCGCTCGTCCTCATAAACCCGGATCGCCGGAATCTCTCCCCGGCCGATTTTGCAGAAGACGCAGTGGGCTTGGTCAGACATGACGGAAACTCCCCGAGTGGTGTTGTGCGATTTGTAACCGTTCGTTCCCCTCGCCCGCTTGCGGGAGAGGAGTTGGGGGTGAGGGCCGCAGTTTCAAAGACTTACCCCCTCACCCTAACCCTCTCCCTCTTGGCAGGGGGAGAGGGGACTGAATGATTACTGCGATTTCCTTGTGGTTGGCGACCGCCGCGATGGTCGGGGGTCCCAGCCGGCCGATAACCATCAGTAATGTTATTCAAGCGCGGGTCACGGCGCGAGCGCTGGGCGGGTTGTTCTATGGGGGGTCATGCGAAGGGCTCCCTGAACGGCCGCGGATTGCGCCGGCGCCCTGCGATCCATTTCAGGGCTGGCGTTCGACGGACCGGATTTCCATGCGCAGTTCTTCCTTGCCGTCTTTCTCCTGGGTGATGCGCACCAGCAGATAGTGCCGTTCGGGGGCAACCCAGAAAGTAGTCATGCGGGTCTTGCCGGGCGTGAACTGATTGATGCGCACCGTGTGCAGCGTGCCGAGCGGGGTGTCCAGCGTTTCCTGCCCCTGGTTGCGGACCTGATAGGTCTTGATCTCGGTCTTGTCCACCAGGCTGTATTGACCGGGCACTCGACCGCGCTGCAAATCTCCCATCACCACCAGTTGCAGGCTGAGCGGATCGACCACGCCGGGCGCGAGCGGCAGGATCGCCTGGTTCTCGTTGTAGCGGGCCTGGACCTGACCGGCGGACCAATCGAAACGCAGTTGCATGTGATTGGATTTTCGGCCGGTATCCAACAGCCGCTCGTACTGGCTGGGCCGGATCGCGCCCTCGCGGATTTCGCCGCTGGCCTGCTCGTGGATGCGGCCGGATGCCAGCAACGCAACCAGACCGTTGGGGCGGACATCGGAACTCATCTGGTAGGTTCCCGGCCCGGTGGCGGTCAAGGTGACGACCGCCTCGCCGATCGATAAACCAGAGGCATACACTTCGTAACGGGCCTGGTAGGGGGAGACGGGCAAGCCGTCGGCGGTGGCGAGCGCCCATGGATTCAGCGTCAATGAGCTGACGAGCGCGGCGGCGCGGAACAAAAGCTTCATGCGGCGGTGCGTCCTCGCCGGCGCGGGGGCCGGTCAACGGTTCAGGAGATCACGACGCGCATGATAAAACATTCCGGGCGGCCACGGGCAACGGCCACCCAGCTCCGGGAATGGATTCAGGCTTGCAGTTGGGCGAGCTGGCCACGGCGTTCGCGCAGCAGCGTTTCATAGGCGCGGCTGAGCGCGTGCTCGTAGGCGCAATCGCCTTGTTCGCCCATTTCGTGCAGGCGCGTCTCGAAAAAGGCGATTTCCTGGCGCAAATAGTCCACGGTCCGGTAATCGGCCAAAAGATGGCCACGGCTCATGTAGTGGGCGCCGAGCGCAAGATTCGCGGGCATGGGTCTCTTCTCCTCGTATGTTTTGTTTGTCGCGAGCTTGAAGCGTAGACCGGGCCGGTGAATGTTGCATGACATCCGCATTAAGACCGCGTTTCACTCGGTTTTGAAGCGCATGGATAAATCCACGGCGCGCACGTCCTTGGTCAAACCGCCAATGGAAATGTAGTCCACGCCAGTTTCGGCGATGGCGCGGACGGTGTCGAAATTGACGTTGCCCGACGCTTCCAGCTTGACCCGTTTGGCAGTGAGCCGCACCGCTTCGGTCATGGCCGCCAGATCGAAATTATCCAACATCACGATGTCGGGCCGAGCGGCCAGCGCTTCTTCCAGTTCCGCCAGATTCTCCACTTCTACCTCGACCGTGACGCCGAGGTGCAGGCGGCGAGCCGTGGCGATGGCGTTGCGGATCGAACCGGCGGCCATGATGTGGTTTTCCTTGATCAGCACGGCGTCGAACAACCCGATGCGGTGATTTTGGCAGCCGCCGCAACGGACCGCGTACTTCTGCGCCAGGCGCAGGCCAGGGAGGGTCTTGCGGGTGTCGAGAATCGTCGCGCTGGTGCCGGCCACGAGATCGGCGTAACGGCGAGCCAGCGTGGCGGTGCCGGACAGGGCTTGCAGAAAATTCAGCGCGGTGCGCTCGCCGGTCAGCATGGCGCGGGCCGGACCGCGCAAGGTGCAGAGCCATTGGTTCGGTTCGACGCGGTCGCCGTCGGCCGCCCCCCATTCGATATGGATGCGCGGGTCCAGTTGGCGGAACACGGCGTCGAACCAGGCCGCGCCGCAGAGTACGGCGCGTTCGCGGCTGATGACGGTGGCCTCGGCCCGAGCGTCCTCGGGAATCAGGGCGGCGGTCAAATCGCCGCTGCCGACATCCTCGGCCAGCGCCAGGGCCACGGTGGGATTGGGATCGGGCAGGGTCATCACGGATCCTCGTTAGGGGGTTGCGTGCGCGGCAAATATACACGCATCGCGCCGCGATGGGACCGGCGCAAGCCCTGAATGACGCGCAACCGTTGCTCCCCTCGCCCGCGCGCGGGAGAGGGGCTGGGGGTGAGGGCTTTGGTTTCAAGGACCCAGGGGGAGAGAGGACTGCATGGTTGCTTTTTTCAAAGGGAGAGACTGCGTCGGATTCGGTAGAACTCTAACCCGCGCCGTCCGCCAGCACGGTGCAGATCACCCGCCGGTCCCGGCGCGGGCCGTCGAATTCGCAGAAGAACAGATTCTGCCAGCGCGACAGGCCCAGTTCGCCGTCGATGATCGGGATGGTCTCCGACGGTCCCACCAGTCCCGCTTTGAGATGGGCGTCGCCGTTGCCGTCCTGTTGGTCGTGCAGCCAGACTCCGCGCGGAATCAGTTTGCGCAGCAGGTTGATGACGTTGGTTTGCACGCTTTCGTCCCAGTTTTCCTGGATCATGAGCGCGGCGGTCGCGCCCTGGGCGTAAACCGCCGCCAAACCCTGGCGCACGCCGCTGGCCTTGACGATGGCGGTTACTTGGGCGGTGATGTCCACCAACTCCTCGCGGCGCTGGGTGGTCAAATGAATGATCTCACGCATGAACTACCCCTCGTTGGCGGTGCTTTCGACCACCCCCTTGAGCATTACACCGTCTACCCCAACGATCCGCAGCCGGGTTCCAGCCGGACAGTCCCG
>CAVRCC010000008.1:0-11936 GCA_963719395.1 uncultured Gammaproteobacteria bacterium | reverse complement strand
TGAGCATGCCGAACTTGTGCCTCACCACCAAATTGGCTATATTCCTGTTCCCCATTTTTCCGCCGGAATAGCTCAGTCGGTAGAGCAACTGATTCGTAATTAGTAGGTCGGAGGTTCGAATCCTCTTTCCGGCACCAGACCAAATAAGGGGTTAGGCGAAAGCCTAGCCCCTTTTTCTTTGCCCGTCGTCCACGGGTTGCCCACTCAATCACTGGCGTTGACGCCCGCCCGGGACAAATCCACAGCCCTGTCGCGCCCTGCCAGGCTCGCGATCATTTCACACCAGCACCAGATTATCGCGGTGGATCAGTTCCGGGTCGTCTACGTGGCCCAGCAGCGCCTCGATCCGGCGGGTGGTCTTGCCGATCAGCGCCAGCGCCGGCTCGGTATCGTAATTGACCAGCCCGCGCGCCACCTCGGTCCCGCCAGGGTCCAGGCACGCTACCAGATCGCCCCGGCTGAACTTGCCTTCAACCGCGGTCACCCCAACCGGCAGCAGGCTTTTCCCCGCCGCGCGCAGCGCCCGGACCGCGCCGGCGTCCAGATGCAGCCGGCCCCGGACCTGCAACTGCACTGCCAGCCACTGCTTGCGCGCCGCCAGCGGGCTTTGGCTCGGCCGCAACAGAGTACCCAGTTCCGCGCCCGCCGCGACCCGCCGCAGCACCTCCGGTTCCCGACCCCAGGCCAGCAGGGTGAACGCCCCAGACCGGGCCGCCTTGGTCGCCGCGTGCAACTTGGTCATCATCCCACCGCTGCCCAGACTGCCGGCGCCACCCGCCATCCCCTCTAACGCCAGGTCGCCGGCTCGGCCCTCGCCGATCAGCCGCGCGTCTGCGAACTGACGCGGGTTTTTGTCGTACAGCCCCTGCTGGTCGGTGAGAATGACGTACAACTCCGCCTCGACCAGATTCGCCACCAGCGCCCCGAGCGTATCGTTGTCGCCGAAGCGAATCTCCTCGAAGGCCACCGTGTCGTTTTCGTTGATGACTGGCACCACCCGCAACCGCAGCAGGGTGCGCAGGGTGTTGCGGATGTTGAGATAGCGCTGGCGGTCGGACGCATCCTCATGGGTCAGCAGGATCTGCGCGGTCTGGATGCCATGGCGCTCGAACGCCGATTCCCAAGCCTGCACCAGACCCATTTGCCCCACCGCCGCCGCCGCCTGCAAATCGGCCAGCGCAGTCGGCCGCTGGCCCCAGCCCAGCCGCCGCATCCCCTCGGCCACCGCGCCGGAGGTGACCAGCAACAGTTCCCGTCCGGACTGGTGCAGTTCCGCCATCTGCGCCACCCAGGCATCGATGGAAAAATTGTCCAGGCCCTGCCCGTCGTTGGTGATCATCGCGCTACCGATCTTGACCACCCAGCGCTGGGCCGCGCCTAACTGTTCACGTGTCTTCTTGTCGAACATCGTCCACTCCTGCTTCCGCCGGGGTCGTGGTCCCGGCCGCCGCTTCGTCCCGTCGCCGTTCCTCCAGCCGTTCCATGACCGCGCCCATCAACGCCTCGGTCCCCTCACCGTTAAGGGCGGCGATCCCGAACACCGGCCCGGTCCAGCCCAGCGCCGCCGTGATTTCATCCACCCGCGCCACGCGCTCCTCCGGCGGCAGCAAATCCAGCTTGTTCAACACCAGCCAGCGCTCGCGCCCGGCCAGTTCGGCGCTGTACCGCGCCAGTTCGCCGAGAATGATCTCGACATCGCGCACCGGGTCGCCGCTGTCGCTATAAGGCGAGACATCCACCAGATGCAACAACAGCCGGGTGCGGCTGAGATGGCGGAGGAATTGAACGCCCAGCCCCGCTCCATCCGCCGCGCCTTCGATCAGCCCCGGAATGTCGGCCATCACGAAGCTTTTCAGCGGCCCGACCCGCACCACGCCCAGGTTCGGGTGCAGGGTGGTGAAGGGATAGTCGGCCACTTTGGGCCGGGCGGCGGATACCGCACGGATCAAGGTGGATTTGCCGGCGTTTGGCATCCCCAGCAAGCCCACATCGGCGATGACCTTCAGTTCCAACCGCAGGTCGCGCGCCTCGCCGGGCGTACCGGGCTTGGACTGGCGCGGCGCACGGTTGGTGCTGCTCTTGTAGCGGGTATTGCCGAGGCCGTGAAAGCCGCCGCGCGCCACCAGTAGCCGCTGGCTTGGCTCGACCAGATCGCCGATCAATTCGCCGGTGTCGGCATCGTAGGCCACCGTCCCGACCGGCACGACCACGGTCAGGTCGGCGCCGCTGCGGCCGGTGCAATTGGCGCCCCTGCCGTTCTGGCCGCGCTCGGCCTGAAACCGTCGAGTGAAGCGGTAATCGGCCAGGGTATTCAGTTCGGCGTCGGCTTGCAGATAGATGCTGCCGCCGTCGCCGCCGTCGCCGCCGTCGGGGCCGCCGAAGGGAACGTATTTCTCGCGCCGGAAACTGACGCTACCGTTGCCACCGTCGCCGGCTTCGACCCGAATGGTCACTTCATCAACAAATTTCATGACGTCCCTCTCAAATTGCGGGCAAAGAAAAAGCCCCAGATGGGGCTTTTGACGCGCCCGAACCGCCGGCCGTTCACTGCGCCGGCTGGACGCTCACGTACTTGCGCTTGAATGGACCCTTGGTCTCGAACACCACCTGACCGTCCACTTTGGCGAACAGGGTGTAGTCAACGCCGCAGCCGACGTTGCGGCCCGGATGGAATTTCGTGCCGCGCTGCCGGATGATGATGTTGCCGGCCCGCGCCAGTTGCCCGCCATAGAGCTTGACGCCCAGGCGTTTGGATTCGGAATCGCGACCGTTGCGACTGCTGCCGCCCGCTTTCTTGTGTGCCATGGCTCAAGCCTCCGGATTCGACGCCATCGAGGCGGCAGCCTGTGCGCCGCTGATGCCGCTGATGTGCAGTTCGGTGTAGGACTGGCGATGACCCTGGGTCTTGCGATAGTGCTTGCGGCGGCGGAACTTGACGATCAGCACCTTCGGGCCACGCCCTTGGGATTTGACGGTAGCGGTCACTCGGGCGCCTTCGACATAGGGCGCGCCGACCTGAATCTGGTCACCGTCGGCGATCATCAGCACCTGGTCGAATTCCACGGAGGCGCCTTCCTCGACTTCGAGCTTCTCGACCTTGAGGGTTTCGCCCTCGGTCACCCGGTACTGTTTGCCCCCGGTTTTGATGACAGCATACATTGCAAAATCTCCAAACGGCTGGTCCGTCCCGACTAAAGGGATGAGATTCTAGCGACGCGCCTGGCTGAGGTCAAATAAATTCCAGCCGATAGCGCTGCTTAGGCGCTCGCCTTGACCCTGTCGCGGCCAATCCGTAGCATGGCGGGCGTCTTTCGCCAAGCTACGCTTCCCCCTCATGGACATCGAACTCATCCGCGCGCCCATCGCGGACGATCTGCGCGCCGTCGACGCCCTGATCCGCCGGCAGCTTCACTCCGACGTGGTGCTGATCAACCAGTTGGCCGGTTACATCATCGACGGTGGCGGCAAGCGGCTGCGACCGGTCACCGTGCTGCTGGCGGCGCGCGCTTGCGGTTACGCGGGCAACGACCACGTCGCCGCCGCCGCCATCGTCGAGTTCATCCATACCGCCACCCTGCTGCACGACGACGTGGTCGACGAATCCAGCCTGCGGCGCGGACGAGAGACGGCGAACGCGATTTGGGGCAACCAGGCCAGCGTGCTGGTCGGTGATTTTCTCTACTCCCGTTCGTTTCAAATGATGGTCGGCATCGGCAGCATCCGATTGATGGAAATCATGGCCGACACCACCAATACCATCGCCGAGGGCGAGGTCATGCAGTTGCTCAACTGCCACGATCCCGACACCACGGAGGAACGCTACATGGCGGTGATTCACTGCAAGACCGCCAAGCTGTTCGAGGCTGCCGCGCAACTGGGCGCGGTGCTGGCCGGCCGACCCCGGGATGAAGAGCTGGCGCTGGGCCGATACGGATTGCATCTGGGCGCGGCGTTCCAGTTGATCGACGACGTGCTGGACTACCGTGCCTCCAGCACCGAACTGGGCAAGAACATCGGCGACGACCTGGCCGAGGGCAAGCCGACCCTGCCGCTGATCCACGCCATGCGCCATGGAACGTCCGAAGAAGCCCGGATCATTCGCGAGGCCATCGAGCACGGGGGTCTGGACCAGCTCGACCTCGTAACCCGCACTATTGAGTCCACCGGCGCGCTGGACTACACTACGCGTCTTGCTGTCGAGCAAGCCGAGCAGGCGGTCGCCGATCTGGCGATGTTGCATGACTCGCCCGCCAAGGAGGCGTTGATCGGCTTGGCCCATTTCGCGGTAAACCGCCGTTATTAGTTCTCTTCCCTACGTCGGGGTGTAGCTCAGCCTGGTAGAGCACTGCCTTCGGGAGGCAGGAGTCGCAGGTTCAAATCCTGTCACCCCGACCAAAATCTTTCCTACTGTACATTTTTCCCGTGATCCAGGCCGCAGCTTGGGACGAGCGACGCGAATTCCCATGCTCGCAACTGATGCGGTGCGCAAGCTCGCGCATCCTACGGACCACGGGCTGTCACATGGTGGAAAATCCGCATGACCCCCCAGAACCTGCTGGTCATCGACCTTGAAACCCTGCCCGACGCGGCGATTCTGTCGGCGGATCGAGATCCCGACGCCTTCCCCAAGCCGATCCAGCACCGCCTGGTCACGCTGGGTTTTCTGCTGGCGCGGATCGAGCGTGATGGCGCCGGCGAGCGCTACACCGTGCGCCGGCTGGGCGCGGCCAGCATCGCCGAGCGCGGCGAACGCGAAATCCTGGCCGGCTTCTGGCAACTGATTGATCGGCAATGCCCGCGCGTGGTCACCTGGAACGGGCGCGGCTTCGATATTCCAGTCCTGAAGCAGCGCTCGCTGATCCACGGTCTGGCCGCTCCCAACTGGCATCGCACCGACCCACGCTTCGGCTACGACTATCGCTTCGAGTCGAACTGGCACTGCGATCTGATGGACCTGCTGAGCGACTTCGGCGCCTCGCCCCGCCTGGGACTGGACGAAACCGCCCGAGCGCTGGGCCTGCCGGGCAAGTGGAACGGCCACGGCGCCGAGGTCGGCGAACTGGCCGCCGCTGGCGAGTTCGCGGCGATCGACCGCTATTGCCAGGGCGACGTGCTCAATACCTACGTGCTCTACCTGCGCTGGGCCTGCTTCAGCACCCGCGTCAGCGCCAGCGGCCACAACGCCAGCGTGCGCAACCTGATCGAATTCCTGGCGGCGGGCCGGGATGCACACCCGCACTGGGGCGAATTCCTCGACCGCTGGACCGAAAGTTCGCAACCCTGCCCGCAGTTCGTGCTGGAATCGCTGGGCGCGCCCGGCCCGCAACCGCCAGAGTCGCACCTGCGCAGCGAGGACGTGCTACCTTGACCGGCGCGAGGCGGCCCAGACCGCTTCGCCGCTGGGAGGACCGCGCCGGCCGGCATAAAATGGCGGAACCGGCCAGAACGGCAACCGCCGTTCGGTCAACCCCGCCCGCCAACCTCCAGCCGCGAGCAAAACCGCCATGAACTGGATCCAAACCGTATTGACCGAGCGACTCGGTATCCGCTATCCGATCATCCAGGCGCCGATGGCCGGCGGACCGGGCACGCCGCGACTGGTGGCGGCGGTGTCCAACGCCGGCGGGCTGGGCACCCTGGCCGGCGGCTATCTGCACCCCGAACCGCTGCGGCAAGCCATCGCCGAAGTGCGCGCTTTAACCGACCGGCCGTTCGCCGTCAATCTGTCGGTCGCCAGTCCGGCCAAAGCCGATCCGATCCAGATCGCCCGCGCCCGGGAACTGCTGGCGCCGTACCGCGCCGAATTGGGGCTGCCACCCGACCCGCCCGTGCCGCCGGCTCCCCCGGAGTTCGAGGAACAACTGGACGTCCTGCTGCACGAAAGAGTGCCGGCGCTCAGCTTCATCTTTGGCGCGCCGGATAAGGTGTATCTGGATTTGCTGCGGGATGCCGGAATGGTTACCCTGGGCACCGCCACCCACCTGCTGGAAGCCATCGTGCTGGAAGAAAGCGGCGTGGATTTCATCATCGCCCAGGGCGCCGAGGCCGGCGGTCATCGCGGTACCTTCATCGGCCACCCCGAGCAGGGTTTGGTCGGCATCCTCACTCTGGTGCCGCTGCTGACCAAGCATGTCGCGGCGCCCATCATCGCCGCCGGCGGCATCATGGACGGGCGCGGCATCGCCGCTCTCCGGGTGTTGGGCGCGGCCGGCGTGCAAATGGGCACCGCCTTTCTAGCCTGCCCGGAAAGCGGCACGCATCCCGCCTACCAGGCGCTGCTCTGTCAAGGCAGCGAGATCGCCACCACCCTGAGTCGCGTGTTCACCGGCCGCCACGGCCGGGTGCTGCGCAACCGGCTGGCCGACGAACTGCGCGCCCACGAAGCCGAACTCCCCGGTTATCCCCTGCAATTGCTGCTGAGCCAGGACCTGCGCCAGGCCGCCGCGGAACAGGGCTCGACCGATTTCATGGCGCTGTGGGCCGGACAGGGCTGCCACCTGTGCGAAGACCGGCCGGCGGGCGAGCTGATCGCGTCCTGGGTGGAACAGGCGACGGCCTTGCTGGGGAATGGCGTTGCTCCACCGCCACCCACCCCGGAACCAGAGCTGGAACCCACGCTCGCGCCGGAGTCCGACCCCGCGCCCGAGCTGCCGAACGAGGTCGAGCTGCCGTAACCTCAACGGGACAGCTCAGGCCGACCGCGTCAGCCGGGCCAGGTATTCCGCGCACTCCCCGGCGGGCAGCGGCTTGCTGAAGTAATAGCCCTGCGCCGCGTCGCAGCTCTGCTCGCTCAGAAATTGCAACTGTTCGGGCGTTTCGACCCCCTCGGCCACCACGGTCAGCCGCAAGCTCTTGCTCATCTGGATGATCGCGGTGGCGATGGCGGCATCGTCGGGATCGCCGGGGATGTCCCGAACGAAGGACTGGTCGATCTTCAGCCGATTGACCGGAAACCGCTTGAGGTAGCTCAGGCTGGAATAGCCGATGCCGAAATCGTCCACGGCGAATTGCACCCCGCCCCCCCGGAGCCGGCGCATGGTCTCGATCATCTTGTCGGTATCCCGCATCAGCAGGCTCTCGGTGATTTCCAGCTCCAGGAATCGCGGCTCCAGACCGGCGGCTTCGAGCGCATCGACGACCTGGGTTTCCAGATTGGATTGCAGCCACTGCTTGGCGGACAGATTGACGGCAATCGGCAGCGGCGGCAGGCCGGCGTCCTGCCAGAGGCGGTTCTGGGCGCACGCGGTTCGCAGGGTCCATTCTCCGATGGGACCGATCAACCCGGTCTCCTCGGCCACCGAAATGAAACGACCCGGCGGGATCAGGCCGTGCTGGGGATGCTGCCAGCGGATGAGAGATTCCACCCCCACCGGCCGGCCGGTCGCGAGATCGATCTGTGGCTGGTAATGCAGCACGAACTCATCCCGTTCCAAGGCACGGCGCAATTCGTTGCCCAGCGTGAACAGTTCCGACACGCGGGCATTGAGTTCGGAGGTGAAGAAGGCGTAGCCGGCGCGGCCGGCTGTCTTGGCCTGATACATGGCGCTGTCGGCGAAGCGGATCAGGGTCGGCGGGTCGGCGGCATCCACCGGATAGATGCTGATGCCGATGCTGGCGCTGACGTGCAAAATCTGGTGGTTCAGCACGAACGGCGCGCGTAGTGCCTGCAACAGATGCTCGGCTACCCAGCCGGCCGTGGCGGGATCGGAGAGTTCCGACAGCACCAGGATAAACTCGTCGCCACCCTGGCGCGCCAGGGTGTCCTCCTGCCGGATGCCGTCGCGCAGCCGCTGGGTGACCGCTTGCAACAGTTGGTCGCCCATACTGTGGCCCTGCGAGTCGTTGATGGTTTTGAAATGATCGAGATCCAGAAACAGGACGCCGACGCAATCCTGCCTGCGCTGGGCGCCGTGAATCGCTTGGGCCAGGCGATCCAGCAGCAGGGTACGGTTGGGCAAACCGGTCAGCGCGTCGTGGGTGGCCATGTGGCGGATGCGGTCCTCGGCACTCTTGCGCTGGCTCTCGCGCTCGAACAGATCCAGGGCAAAGGACACTTCGCCGGCCAGTCGGGTCAGCAATTCGGTGAGATCCGCGTCGAAAAAATCCCGTTCGGCCGCATAGGCGCTCAAGCAGCCGACCACCCGATTGTCCCGCCGCAACGGAAACGCCGCGCCCGCCCGAATATTAAACTCCTCGGCCACCGGGCGCCAAACCTGGGTGTTGGGATCGCCCAGGAAATCATTGCAAACCACGGGAACACCCTGGCGGAACGCCATGCCGGTGGGGCCCCAGCCTTCGGGCAGGCTGGGATCGCTGGAGACGTGGATGTTGGCGAGATAGCCCTGATAGGCTGACTTGACGCCGGCATGCGCCACCGGCTGGAACCGGCCAGTGGCTGGATCGACGAAAGCGATCGTAACGACCTGGATCTGATCTAGTTCGGCCACGATCCAACAGATTTGCTGCAACAGTTCCTGCGTGTCAGGACACCGCATGATGGCGGCGCTGGTGCGGCCGAGCGCGGCGTAGCAATGGCTCAGGCGCACGATCTTTTGCTCCGCCTGCTTGAGCGGGGTTATGTCGCGGACGGCCGCGACCGTAATCCTGTAGCCATTATAGGTAAAGTGCCGCACCCACAAATCGGCGGGAAAGATCGTGCCGTCCTTGCGGCGTTGCGGATAGTCGGTAAGCCGCTTCGACACGGTGCGCGGCAGTTCGGGGCTGGGGTCGGTCGGGGCGGCCAGATCGCGGTCTCGCAACGCCAGCAGTTCGTCCCGGCTGTAACCGTACAGCTTGCAGGCCGCCGGGTTGACGTCGAGGATGCGCCCGTCGCGGCCCTCGATCATCAGGATCGCATCGCCGACGGTGGCGAACACGTTGCGATACTTCAGTTCGCTGGCCCGCAGCGCCGCCTCGATCTTCTTGTGCTGGGTGACGTCTTCCTTGACCGCGACGAAGTGGGTGATGGCGCCGGTTTCGTCGCGGACTGGGGCGATTGAGGCCGCTTCCCAATACAGGGCGCCGTCCTTGCGCCGATTGTGGAACTCGCCCCGCCATTCGCCGCCGCTGGTGATGGTTTGCCACAACTGCTGGTACTGTTCTGGCGTGGTCTTGCCGGATTTGAGGAGGCGTGGATTTGCGCCGATGACCTCGGCCAGAGAATAGCCGGTGGTTTCCACGAATTTCGGATTGACGTACTTGATGATGCCGTTGCGGTCGGTAATGATGACGATGTTGGCGCTTTGCTCGATGGCGCGCGAAAAGAGCCGCAGCTTCCGTTCCGCCTGGCGCCGTTCCTGGATTTCCGCCGCCAATTGCTGCTGTTGCTGGAAAAAATCCTGGACCAGTTGGGCCAGCGGGCCGAATTCGGTGTTCTGGTTCAACAGCGGCGCCAACAGGGCGGGATCCCGCGCTCGCAGGCTGCGAGCCAACCGGCGCAGCGGCCTACTCACCATGTGCAACAACGCGATGGCCAGAACGATCAGCAACAACAGGTCGTAGAGAATGAGCCGCCGCGGTTCGATGGTTTCCAGGGTCAGCAATCCGGCGGTGAACAGCGCGATGACCAGGCCCAGAAGCCCGAGAATGCGAAACTGAACCGTGCCGAAGAACGCTTTCATGGTGGAACTCCACGGCGCGGGGCGGTGGCCCAGACGGCCCGAGGACGGTAACTAGCCCAGGCGTCGGCGCCGTACAGCGCCAGCGCCAACCAGATGCAGCCGAACGCGGCCAGGTGGACGGTGGTGAAGGTCTCGCGGTAGACGGTGACTGCCAGCAGGAATTGCAAGGTCGGGGTCAAGTAATGGATCAGGCCGACGGTGGACAGACGCAGGCGCCGGGTGGCTTCTAGGAGGCCTTGTTCATAAGCCCGGCCAAGGCATAGCGTAGCGGTGGGTGATGGGTGTGCGGGGATTTGGCAGGACCCACGAAATTTCCTACCCTTGGAAGTGGAAGCTCACCGAGGGTTCGGAAAGATGTACGAAGGTCCTGCCGGGATAGACTTTAGACCATACGCGGACGCTGCGCGACTCGGGCGTTGGAGACCCAGCCGGGGGATCGGGTCATGACGCGGCACACGCGCTTGGAGCAAGCCGAGCACATCGCGGTCGCCGAGGCCCGGTGGGCGGCGGGCGAGACGCAACGCGGCGTGGCCGCTGCTTCGGGCGTGGCGCGCAGCACCCTGCAGGCGTGGTGCCGTGAGGTCCCGCACGGGGATCCGCCGGCGGGCTTGGCGGCGTTCGTGCGCACCCCGGACGGGATGTCGTGGTTGCACCGGATGGTGTGGGCGGCGCACTTCAGCATCACGTTGCGGGCGGCGGGCGGCACCCGACTGGTGAGTGAATTCCTGGAGCTGAGCGGGCTATCGGCCTTCGTCGGGGTCAGCGACGGCGCGCAGCACGCACTGAATGCCGCCTTGGAAACCGCCGTGGTCGCGGTGGCCGAGGCGCAGCGCACGGCGCTGGCCGAGGGCATGGCGCCCCGTCAAGTGACGGTGTGCGAGGACGAAACCTTTCATCCGGGGATCTGCTTGGTGGCCATCGAGCCGGTGTCGAACTTCATTCTGCTGGAGCAATACGCCGCGGATCGTTCCGCGGCGACTTGGACGGCGGCGCTGAAGGACGCCTGCACGGGGCTCGCCGTGGAGGTGATCCAGAGCACCGCCGACGAGGCCAAGGCGCTGCGCCGGCATGCTGAGAAGGATCTCAGTGCGCATCATTCCCCGGATCTCTTTCACGGTCAACACGAGGTGTCGAAAGCCACCGCCTTGGCACTGGCCCGCGACGTCCAGCACGCTGAGGCCCGGGTGGTGGCCGCGCAGGCGCAATGGGAGGCCGAGCGCGCGGCGCAGCAGGCGTTCGAAGCGCGCGTGCCGCGCCCGCTCGGACGTCCGCCGGCCTTCGCGGCGCACATTGCCGCAGCCCTGAGCGCGCGGGTCGCGGCCGAGGCCGAGCTCGCCCAGGCGCAGGCGCGCCAGAGCGAGGCGCGTGAGCTGATCCGCGCGCTCGGGGTGCTGTATCACCCCTATGATCTGGAGCAGGGCCAGGCGCAGCCGGTGGCGCGCGTGGCCGCCCGCTTCACCGCGGTCTGGTCGCGCCTGAAGGAACTGGCTGCGGCAGCCGACCTCCCCAACCGCGCCTGCGAACGCCTCGCCAAGGCCGAGCGCCTGACCGTGCAGTGGCTGGCCACCCTCGCGTTCTTCTTCGCCACTGTGACCGCCAGGGTCGAGGCCCTCGCGCTGCCCCCGGAGCTGGAAGCGGCGGTCCTCGGGCAGCTCATCCCCGCCCTGTACCTCGAACGCGTCGCCGCACGCAGCACCACGGCCGAGACCCGACAGCGCGTGCAGGCAGCGAGTACCGCCTTGCTCGACGCGCTGCGTCGACCCGATCATCCGCTGCAAAGTCTGGCGCCCGAGGCGAGCGCCCAGGTCGAAGAGGTCGCCGGCGCTTGCGCCGATCTGTTCCAGCGCAGCAGCTCCTGTGTGGAAGGACGCAACGGCCAACTGTCGTTGCATCATCATGGGCGTCATCGCCTGAGCGACCGCAAGCTCGCCGCGCTCACGGCCGTGCATAACTTTCACATCCGCCGCGCCGACGGCACGACGGCCGCCGAGCGCCTCTTCGGGCGAACACACGCCACCCTGTTCGAGCAACTCCTCCTGCGTGTGCCCTTGCCGCCGCGACCGCGACGACGCCGAGCGCGCCCGCCGAAACCCGCCTACCTGATACCGGTCGCAGCCTGAGAGCGATGGCCAGGATTATGAACAAGGCCCTTCTAGGAACATCAGCAGGGGCGCGACCGTGAGGCCGGCGGCCAGCAGCAACGATCGGTTTGCCCGTTCACGGTGCCGAGCGCGCCGGCGCCGCGCGCCGCGAGAGTCGCCAGGGACAGCAGGAGCAATACGCAACTGAGCTTTCCAAGAAGAGTACATAAACATA
>CAVRCC010000007.1:0-10376 GCA_963719395.1 uncultured Gammaproteobacteria bacterium | reverse complement strand
TCGACCGAAACCCTTGCTCCGACCTTCGGGCAGTTCGTCCAGACGGCAGAGTATGCGTTCTTCAGCGATGCGTGGCCGTTGACCGAACCAAGCCCGGAATTTTGTCGGCAAGATTCCGGTTGGCAGTGGCTGGTGGTAAAGGGTTACCATCCTGCTTGAGAATGGCCAACCACTCCTCGACCATTTTGACAAAGCTCCGCGTAGACCAGTGTTTCATCGTCACCATGACAGCAGGGGCCGATGATTCCCGGACACTGGCCGATGAACACTTGTCCGCTTCGGACCACACAACAATTTTCAAGTAACGCGCGCTGTCTTTCATCGTTTCGCTTCCTGGATATTTTTCCGAACCTCTCGCTCTGATAGGGTTTAGCGTCGTCGCCGGGCTGGCCCGAAACCGTCACGCGCATTCCTTTTGGATGCTCGAAGTTTCGGTGACTGCCTTTGCCGCCGCGATTGACGAACCCCGCATTTTCCAGCTTGCGAATCAAGTCATTGATTTTAGCTGGAATGAGTTATCAGTGGTCGTCGGGGATCATGTTGGTAACGGCTTAACAAACCGCCCGCGCCAGTCGCGGCAAATCGCCCGCCAAGCCCATCGCCCGGCGGGCAATGAGGTTCTTCAGCGGGCCGGCGGCGTCGGTCAGGTTGAGGCCAAGGTTCCGCAACAGCCGTACCGGCGGCAACGCAGTGCCGAACAGCCGCTTGAAGCTGTCCATCACCCCCAGCATCAGCAAGTTGTTACCCTTGCGCCAGCGTTCGTAGCGGCGCAGCACCTTGAGCGAACCTATGTCCTGATCGGCGGCGACCGCATCCAGCACCACCTCGGCCAATGTTGCCGCGTCCAGCAGTCCCAGGTTGACGCCTTGTCCGGCCAGCGGATGCACCACATGGGCGGCGTCGCCGATCAGGGCAAGGCCGGGTTTGACGTAGCCATGAGCGTGTTGCAGGCGCAGCGGGAACGCCACGCGTGGCCCCACCTGGGTGATCGAGCCCAGCCGCTCGGTCGAACGCTACCGCCAGCGCTTGACCGAAATCGCGCTCGTCCAGCGCCAGCAGCGAATCGGCCTGATCGGGCGTGTTGGACCAGACGATGGAGCAGCGTCCGTCGTGCAGCGGCAGAAACGCCAGCGGTCCCGTCGGGAGGAATCGTTGCCAGGCGGTTTCCTGGTGCGGTTCGGCGGTGCGCACGTTGGCGACCACCGCGTGCTGGTCGTAGCCCCAGCCGCCGGTCTCGATCCCGGCCAGTTGCCGCACCTTGGATTGCGCGCCATCGGCCCCGACCAATAGTCGGGTGGCGAACTCCCGTCCGTCGTTCAATCGCACTCGCCATAGGCCGTTATCCAGCGCTTGCGCGGTGTCCAGCGCCGCCGGACAGAGCAAATCCACCGCCGGCAGTTGCCGTGCCCGTTCCAACAGGGCGTATTGAACCACCCGGTTCTCGATGATCCAGCCCAGCAACGGTTCGCCGATGGCGGCGCTGTCGAAATGGATACTGCCGAAGCCGGTGGCGTCCCAGACCCGCATGTCGCGGAACGGACTGATCCGCCAAGCGGTCATCCCGTCCCAGGCGCCCACCGCCGCGAAAATGCGCTGCGAGGCGCGGCTGATGGCGGAAACCCGCGAATCAAGGTCCATCCCCGGCCGGATGCGCTCCAGCGGTGCGCCCTCCAACAGGGCGATTTTCAAATCAGAATCGCCCAGCGCACAGGCCAGCACCGAGCCAACCATGCCGCCACCGGCGATGATGAGGTCGTAATCAGTGTTCATCAGGTTAATCAATCGAGGCTTCGAGTCGCAATCGTCCCGCCCGGGGATGAATGGCCTTCAGCCGTTCATGTCCGGGCAAACCGGTGGATTCAATCGCTACCAACCCATAATTCGCCAATTGATCCACGTCCCGTTTTACCGTGCCACGGCTGCGGTGCAGGCGCTGGGCCAATTGCGTCACCGAACCGGGTTGCTCTTTAATCGCCCGTAACAGCGCCAAGCGCCCGGTGGTTAGCAACTTCAACATTTCGGCGGGGTCTTCAAAGCTGATGACGCACTCTTCGGGCAATGTTTCGCCTTGGTCGGCCAGTCGGGCGATCTCTCGTCCCCGTTGAAAAAAATCAGCTTCCGTCGCTATTTTTACGGTCAATTGCTTCATTTTCCATTCCTCAAAGCCAGCCAATCCGTCTCAAACCGGGCCTCGATTTCTTCGAAGCTTTGGAACGTCACCGCCTCTACCGTTCCGAAATAGTGACGATGATGGTAGCCGTGCTGGTTGTCATAACCCACCACGCGCCCGTTGTCTCCCCCGAATCGCTGATGGTTGATGAAAGCGAGGTTGTAGCGGACGACCCTCCCACGTTCGTCGACCCAGACCTCGCGGCGCAACTGTCCATTGCCACGTCGGTCCGGGATTTTATGAACTTCGTCAATCAGTTTTCGATTCACGCCGTCAGCGCCAAGCCCCGCGCCAGTTTGGGCAAGCGCCCGTCCAGGCCCATGGTTTGCCGGGCGAAGAAATGCTTGACCGGGGGGCACAGATCAAAAGCCAGCAATCCCAGATTGCGGGCGGCGCGCACCGGCAGCAGGGGATTGGCGAACAGCCGGTTCAGGGCATCGGTGAACGCTATCGTTTGGCGCTGATCCCAACGGCGCCAGTCGGCGTAACGGTTTAACGTCTGCGTATCGCCGATATCCTGCTCCATTCGCTGGGCGTCGGCGATCACTTCCGCCAGCGCCGCCACGTCGCGAATGCCCAGATTGAAGCCTTGGCCGGCGATGGGATGCAGGGTGTGGGCGGCGTTGCCGATGATGGCCACGCGGGAGCGGGCGTGTTCGCGGGCTTTCAGCAGAAACAGCGGATAGGATTGCCGGCGACCCGCCCGCAGAAACGGTCCCAGCCGGTCGCCGAACCGGTCGCCCAGCAGGGCCAGAAAGCCGGCGTCGTCCAAATTCATGACCGCTGGAACCTCGGCCTCGTTCACCGTGCAGACCACCGCGCAGCGGTCATCGCTCATCGGCAGCAGCGCCACCGGGCCGTCAGTGGTAAAACGCTCGTAGGCGATATTTTCATGGGGCAGGGTGGGGGTGACGTTGGCGATCACCGCCTGCTGGCGGTATTCCCAGCGCAGGGCGGCGATGCCGATCTGTTCGCGCACCGGCGAGTGGGCGCCATCGGCGGCTGACCAGCAGCCGGGCGCGGAGTTCGACCGTTTGGTCCTCGCTGAAACGAACGGTGGCGTGGGCGGCGTCCGCTGCCACGGTGACGGTTTCCAGCCGGGCCGGGCACAGCAGTTCGACGCCGCGCAAGGTCGGCAATTTCGCCAGCAGCGCCGCGCCGATCAACCGCGCCTCGGCCACGTAGCCGAGCGCCTCCACCCCCTCTTCGCGGCTGTCGAGATGAGCGAAGCCGGGACCGCCGCGTTCGGAAATATGAATGCGCCGGATCGGGGTGGCGGTCGATGCCAGCGCGTCCCACAGGCCCAGGGTTTGAAAAATGCGCCGGGTCCCTTGCGCCAGGGCCAGGGTGCGGTCGTCGTAGCTGGGATGTTGGCTGGCGGTCAGCGGCGCGGCCTCGACCAAACCAATGCGCAGCCCCAGACCGTCCAGGGCGCAGGCCAGACTGGCGCCGACCAGGCCACCGCCGATGATCAGCAGGTCGTAGTCTGCTTGCGTCATCCGCCCTCCCGCATCAGCGCCTCAATCTCATCGATCTCCTTCGGCGCGGCCGCGGTCAACACCTCATTGCCGGCGGCGGTGACCAGCACGTCGTCCTCGATGCGCACGCCGATCCGCTGCCAGCGTTCGTCCAGTTCGGTTTCGAGCTGGACCCCCAGCCGCGCCCAATGGGCATCCAGAATCTTGCCGCCGGCGGGAATGTACAGGCCGGGTTCGATGGTGGTGACCATGCCCGGTTCGAACACCCGCCAGTCGTCGCCGGTCTTGTAATCGCCCACGTCGTGCACGTCCATGCCCAGCCAGTGGCCGGTACGGTGCATGTAGAACGATTTGTGCTGTTCCGCCTTGATTAACTCGTCCACGTCGCCTTGCAGCAGGCCCAGGTCCACCAACCCTTCGGTCAGGGTGCGCACCGCCGCGTCGTGCGGTTCGTTGAAGTGGCAACCAGGCCGAACCTTGGCGATAGCGTCTTTCTGCGCGGCCAGCACCAGTTCGTAAATGGCGCGCTGTTCGCCGGAGAAGCGGCCGTTGACCGGGAAGCTGCGAGTGATGTCGGAGGCGTAGCCGTCCACTTCCGCG
Source organism: uncultured Gammaproteobacteria bacterium (assembly GCA_963719395.1). Taxonomy (GTDB): domain Bacteria; phylum Pseudomonadota; class Gammaproteobacteria; order Competibacterales; family Competibacteraceae; genus Contendibacter. Next base: position 6,128 of record CAVRCC010000007.1, on the reverse strand, counting down.
CCGGCGTCGATCAAGACGATGTCGCCATCGCGCAATGGGGCGTTGTTCTCGATGTAGTGCAGGATGCAACTGTTGTCGCCGCCGCCGACGATGGACGGATAGGCCCAGCCGGCGCCGTTGCCAAGAAAGGTGTGCAGGATTTCCGCTTCGAGTTCGTATTCCATCACGCCTGGCCGGCAGGCGCGCATCGCTCGTTGATGCGCCTCGGCGGCGATTCGGGCGGATTCGCGCATCACCGCGATTTCCTCCGGCGCCTTGCGCAGGCGCATGGCGTGCAGCAGGTGTTCCAAAGCGACGAACATCACCGGCGCCCGCACGCCGGTCCGGGCCTTGCCGCGCACTTGGTTGATCCAGTCCATCACTCGCCGGTCGAAGTCCGGGTTGTAGCCGATGGCGTAGAACACCCGCTCGCGATTTTCCAGCAGCGGCGGCAACAACTGGTCGATTTCGGCGATAGGATGGGCGTTGTCCGCCCCGTAGCGATCCACGGCCCCCTGCGGGCCAGCGCGGCGGCCATGCCAGATTTCCATGTGCGGGTCGCGTTCGCGGCAGAACAGCAGAAATTCCTGCTCGCCGCCGGGCGCCAGCACCGCGATGGCTTCCGGCTCGGGAAAGCCAGTCAGGTAATAAAAATCGCTGTCCTGACGGAACGGGTAGTGGACATCGCGGTTGCGGGGCATGGACGGCGCGGCCGGCAGCAGGGCGATGGAACCCGGCCCCATGCCCTCCATCAGGGCGCGGCGGCGGCGGGCGAACTCGGCGGCGGGGATGGCGCGGGAGAGCATCGGCGGATTTCCAGTTCAGTGCAGGCGGTGGGGGGCGGGCACGGCGGCATGACGCAGATCCTCCAGGATCATCAGCAGCCCGACCCGCAGGTATTCGACCACTTCGGCGTAGGCGGTTTCATCGGCTTCGCTGGCCTCGTCGGTCTCAAAGCCGACCTGGGCGATCCCCGTCGCGTCGCGCAGGAATTCTTGGCTTTCCTCGGACAACAGGCCGCGTTGGTCCACCTGGCCCAGCCCCAGCCCGTACAGCAAGCCCTGGCACCAAGCCCCGAGCGCGTCGGTCCGCTGGCGCAAGGGCGCATCGTCGTCGGGCAGCAATGGGGTCACGGATCCGTCGGCGGCGTTCAGTTGGGCGGCGCCGAATTCAAGCAGCTTGGAAAGCAGATCGCGAACCGGTTCGGCCAGCTCCGCGCCCTCGGCCAGTTCCTCGCGCGCCAAGGCGAGCCAGCGGTCGCGATCGATGGTGGGATCGGCGCAAAGGAGACCGCACAGCAGGCCGTGCAGTTCCGCTGGATCGAGGGGGTCGAGCAGGCGAGACAGGCGCTCGAACAGGGGTAAATGCGCGGTGGACATGCGGTCAACTCCAGCGCCCCGGGCGGCGCAACACTGAATCATCGTAACATTCCGCGCCCGAACTCTGAAATGATGGTTGAAATGCGCGACTGAAATTGACCAGGTCGGAGCTATCGCTCTATAGTAGTTCTTATGGAAAACGATACTTTTGATGACAGCGAACCGCTGATCGAGGCGGACGACTTCGGTGAGATGCCCGATACGGTCGAAACTCCCGAAACCAGCTTGGCCATTCTCGCCGAACGGGTGGATCAACTGGCGCAATGGTGCGAGCGTCTGGCGGGGGAAAATCGGTCCCTGCGCGAGCAGACGATCGAGCTTCAGACCGAACGCGATGCCCTGCGCGAGAAGAACGAACAATCGCGCGCGCGCATCGACGCCATGATCGTGCGGTTAAAAGGGTTGGGATTAAGCTCGTGAGTCAAGAAACCATCAGTGTGACCGTGAATCTGGCGGGTTGCGACTACCGCTTCGTCTGCCCCCTCACCGAACGGGAGGAATTGCTGGAGGCGGGTCGCCATCTCGACCTGAAGATGCGGGAAATTCGCGATCACAGCAGCAAAGTGCTGACCCTGGAGGCCATCGCGGTGATGGCCGCGATGAACCTCAGTCACGAGCTGTTGCGACAGCAACGTCAAGTGATCGAAACGGATGCCGTGATCAACAACCGCGTGCAAGATTTATTGCAAAAAGTTGACGTGACCCTGAATCAAGTCGCGTCAATGGAGTTATAATACGCACGTAAGTTAGTCTCAGTTCGGGCGCTCCCTGCGGTGTTCGAGTAGTGGGCCGGGTAACCCCTTGATCCTAGTTAATCGTACCCAGGGCGTGCGGTCGTCGGCGTAAGTGTGCATGTCCGCCTCGCGGCGGAAAGCCTGATACGCCGCTCCGTTCCCTACTTGAACCTCCCGGTTCAAGGGTAACGGTCCGAGACGGCACAGGCGGAGGGCGCCCCCCTTTTCAAGATCAGGCGATGCCACGGCGTCGCCTTTGTTTTGTCGCTGCGCGACCTCCCATGACCGACGACCCGCGCGAACTTCGCCAACGGCTGCGCGCGCTGCGCCGCGCCCTGTCCCCCGCCGAGCGGCAACAGGCGGCATTGGCCGTCGCCCGCCGGCTGGAAGGCTGGCCGGCGTGGGCCGGCGCGACCCGGGTGGCCGGTTACTGGGCCTGCGATGGCGAACTGGACCCGGCGCCCCTGCTGGAGCGCGCCTGGGCTACCCACCGGTCGGTCTATCTACCGGTGCTGGACGGCAAATGCTCGCTCCGCTTCGCGCCGCACCTACCCGGGCAGCCGTTGCGCCGCAATCGGTTCGATATCCCCGAACCCGATGTGTCCCCGGCGGAATGGCTGGAACCATCGCGATTGGATGTGGTGTTAACGCCGCTGGTGGCTTTCGACGCGGCCGGCGCCCGGTTGGGCATGGGCGGGGGATTTTACGATCGGGCCTTCGCGTTCCTGCGCGACCCGGGGCATGGTGGTCATCAGCCCGTTCTGTTGGGTCTGGGGTATGAATTTCAGAAGGTTGCCGAACTGATCCAACAACCCTGGGATGTACCGCTCGATGCCGCGGTCACGGAAGCGGCGCTGTATGTGCTTTCCGCTGCGAAATGCTCGGCCCTCACCCTCAGCCCCTCTCCCGCCAGCGGGCGAGGGGCGTGAAAGACTACGCATGAACTACTGGCTGCTGAAATCGGAACCGACCACTTTCGGCATTGCCGATTTGGAAGCCGCCCCGGACCAGACGACGCCCTGGGAAGGCGTGCGCAACTATCAGGCCCGTAATTTTCTGCGGGATGGCCTGCGCTGGGGCGACCGGGCGTTTTTCTACCATTCCGGCACGACGAATCCCGCCATCGTCGGGATCGTCGAGGTGGTCCGCGCGGGCTACCCGGATGAGACCGCGTTCGATCCCACCAGTCCGTACCACGATCCGGCCAGTACGCCGGACCATCCCCGCTGGTATCGGGTGGACGCGCGGCTGGTTCGCCGCCTGCGTCGGGAAATCACCCTGGCCGAACTGAAGCAGCATTGGGCGGCGTTGGGCGATTTCACCCTGCTGCGCCGAGGCAATCGACTGTCGGTGTTGCCAGTGACAGCGGCGCAGTGGGCATTCGTGCTGGCGTTGGAAGCGCAACACCCCGGTTAGCCGCGTCCGTCCAGGAACATCTGGTAGACCGGGTTCTGGGTCTCGTCGCACCAGGGATAGCCCAGGTCGTGGATAAACTGGACGAACCGCGGCCGCTCCGCTTCCGGCACCTGAATGCCCACCAATACCCGGCCGTGGTCGGAGCCGTGATTGCGGTAATGAAACAGGCTGATGTTCCAGCCGTGCGCCATGCCGGTGAGGAATTTCAGCAACGCGCCCGGCCGTTCGGGAAACTGGAAGCGGTACAGAATTTCGTCGCGAATGCCGGGCGCGTGGCCGCCCACCATGTAGCGGACGTGCAGCTTGGCCATTTCGTTGTCGCTCATGTCCACTACCGGGTAGCCGTGCTCGCGCAGGGCGTCGATAATCCGGCTCTTTTCGTCCTCGCCTTCGGTCAGTTGCACGCCGGCGAACACCCGCGCCTGCCGGGCATCGGCATAGCGATAATTGAACTCGGTGATGGAGCGCCGGCCGATCACCTGGCAGAACTTGCGGAAGCTGCCGGGCTGTTCGGGAATGGTCACGGCCAGCAATGCCTCGCGCCGCTCGCCCAGTTCGGCCCGCTCGGCGACGTGGCGCAGGCGGTCGAAGTTGATGTTGGCGCCGCAGTTGATGGCGATCAGCTTGGCGCCGGTGACGCCGGTCCGCTCCACGTATTTCTTCAGGCCGGCGGCGCCCAACGCGCCGGCCGGTTCGGCGATGGAGCGGGTATCGTCGAAAATATCCTTGATGGCGGCGCAAATCTCGTCGGTGGAGACCACGATGACGTCGTCCACCAACTCCCGCGCCAGCCGGAAGGTTTCCTCGCCCACCTGCCGCACCGCCACCCCGTCGGCGAAAATGCCCACTTGGTCGAGCGTCACCCGCCGGTCGTGCTTGAGGGCTTCGTGCATGGAGGCGGCGTCGTCCGGCTCCACGCCGATGATCTTGATCTCCGGCCGTAGAAACTTGACGTAAACCGCGACCCCGGCGATCAGGCCGCCGCCGCCGACCGCGATGAAGATCGCCTCGATAGGATCGGGATGCTGGCGTAGGATCTCCATGCCGATGGTGCCATTGCCCGCGACCAGCGATTTGATCCGCTCCTCACCCATGATCGTCTTGACGAGGTGTTCCGTCCGCTCGCGGCGGATAACCATATCCCGCTCGCGCGCCTTGTACCACTTCTCGACAAAGAGTTTGATGTCCTCGTCGCCCAGAGGCTGGACAGTGTGATGAGTAAAGTCGTTCCTGTCCAACGGTGCTTCTTCATAGCCCACAAGTCGGGAAGTCACAATGAAACGGTTGCGCCTATAGCGGTTTGCCATCGCCGAGACCGCCAGCATGATCTCGCGCCGCAATCCCGCCGCGCCGAGTTCGTCCAGTCCATCGAAACAAACACAGCACTCGCCGCTCTCCAAAGCCGCTTCAAAAAAGTCGGGCGGCAGGCGTAGTTGCAGATGGTCGGTACAATATTTGTTCAGGTAATCGGTGAAAGAGAAGCCGTCCTTGCCGCATTCCCCGCGTTTGGCAACGTAATCGTACATGCGGATGAAGATCGGCAGACGGGTTTCGGTCAGCCCGAGTTTGTCCGCCTTGTTTTCGGCAAAGGCAAGCACGATGTATTTGAGCAGGGTGGTCTTGCCCGAGCCTGGGTCACCGAGGATAACGATCTTCTGAGATTCGGTCAGCGCTTGGTTGACAGTGAGTTTGCGTGCGACTTTGGGTTTCAAGTCACCGAGGTGAACACGGATATTTCTTTCGTGCCGTTCTTTCGATAATTCTTGATACCTCTCTCTGTCCACCTCTTCAACCTGCGTTTGCAGGGAAACGAAAACATCCTCGATCCGCAATGCCTGTCTGTCCTTCAACTCAGGGATGCCGACGAAGTCCAGATTCTCGTTGTATTCGATGACCTGTGAAATGTAGCGCTCGCGCGTGTCGTAGCGCGGTTCACGCAACGCCTGCCACTGGGCGCGCTTGAACATTCCCTCTTGATAAGCGGGCTGGGCAAACAGGATATCCTGAAAAATCGAAACAAAATCAGAAATGGTCTCGCTCAATTCTGCGCGAGAAGTCTGTGTATTTTGATTGGAAAGCACATGGGCGAATAATTCAACCAGCAGGAATTCATCGGGCTTTTCTGAAACCAGCGAGGCTTTTTCAAGTTGAATGGCAAGTTCATCCAGCCATTGATTGTCGGGCAGGGCTTTCAGGTCAAACTGCATCAGAACTCCACTACCTTCCGCGCAAGTTCGGGATGACGCCCCTGCGCTTTGAGTTTTGTCCCCGCTTCGGTATAGGCTTGCGAAAACGCCGCCCAGCGTTTGGCGGTCTCGTCCCTGCCTGTGAGCCATTTGGCTTTTTCCTCCAACGCCTCCCAAATCGGCTTGGACATCGAATCGGCGATTTTTCCGCCCGCATACTTCACCGCTTTTTCCGTCGCTTGAAAGAGAACGAACAACAACATCGCGCTGGCTGGATCCATCGAAGCCTCCTATAGTGGATGGGCTGATTGTAATCCAAAGGCATGTCGTTGCGAGCGAGCGGTTTCCAGCGAGCGAAGCAATCCCCAACTGTAAGGTGATTGCTTCGTCGGGCTACGCCCTCCTCGCAATGACATTATTCTTGTTTTCTATGG
>CAVRCC010000006.1:0-30378 GCA_963719395.1 uncultured Gammaproteobacteria bacterium | reverse complement strand
GCTACCAACAATGGTTCCCCATGTGTCACCTGTTCCAAGTGCTTCGAAGATGGCGCAGGAAATGACCGCGCCTTACCCTTGCCCGGCGGTAGACCACGGTAGACACGGAGCAAGACCTCGCGATTGAAAGGATAAAGGAGGAGAACGCGTCGGTGACACCGCTCAAGTGACGAAACTCAGTCAGGTAGGGAGCCGGAAACAAGTGGCAGTTCTGCTCACTCAAAAACATAGGAATCCTGCCCGGCTTCATCGGATAACCACAACTTCTCGACACGGTCGTAGATCGTATCCAGGTGTGATATCCGTTGTAGCAACAACCTACCACGCTTGCTGTCCTCGAAGGCGGCTGGTGTCAATCCCACAACGACGTCCCAGTCGCCGGATTCCAGAGTGAGGAAGTAGTCAAGCAGATCGGTCGCATACAGGCTCAGGGACTGCACAAGATCGTCAATTAGCAAGATGGGCGACACCCCTGCCGTTGTCTCACTTCCCGGGAGATGCGTCCCAGCGTGTCAGTGAGGGAAAGACCACCGAACAAATGCTGTCGGAAGGCTTCCGTCAATTGATGGCGGATTACCTCGTATTCAATGGGCACGGCGATAGCCGTCTCTCTAAGGACTTCCTCCCACGTTTCGAGGCTGAGCAGCTCCACCTTCTGGGACACGCTCGATCCGGCGTCACCCGGAGCAATAGTGCGCTCCACATGCGGCTGGATGACATTTACAAGCCGGTAGAAAAGCGCATTGATCAGCTCGTCAGAATCGACTGTGGTCTCCAGGGCGAAGAGAAGGATCAGCTTCGTGAGCGTTCGAGGTTTCTGGCGGGCCGCATTCCACCGCATACGCATCACGGAACTCTCTGAGCTATCGCCCAGCACAGACTGGAAACGCTCGAGTATGCTCAGTACGTCCAATTCAGTACGGGAGATGCGGATCAAAGCTTCTGTCCTGGTCGGGGCAGCTAGTTTCAGACGCGTCTCAAGCAGCTTGATGAGTTCAGACTTGCCTGAGCCTGGCGCGCCAAGAGCACCCAAAGACGGTTGCCAGGAGCATGTCCGGTGCTGTCAAGAATCTGAGCCAACAAATCCTCTTCGCTGATGACCCGGCTGTGACCGTTTTCATAGCGACGCACTGTCATGGGGAAGTGCGTACGTAAGAAGACATCCGCTCCCATGAGATAACGCTGATCGGCCGTTGGAGCAAAAATGGCCAAGCCCTGTGAAGCAGCAGACAGACCCGGGGTGCCGAGCATGCTCATTATGCACCCCCCATGCGGGTGAGGTACCGGAGCCGCTGCTCGCCGAAGTAGGGTTTGGCGGGCGAGTCGTACCGAGCTGCAAGAGCCAGACCCCCGTCGCGCCGAGTGCTGGAGGCTGCCCGATGGAATCTGCCAGATCGCCGCCGACGGTCTGAAATGGGAGAAACTTCCCCAGATGTGCCTCTAAAAATACCTGCAATGGACCTTCGTCGTACTCCCAAGCATCAGTATCTCCTTCAGGAGGTAAGGCGCACAGGCGCAGACGAAGCCATCGCTAACACGCCATCCCATGCCCAAGTAGGCCATGACTCGCTTCCAGGCCTGTAGCTTCTCCTTGCTGAGGCCTCCAACCTCCTGGACTTGGCGCAGTTTATTGGCTTCGGTGTGCAGATCGGCCACGAATACACGATTCGGCCTACAAAAAGCTCTTCGAGGATTAGCATGTACAAGGGATCGGTGACATGCTTGGGTTCGATATCGCCAAGCTGTAGGCTCCTGGCGTGCATCAAGACCGCGAGGCGAAAGGATAGGGTTGGGATGGGTCGAGCAACATAGTCGCCGTCAACCTCGCAGATCAGGTCGGCCGACACGAGAAATGAGAAGGCGTCGTCAATACTCTGGGTGGAAACCGACCGCGAGTCAGCATATTCCGGCATGAAAGCCCGATGGGCTTCAGGTCAACTGACTGCGTCCTTAAGCCGCGAGGATGAACCCGTAGACTGCTGCCAACTCGGGGCCAAAAACTGTACGAATAGCATTGCTCGACCTCCGTTTGACGGAGCTACCCGCACCGATGTAAGCAAATGACGCACTACTGGCCTGATTGACAGGCGCGAGAGCTAATGATAACATGGCGGCCATTGGTTATCAAGTTCTCTATTGAGAACAGAGGGCAGGGCACACGATGGACTTCTACGTGAGTTGGTATCCTGGAGCCCAACTACCCTCGGTACGATTCTGACTGTAGCCTGCTGATCAGCATCACCTCCGTGGCACGCGACTGGACCATCAAACAACTCGCCACAGTCCCCCGCAGGTTGCTGATCCACAGTGGAGGCTATCGTTTTGCCATTGCTCCTCGTGAAGCATTATCACCTAAACAGGTGCTAACCAGGCAGCTAGACATGCTTGCTGGAGCAGATATCCCCGTTGTCGTGTGCGCGTCCGACTGCCCCGTTCTCGATCCAACCGCAGGGTCAAAAACGCGAGATCAGCATATCAGCCAGACTATTGCCTTTGCCTACGAGTTCAAGAACTTGATCGTCCAAAAGGGTCTTCCTTCCCGAAACGTGGAACCGCTTTCTCTCAGAGGTCACCGACACCTTGGTTATTTTCTCGGGTGATCCATCGAAACAGACTTACCGTTTAGTGTGTTTTGTGGTTTTGGGTGAACTGTATCGGATTACTACCAACCGTTTCGACTTGAAAACCAGTGAAATTATTATGCTGTATGCTTATCGCTGGCAAGTCGAACTGTTTTTTCGATGCATTAAACGGACTTTTAATGCGCTCCATTTATGGAGTCATGAAGCCAATGGCCTTCAAATTCAGTTCTATATTTATCTCATCGTTTATGTGCTTTCGATTCACTTCAAGCAAACACTGATTCGGCAAAAGAAAGAAGAAATGCGAAGCCAACAAACGTCGATTAATTCCTCCGCACGTCCCACCCCCTCCTCTCACCATCCGCATTCAAGGCTGCCGGGGTGTGGCTTGGTTTCTTTGCTGGGAGCAGGCCTTAAACAGCTATGGAAAATTTCTGTCCACTGGTTAGCTTGCATTAAGAATTTATTATTTTATCCGATGACCGACGAATATCGAGACATCATTTTATCTATTCAATAAACGTGCCGAACGATATTGGATTGCTCGTGTCCATCATGCCCAGCCCGCCGAACCCCCCGAACCCCCGACAAAACCACCTGCTCGCCGTCCTGCCCGAGCCCGAATGCGAGCGCCTGTTTCCCCACCTGGAACCGGTCCCACTGCCGCTCGGCGAGGCCCTGTACGAGGCGGGGGGCCGGTTGAATCACGTCTATTTCCCCACCACCGCCATCGTGTCCCTGCTGTACGTCATGGAGAACGGCGCGTCCGCCGAAATCGCCGTGGTCGGTAATGATGGCATCGTGGGCATCGCCCTGTTCATGGGCGGCGAAACCATGCCGAACCGGGCCGTGGTGCAGAGCGCGGGTCACGCCTATCGGCTGAAGGGACAGATGCTCCAGCAGGAATTCAACCGCTCCGGGGCGTTGCAGCACCTGTTGCTGCGCTACACCCTGGCCCTGTTGACCCAGATGGCGCAGACCGCCGTCTGCAACCGGCACCATTCGGTGGACCAGCAACTCTGTCGCTGGCTGCTGCTCAGCCTCGACCGGTTGCCCTCGAACGAGCTGAGCATGACCCAGGAGCTGATCGCCAACATGCTGGGGGTCCGCCGCGAGGGCGTGACCGAAGCCGCCGGAAACTTGCAGAGCGCCGGGTTGATTCACTACAGCCGGGGCCACATCAACGTGCTGGACCGACCGGGTCTGGAAACGCGGGTGTGCGAGTGCTACGAGGTGGTCCGGAAAGAGTTCCGCCGTCTCCTCCCCGATGTGATCGCGCTGTGATCCGTTTCCATTCCCGGACCCTACAAGCCGCTCCTTGTGTCGCGCTCGGCGGGAGGCCATCAGGCCGGCGGTCGGGAGGCTGCCATCCCGCTCGGGTCTGGCGCGAACGGGGATAGCGCTGGAGGCTTTATCGCCGCAGCGGCGTGGTACTGGCGGCGGGCAGCGGCCACGGGAGGGGCGCGCCATCACCCCCCAGCGGAGGTTTCAACGATCATGACCGAGACCTGGATCACCGATCTCACCCATTTTCTGACGCCGCAGGGAGCGATCGCTCCGGCGGCTGGACCCGCCCGGCGGTGGGCCGAGCGGTGGACCCGCCTCGTCGCCGCCGCCACCGCGCCGCTGGGAGTGGCATCTACGCCTTCCCCCGTGCCGTGCTGGCGGCGACCCGGCCGCCAGCGGTGTCCGGGCCTCCTCGAAACCGACCTCGACCCCGCGACCGACGATGTAGTGTGGTGGTGTCCCGTCTGCGGCCAGCAGGGACGGATTCATCATTGGCAAGGCTCGCTGTGGGATGGCACGGCCCGCCTCCCGCGCGGCTGAGGAAGCCCGACCGCGCGCCGCCAGCAACATCCGCTCAGGCGAAGCCGATCTCGACCCGCTTGTTGCGTTTCCCCTCGCTGCGAATGCGCAGCACCTTCATCCGACCGATCTCGGCGAGGTGGCGGACGTGGGTGCCACCGCAGGGTTGGAGGTCGATGCCGGGAATCCGCAGCAGGCGCACCCGACCCGCGCCGCGCGGTGGCTGCACGCTCAGGGTCTTGACCAGCTCGGGCTGGGCGTCCAGTTCCGCGTCGGTGATCCAAACGGTTTCCGTATCGATAGTGCGAGCGAGCAGCGCGTTCAGCTCGCGCTCGATATGAGCGGCGTCGAGCCGGCTCATGTCGATGTCGAAATCCAACCGCCCCTGGTCGGCGGCGATATTGCCGCCAGTCACCGGCGCCACGATCACGCAGGACAGCACATGCAGGGCGGTGTGAATACGCATGTGGGCGTAGCGACGGTCCCAGTCGAGTTCCGCCGCCACGAGGTCGCCGACCGACAACGCGGGCGCGCCCGGTTCGGGGACGTGGACGACGCTCTCCGGCCCCTCGCCCGGGCGCGCGTCGACGATCCGCACGGCGACACCGTCGGTCCGACGCAACCGGCCAGTGTCGCCGGGTTGGCCGCCGCCGCGCGGATAGAACACCGTGCGGTCCAGTTCGATGCCGCGCTCGGACAGCGCGACCACGCGGGCAGTGCAGGACTTCAAGTAGGCATCGTCGCGAAACAGCCGCTCGCAGGTCATCGGGTTTTCCTTCGGTTTCGATCGTTCGATGGCGCCGGCCGCGAGGAAGCCTCAACCCTCGCCCAACACCCGGCGCCGCAACAGCCGCTCGTCGACCGGGACCAGCACCAGGATCATCAGCGCGCACAGCCCGCCGGCGGCCAGCAAGTGGGAGTTCCATTCGCCGGCCAACAGCAGAAGCCGGATCCCTTCCGCCAAATGGTGCAAGGGATTCAGCGCCAGCCATGCTTGGGTCCAGGGGGAGTCGCCCTCCATCGGGAAGTAGGTGCTGCTGGCGAAACCGAGCGGCATGATGACCAGGAAGAAGGGAATGTTCATGTGGTCGATGCTGGGCACCAGAGCCGTGAACAGCAGCCCCAGCGTGGCGAAGGCCAGGGCGGCGAGGAACAGCAGGGGGACGACCAGCACGATGCCGGCCCAGTGCAGGTGCAGCCAGCCGGCCAGGGAGAACCCCGCCAGCACCAGGATCACGATCAGGGCGTAGACCGTCCCCAGGGTGGCGGCCCACAACACCTCGCCCCAGATCACGTGTTCCAGCCGCACCTGGGTGATGAGTTGCCCTTCCCAGGTTTTCTGGTAGTGCATGCGGATGTAGGCCGCGAACAGGGCCTGGAAGAACGCCGTCATGAACGCGGTATAGGCCAACATGCCGGGCGCCAGATAGGCCAGATAGGCGACCGGCCGGCCGCGCCAGGCGAAGTCCGGGATGAAGCCGCCCAGCCCCACCCCGAACGCCAGCAGCAGGATGATGGGTTCCAGCAGGGGCGGCAGCGCGGCGGTGTGCCAGTTGCGCCGGTACACGGTCAGGTGCCGCCCCAGGACGGCGCGGCTCTGCCAGTGGAAGGCGGCCCGGTAGCGAGGAGGAAAGGTCATGGCGGTTGGAATGTCACGGCTTTTCGGCCAGTTTCAGGAACAGGTCGTCTAGGGTGGGGGGGCGGACCTCGAAGCGCAGATCGCCGAACCGGGCGCTGAACCGGGCCAGGCCCGGCCCGTCCAGGGCGAGGTGCAGGGTGGAGAGCACCCGACGGGGTTCCGGCAAGCCCGCTTGCCGCGCCCACGCGCAGACCGCCGGCGCCGCCGGATCGCGCGCGTCCAGCACCAGCATGTGCTCGCCGACCCAATCGCCCAGCACGGCGCGCGGGCGGGCCGGTCGCCACCGTTCGGCCGTCGCGCAAGACCACCAGCTCGTCGGACAAGCGCTCGGCCTCGTCCATGTAGTGGGTGGTCAGGACGATCCCCAAGCCGTCGCGCCGGAGGGCGTCGACCAGCTCCCAGACCTCCAGGCGCGCTTGCGGGTCCAGCCCGGTGGTGGGCTCGTCCAGAAACAGCAGTTGCGGCTCGTGGACCAGGGCGCGGGCGAGCATCAGCCGGCGCCGGTAGCCGCCCGAGAGCACGTCGGGTTTGGCGTCGGCGTAGCGGTCCAGGCCGAAGCGCTCCAGCAAGGCGGCGACCCGCGCTTTCAACGCGGGCGGGCGCGGGCGGAAGTAGCGGCCGACCTGCTCCAGGTTGCCGCGCACCGTGAAATCGCTATCGAAGGTGTCGTCCTGGGTGCAGACGCCCACCCGCCGGGCGGCCGCCTCGGGGTCGGCGCGGCGGTCGATGCCCGCCACGCAAACCGTGCCGGCGTCGGGCTGCAGGAAGCCGTAACACAGCCGCAGGGTCGTGGTCTTACCAGCCCCGTTGGCGCCCAGCAGGCCCAGCACTTGGCCGGCCCGACAGCACAGGTCCGACCCCATCCACCACGCGGCGACCGGCAAACTGTTTGACGAGGCCGTCGGCCCGCAGGACCGGTTCGTCGCGGGTGTTCGGATCGTGGGCGGGCCACCGCTTCATGGCCAGCGTCCGCTCCGGCGCAACCGCCGCGCGACGCTCCAGCGATAGAGCCGCGCCAGCCCCGGTCGAATCCAGGGCCGGCCGATCAGCCAGGCCAGCGGTTTCAGGCGGGGAACCCTTGCCATGAGCAAGATATAGGCGTCCAGTTCGGAGCGGATTTGCCGATGTTCGTCCAGGACGTGCAGTTCGGTCAACGCCCGGCGCGGATCGAGGCCGAGCGCGCGCAGCCGTTCGTCCTGGCCGGTGATGTCGAACCAGCAGACTGATGCGCCGGCCGGGCCTGCCCACCGTTCGTACTGCGCCCGGTCGCGGACGCAGCGCGGACAGGCGTCGTCGTAAAACACGGTGATCGGGTGCTCGGTTTCGCTCATCGGCGTGGCTCCATGACAGGCGGGCGGGTCCGACCGAGATCGCCGCCGCAAGATGCAGAAATTTCCTCGGGCCTGATCCCGAAGCGGGCTAGGGAAGAAAGCTGTCCCAAGGGATTAGAGGCCGACTCCCGATAAAAATTGCCCGACGCTGTTCGGGTAGCGACGACCGATCCGACCCGTAGCGCGGGCGGGCGGTCCAACCCGACGGGGACTTTCTTTAACGCCCCGATCCCGGAACGGACGCCACCTCCGGCACGCGGTACGCGGTACCGGTACCGGTACGCGGCACGATGCGCTGGGGGGCGCGGTGGGAGGATGGCCGCCCGGGGGGACGTTCGGGTTGATACCGGAGTGCCATGCCGGATGGGAATAGAGCCTCGGAACGTGTTGGGCGATTCCGGTTCGATTCCCCGGTCGGGCTCCGGTCGGCTTTGCCACCGCGAACGGGTTGACGTCCTCGTGGGATGCCACCAAAATGGTTGCATTCGACGACGAGCTTATACCATGCCCTCCCTCACGATTAAAGACATTCCCGACCCGCTCTTGGCGCGCCTGCGCGAGCGGGCGGCCACCGACCGACGCAGCCTCAACCGCGAGGTGATCCACCTGCTGGACCGAGTGTTGGCCGAGGGGTCCGCCGCGCCAGTGGCGGTCGCCTTGACCGAGCAGATCGAGGCGCAGGTGCGAGCGTGGCAAACGCTGGCGGGCCGTTGGGATTCCGACCGGGAACCGGCCGAGGAGATCGACGCCCTCTACGCCGCGCGCACGCCCGGCCGGCGGGTCGAGCTGTGAAAATTCTCGACACGGACGTTTGCATCGAGATCCTGCGCGGCAACGTCCGCGCGATCGAGCGCCGCCGTCGAACCCCGGACGCGGTGGCCACCACCTGGATCACCGCCTGCGAACTGGCCTACGGCGCCGCCAAATCGCGCGCGCCAGAGACCAATCAAGCGCTGGTGGTGGCATTCCTCGCCACGCTGCCGATTCTGGAGTTGGATTGGGCGGCGGCGGAACGCTTCGGTCGCCTCAAGGCCGACCTGGAGCGCGCGGGCACGCTGCTGGCGGATGCCGACCTGCTGATCGCGGCTATCGCTCTGGCGCGCGGCGCCGGTCTGGTCACCGGCAACCGGCGGCATTACGAGCGGATTCCCGAACTGAGCATCGAGGACTGGATTCGCGGACCCGATCCAGTTCAACCGCTTTGAGGCCAACGGCTCCACCGACAGGAACCGGACGCGGGCCGGCACCCGGCGAAAAACGTCGATGCGCGGCAGGCCGTGGCGGCGATCCTCCACCGTCACGCCGAGCCAGACGTTGGCCGGCGACGGGGCGGTTCGCGAAGAACGCGGCCAGCCGCTCGGCGCGCTGGGTGAGCAGCAGATCGGTGTACCGAGGGCGTTTGGCGGATCGACGCCAGCACCCGGTCGATGAAGGCGTCGGGCACGTCGTCGTGAAACAGATCGGCCATCGAACCGACGAAATAGACCGTGGGTTTCTTGCGGCCGAGCGGTTGATCGAGGCGATCCGCGTGCAGGGTCAGCTCGAAGCCCCGCGCGTAGCCCGGCGCGGCCATCGCCTGAAGCGCCCGCTCGCGTCGCTTGCAGCCGCGACATTTGGGCGCCGGTACCGGGTTCCAGGTCTTCGCCCCGGCGGGGCAAGAGCCGGTCCCGAGCGGCGGGCGCCCGCCCCCGCCCGTTCCCGCTGGTTCAGTTCCGCCACGTCCTTGACCCCGACCGGAGGCCGCCAGTCGCCGCAGTGGCCGCGCAGCTCGCGGATGCGCGCGATCTGGAGATCATGCGCCGCATCGGTTTCGGCCTGTTTCTTCGCCGTGCTTTCGTTGTCCCGCACCACGATCACCGAATCGGCGTGCAGCAGGAGGGTTTGCACCGTGGGGTTGTCGAGAAAGCAGCGCACGCCGGCCCCGCCGCTGACCAGCACGGTGGGCGGGGCTTTCGCGACCGACGAACAGCACGCATCCCCGGCGTAGCGGAGAAAGCCGGTGCGTTCGGCGTGGTCGAGGGTTAAGTTGGCGCGTAAGCGATTCAAACTCGTCCCTCGGTAAACAGAAGAAATCGCTCGTTTGATACACGCGTGGTGATGGGCCGGGTTTGCAGAATACTGAGTTTGCCATTTGCAATCCCAAATTCAATGTCCTGGGACAAAGCGTAATGTTCTTCCAGAGCCATGGCTATTTTAACCTTAATATCCTCTTCATTTAAGCAGGGCACGTCGCGCAGATCATGGTCGACGGATTCTATGGATGTCCCTTTACCAGAGGGGTGTCGCATGACCTTAAACGCCTTTTTCCCGATATGAATATTGATCACCGAACCGTCAAATTTATTCACATAGTACCGGTCCACGTCTACCAATCCAGAAACAACTCCTTCACCAAGTCCATAACCCGCTTCAATCACAATCACGTCTCTGCCGCTGACGGGATCGGTCGTAAATATGATCCCAGAAACCTGGGAATCGAACATTTGCTGCACGATAACCGCCGGTTTGATTGGCCCTTGCTGAACGATCCGGCTATTCCGGTACAGAAGGCCCCGGATCAACCAAAACGACATCCATACTTTCTTTATCCACTCCAACAACTCCGCTGGATTGACAAATAAATACGTCTCCGCCGCCCCCGCAAAGGTGGCTTCCTCGGTATCTTCCTGTAGGCCGGAAGACCGCACGCTCAAACAAGTATTCTGTAAGCCGCAAGAATCGACAGCCTCCATAATTTCACGTCCCACACCCACGGTAGCCTCCAAACGACCCTGGAGGATCAAATCGCGAATTTGCTCCGATAATTCTACAATCCGACTGCGTTGATCTTCGTCCGAAATGGGTTTCGCCAGGAGAAGGGTGTCGATCGCCGCCGTTATTCGCATATGGGCTTCCAGCAGGTTATTCTCTTCAAGAAACCGCTGGAAAGCAAAAGTCGTCACCATCAAGGCCTGCGGGACTTGGGCGCCGTATTGTTTAACAATATACGCGATTTCCCCAAGATTGGCGCCTTTCCCACCCACTAGCTCAACAGAATCGGCATCCACATCCTCCAGCGGCACGACAGTCCGCTGGGATTCAGCAACTCGTTTTCTTTTCGCTCTCGTCAGTTCATCCGCCTTAATCTGCAAGTAAGCGACCATCGCTTTCACTAAAAGGCCTTCCTCTCTCATGCGCTTGAAGACCCCGGTCAAAGATACCTGTACTTCTCGTTTCATCCTGTCATAGGCATCTCCTGACTGACCTGCCGGATCATTGATATCGCCAAATTCTCGCGCATTCCCATAATCGCTTAGCAAGAAAATCTTGTCTGCGGCATGGGGATACTTCTCTTTCAGAAATTGCACGTGAAAACATTCCATCGCTAAAATGATGTCGGCTTCACGAATATCGACTTCCTCAATCCTTCTGCTACGGTGAGCTTCAGCACATATTCTATCTTCCGAAAGAAGCAAGGCCTGACCTGTTTCAGACATGGGACAATTCTCAAGCGCTGCTACCCCGCGAGAGATGACTTCAAAACCACTTATTTTTTCATCATGGAGCATCTTTTTTAATAAAAATTCAGCCATGGGGCTACGGTCGACATTAGCCGTACACACCAGCAAAACTTTTTGGCACTTACTGCCGCCTCTCCTATAACCAAGACGACGCAGGGTCTGTCGTACAAGCGGCAAATCCGCTTCGGTCAAATTTCTTCCTGAAAGGGTCTCTACTTCATGAAGTACGGATGCTCTGAGTAAAGCTATGCGCGGATGTCGGCGCAATTTATCAATGCGCTTTTCGAATGCTTGCAATCGCTGGTCCGATAAATTCAGACGATTTGCTAAAGCCATGACCCGCGCCCACAGAGGCTCAACCCTCGCAATAATATTAAGCGCTCTCCATAACACTTTCACTCTGGATAGATTGTGCTCGATCTCCGACAACAACCCTTCGAGTTCGGTAAAAGCACTCTCTTGAAGTCGTTGCACCACCGCATTAATATAAACGACGCTCTTTGCCGGAAGCCCGACAGTTTTGCCGTCCACATGCATTCCCGTACAGGCATGTTGCACGATGTCGATAAATTGCTTGCGCACGGTAGGATTAAGACGCTTATCCCATAATGCCTCAGCCAATACCAAACCCAG
Source organism: uncultured Gammaproteobacteria bacterium (assembly GCA_963719395.1). GTDB lineage: Bacteria > Pseudomonadota > Gammaproteobacteria > Competibacterales > Competibacteraceae > Contendibacter. The sequence goes on along the minus strand of CAVRCC010000006.1, from coordinate 18,887 downwards.
GGTATCGGATGTCATCTGCTCCCGATGACTTTGCGCATTGATACCTAATGGAATATTTGCCAACCAACGTTCGAGATCAACAGAAGTTTTTTCGCCAGACACCATGCCCTGGATCAAACCGTGCGCTCGTTCGAGATGGTTGCCACCCATGGGCATAATCGACACGATACCCTGCGATGCCAAAACCAGAACCATGTCTCCCTCATGCACCTCTACCGTTTCAGAAACGATTGAATCGCTGACCCAAAACCCTTCTGCCGTTTTCCTGATCTGGCCTGGATGTCTTTCTTCAAGACGAACCATGACTCCTTCCGATGATTGTACCCACTCAGCGTGTGAAAGAATCAAGGCGGGGATGGCAAATTCCCGAGTCGTGACTCCGGCATGACTGAGTAGACCCCCGCTGGTCACCAGGATCGCTTCAGCAGCTCGAATCGCTTCGATATCTTCAGGTGTAGTAAACGGAACCAGTAGAACGCGCCCATCACGCGTCTGCGGATTAAAATAATAATTGCGGTCGAAGGTAATACGCCCAATACGAACAGACCCGTCTCCAACAGAGGCCAATAAACCCCTGACAGAGGTACCGATGATCTTGCTCTGCTCGCGGGGTTGTCCGATTAACAAGCGATGAGATACAGCTTTTTGAAACCCGGGAATTCGAATTTTTCCAGGTACGGCATAGCCGGCTTTACGCAATAGTCTCCTAAGGCCAGTCACGGAAAGCCATTCTCCATCTCCCTGCGCTGTTACGTATTGGCCGAACGCATATAAAATCGCACGATTCTCTTCGTCGGCCAGACCATATACTACCAGCCATTCATTAGGCGCTATCTCTTGCTGAGCCCTCACTAGCATAAGTTGGTCGACGCTGCCAATCGTGCTGATGTCTAAATTCAGGTCGGTCATCCTTAGCAGAATCGCCATGCGCAAGGCTTCATTTTCATGCGTGACAACCGTACTGATAATCTCCTTAAGTGGCTGATGGTTAGGATTCCTCTCAACCAATCCCCGGGCATTCAGCCGCAGCTCCCCACGGCCCAAAGCATTACGCAAAGGTTTATTAAAGTATTCATCAATAACCTCCTGCCCCACCCCACCTGTGCCGGGTTGGATTGTAGGCAGTTCGACCGCTTGCAACAAAGCATTGATTGTGAAATACAGACGATGGCGCATCATCCGTCGTTCATCAGCATGATACGCTTTAAACTCCCGCAGAGTTTTGGGTCCGCTGTACTCACAATATGTTGCGAACGGCATACCCTCGCCTCTATACGAGAAGGGGATCAATCCTTCAACGAGAAACATGCTCGCAAAAGAATCGGTAAATTGTTTGATCTTGTTGGCGTCTACTGTATTCCCGCTGTGGCCAGATAGAAATTCTCGCGAAAAGATGAGCGCCATGGCATAGTCCAAATCGCGAAGAGACCAGATCAAGCGCAATACTAATATAACGGTTTGTTCGATCTGGGTATCAGTCCGCGCCCCATGATCCTTATCAAGAATCCCTTCCACCAGCGTATCCACCAGACCCTTCTGTTCGCATTTGACGGTCATTCCTCTTGCGCTCAAAACCTTTTCGACAAAAGCTCCCCGTAGCTGCTGCTCTATTTCTATACCGCCTTGATAACTTTGTAACCGAACAAATCCTTCATGGTCCGGACGTTCGATGTTGGCGCAAAACTCTGCACGATGCTCCCCAAGTTTTACACTATAAATAATATAGTTATTGATCACTACAAACGTACCGGGTATGGGCGCCGGCATCCGCCGACTAGCGCGTACTATCGTCGCAATCGCACGATGGCGGATCAAGCCGTTGACTATGATCGGCGCATCATCCAACTGGGCTAACTGAATCTCTTTTACCCCGTCGGCTCCGATCCGACCGACGGTTATCGTCATGTTTGTTCGGGCTGAGATCATTTGCTCTTCGAGGGCTTTATTCCCTACCTCATGCAAATACCGTATCATCGAGTGAACGGTATTTATTTCGGCGAGCGAGGATTCTGTGATTTTTGTAATTTTATTTCTTAAAAAGGCTGGTAATTCTTCATGCTGGGACAACCCTTCCCAAGACTTATCCAAATCCTGCAGAAGTACGCGGTATTGTTTCAGGACCGCATCACCTTCGGTGGGAGGTGCGATTTGCTGATACGCTTCCACCATCGTAGCCAGCAAGGAGACAATCGTTCGCGCTGTCATTTTGGTCATTTTATCGGAATGCGCGATAATCAATTCGAGGGCGTCGTAGTTCGGTTTGATTAAGTTGTTCTGGATGTTGGTATACCGCGCACGTAATTTATCCTTGGCTCCATCATTAAACGAGTTATCGCTCGTGCTGGCTGAGAACACTATATAGGTTCCCGCGTCGCTATCGCCTTCACTCTTTAGTTCACCCAACGTGCTATCTTTCATCCAAGGCGGCATCTGCGACTCGGAGTATTCTACAGGATAGGCTAATTGATATCCGCCCAAATTGATCCCCGGGGCATGCACATCCTGGACAGCCACCAACTGTATCTTGTTTAAGCTATCCCAAGATCCTATAATTTTAAGAAAATTTTGTTTCCCCAATCCATTCCGAGCAATAGTCAGGTTATCAATCAGGGCTCTCAATGCGTTTTCGCTTTGCGTGATGGAGTTTAGGAACCCTTGGCTACTCATCCTTTTTAAGTCGAGCAACCGGTCGAGTCTAGCAATATGTTGCCGTTCGTATAACGTCGCAAGAAAACCATACGCCGTAGGATAACGCGCCTGCAGTTCCTCTTCTATTACAGTTTTTATGAATCTTTCCGTTTGGCCTTGAAGCGCGGTGACTAAATCGCGTGTGACTACCGGTTCGAATTCTCCTCGAGCAGATATTGTGGCGGGAAGCTTCAGAAGGATACGGAGAATTCGGTTGCGCTCGCTTCTAAAGGCCGAAATACGGGCTTCGTGGGCAACATGATCATGCAACTGCCCCGTAGTAGTTATGCCGACATTTTGTTGATTCCACAACTCTTTTAGCAATACCGGATCGTCCTCAGAGATATCCGTGGGCCACTGATACATCGCGAAATGGTTATTGATTTCCTGGAGATGTCGTTCAATGATTTCCCGACCATCGGCGTTTGAGTCTGTAGCTAAAGATTCCTGTAGCCAGGATCTGGTTCCAGCGAGTAAGTACGCATGCAAAACTATCCGCTCTTTATCGGCATCTTTCCAGCAGATAATCTCCACTTTATGTAGCAGAATATTGGTAACGGCTTCTTCTATCCTATTTTTGTCAACGCCGCGTCTTTCCAGCGCTTCAATCAATTGCACAAGGTTTTCTCTCGTATCCATCAGGTCATCTGCCGAATTTAAGGATAGGGAATGGGCGTAACCCGTCGAGCCCGGGAGGGTCGAAGCCGGCCGGGGTTGAAGAGGGAGTCGTGAGTTCCCCAGTCCGAGGGGTCGAGTATGGGGTAGAGCGATATCGAGTACACCCAAACATCCGAGGAGCCCACCGATGAAGATGATCCGACCGGTTGGGGCGGAAGGCAAGTTTTTGGGTTTCCAGGGGGATATCGAGGTCTTGGTGGGGTTCGTGCGCGAACCGGTCAGCCCCGCCCAGCGCGCCGACCGGTCCGATGGCTTGCCTTCCACGGTCAACGGCGACATCATCATCGGTGGGCGCCTCGGGTGATGGTGTTTTCGATGACCTCCATCGACTCACGTCCGGGCCCCACCGGGCCCGGCGCCCACCGCCCTTTTCAGCTCCGGCCCAGCCCAGACCGCCGGCTACTCCGCGCTCGACGGGTTACGCCTATCCAGAACTGACGCGAGGTGAACCTGTGCCGGATCCCGAACTCATCGCCGACCAAGCCGCACCGCCGATCATGACCTTCCTATCGGATTTGACGCTCGTCGCCGACGCCTTGGACCGGCACCTCACACGGGCGCGGGCGCGGGCGACGCCGGTGCTGGCGCAACGCCCGATGGCATCCATCATCGAGGATCTGCAACTCGACCGGTTCGCGCGCCACGGTGGACTGGAGGGCGAGGCGCTCCGGGGGTTCGTGGACCGCTATCTCGAGACGATCATCAACCTGCACCAGCCCGGCTACCTGGGCCACCAGGTGGCCGTCCCGCATCACGCCGCCGCCGTGGGGGCGCTGATCGATGGGCTGACCAACAATCCCATGGCGATCTACGAAATGGGTCCGGGCGCCGCCGCCATCGAATACTTCGTCGTCAACTGGATGCTGGAAAAGATCGGCTGGACGCCGGCGCCGCTGGAGCCGGGGCGGCAGGCCGAGGGGACCTTCGGTGGGGGTGTCCTGACCCACGGCGGGTCGTTGGCCAACCTGACGGCCCTGATCGCGGCGCGGAGCGCGGTCCGCCCCGACGCCTGGCGACAGGGGAACCCGGGCGACCTCGCGGTGATGGCGTCGGGCACCCACCATTACAGCATCGAGCGCGCGGTCGGCATCCTGGGGCTGGGGACGCGCAATCTCTATTGCGTCCCCACTGACGCGCGCGGCGCCATGGACCCGTGCGCGCTGCCGCCCACCCTCGCCCGCCTGCGCGCGGACGGCAAAACGCCCCTGGCCTTGGTCGCCAACGCCTGCAGCACGGCGGTCGGGGTCTACGACCGGCTCCGTCCCCTCGGCGAGTTCTGTCGGGACCAGGACCTCTGGTTCCACGTGGACGGCGCCCATGGGGCTGCCGCCCTGCTGTCGCCCGATTACCGTCATCGGCTGGATGGGGTGGAGTTGGCCAGTTCTCTGACCTGGGATGCCCACAAGATGATGCGGACCTCCTCGGTCTGCGCCGCCCTGCTGGTGCGGGATCACCGGACCCTCGACGCGGCCTTCCAGCAGGAGGCGAGCTATCTGTTTCACGACAAGGAGCAACCGGGATTCGATTTTCTCCACCGGGCCGTGGAATGCACCAAGAGCGGCCTGGGCCTCCGCTTCTACTGCGTGCTCGCCGCGCTGGGGGAGGCGGGACTGGCGCGCTACATCGAGCGGCAGTACCGCTTGGCCGCGCGAGCCTACGACGACTTGAAACGGCTCGACTGGGTTGAGATGCCCGTCGCGCCCGAATCGAACATCCTCTGTTTCAGGGTCCAGGGCTCCGATGCGCGCCAGCTCGATCTGCGCAAACGCATTCTGGCGGAGGGCGATTTCTACCTTACCTCGACCCAGTTCCAAGACCGGCGCTATCTGCGTTTGGTCTTCATGAACCCGGACACCACCTTGGACGACGTCAAGCGGTTGATGGAGCAGATTCGCCGCTTCGGCGCCGAGTGCCCGATCGCGTAGCGGGAGAGCGAAGAGCACCGGCCTGCGGGTTCGGAGGCATCGAAATTCTGCGGCGACCTCTCGCCGAGCCTCCTCTCGACCCCTTTGGCCTAGCCAGGCTCCAGGTGGATTCCGGGCCGCTGCGGCTCGCGCCGGGCATGAGGGTGTCTGTGGTCGCCGCCGGGTGGTCAAAGCCTGGGTTTGCCCGGGTCGCTGGCCTCGAACGTCCCCCACACCGTGCGGTCCGGTTCGAGGCCGCGCTCGGAGACCGCCACCACGCGGGCAGCGCAAGATCGCCGATGGGCGTCGTCGCGAAACCGCCGCTCGCAGGTCGGCTGGTGTTGCCGCAGTGAGTCACCAACACGATCGGCCGGTGATGCACGCGGGTTTTCAACCTAAACCCACACTGCCGCCGATCTTGGGCCGACCTTTCCAGAGCGCCCCACTCCGGCCACCAGCCCATAGGGTTTCTCAGGTTGCCTTGGCCAGATACGCCCGCCAGCCGCCGAATTCGGTGATGTCGCGGGCGCTGGCCAGGGCGTAAGGTTCGCAGATGAAACCTTTTTCCCAAGAGCCGTCGGCCAGTTCCACCGTGCCGATGCCCAGCGGCGCGGGAATCCCGGCCATGAAGCTCCCCAGTTGCGAGAGCGGCAGCGACCAGACTTCCACCTCGATGGCGGCGCCTTGCGTTTCAACGCGGACCATCCCCGGCCGGAACGGCGGCCCGCCGGCCAAGGCGTAAAGACGATAACGAGGAGCGGACGCGGTCGCCGCCACCCGCCGCCCGTCGCGTTCGGTCAATTGAGGGTTCAGCGGTAGCCCCGACAAGTGCGCGCCGCAGACCACCAGGTTGATGCGCGATTCTTCCGCCGCGCGTTCGAAGGCTTCCGCCCAGGCCAGCAGCCGCCGGTCGTGTCCGGCGAAGGAGAACAGCGTCACGCCGAACGGCAGGCCGTGATCCTGAACGCCCGCCGGCACCGCCACCGCGCTGTAGTCCAGCAGATTCATGAAATGGGTGTAGTAGCCGAGATTGGCATTGAGTCGGATCGGATCGGCCTCGACTTCGGCGATGGGATAAATGGTTCCTGCCGTAGGGGTGACGACGAATTCCAACCCGGCCAACAGGACATCGGTTTGTCGTTTGAGCGCCTGCAACTGGTACTGCGCCTCGAAGACTTGCACGGCGCTCAGTCGAGTGGCCGGTTCGATGATGGCGCGGGTGACCGGGAACAACGCCTCGGGCTGGCGCCGGATAAAGTCGGCGATAGCGGCATAGCGTTCCGCCACCCACGGTCCTTCGTAAAGCAAGCGGGCGGCGGCCAGGAACGGAGTGAAGTCGAGCGTTACCACCTCGCCGCCCATCGCTTGCAATCGGTCCATTGCTGCCTGGAACGCTTGCGCTGCCCCCCGGTTGCCGAAAAATTCCAGTTGATCGTCCTGCGGAACCCCAAATCGAAAGCGGGCGCGACGCTCGGCGGGAACCTGCGGCAACTCACGCGCGTAGGGATCGGCGGGATCGAAAGCGGCGGCGATCTCGAACACCGCCGCGGCATCGGCCGCATTCAGGGCGAAGAGGCTGACGCAATCCAGCGTCCGACAGGCCGGCACCACGCCGCTGGCGCCGAGCAGTCCCCGGCTGGGTTTCAGCCCCACCAGATGGTTGAACGCCGCCGGCACCCGTCCGGAACCGGCGGTATCGGTGCCGAGCGCGAAGCTGGCCAACCCCTGGGCGACCGCCACCGCCGAACCACTGCTGGAGCCGCCGGCGATATAGTCGGGGTTGAAGGCGTTGCGCGTCGCGCCGTAAGGGGAACGCACCCCGACCAGACCGGTAGCGAACTGGTCGAGGTTGGTTTTGCCCACCGGCAATGCCCCGGCCGCCAGCAGCCGTTCCACCACGAAGGCAGAGCCTGCGGGCCGGTAGGCGTAGGCCGGACAACCGGCGGTGGTCGGCAGTCCGGCCAGGTCGATATTGTCCTTGATGGCGAAGGGCGCCCCGTACAGCGGCAGGTGGGCGGGATTTTGCGCCGCCAGACGGTCGGCCCGCGCCAGCAGTTCCGCCGCCGGGACTTGGCTGATCCAAATGTTATCGTCCTGGAACGCCGACATGCGGGCCAGAATATCTTCGATCACTTGGCGCGGGGTGCGGCGGCCGCTCAGATAATCGCGGCGCAAGGCGGACAGGGAGAGGTCGGGGACAGGCATCGCATCCTCCTTCGGGCGTTACGCGGCGGTATCGATAATCAACAAGCACTGTCCGGCTTGCACCGCCGTGCCGGGTTGGCAGAGCAGGCGGGCAATTCGTCCGGCGCAAGGGGCTTGCAGGGTAATTTCCATCTTCATGGATTCCACGATCACCAGAGGCTGGCCAGTTTCGACCCAGTCGCCTTCGGTGGCGGGAACCTGCCAGACGTTGCCGGGTACGTGACTTTCCAGAGCGACTTCGGCCGCGCCCAGCACCCATTCCTCGCCCTCGGTGGGCAAGTCGGGCAATTCGGCCCGATAGGCGGCCTGGCCCGCTGCTTGCCAGCGGGCGCGTTCCGCCTCGAATGCCGCCTGCTGGCGCGCCTTGAAGGCGGCGATGCCGTCGGCCTGTTCGGCGAGAAAGCGCCGGTAATCGCGCAGGCTGAAGCGGGTTTCTTCGATCCGCAACCGGAATCGACCACGGGGAAATTCCTCGCGCAACCGCAGTAGTTCCTCTTCGCCGACCGGGTAAAAGCGGATTTGATCGAAGAAGCGCAGCAGCCAGGGTCGGGGAAAATCGGCGGTGACGTGGTAGCGGTTCCACATCTGCACGGTGCGACCGACGAACTGGTAACCACCGGGACCTTCCATGCCGTAGACGCACAGGTAGGAACCGCCGATGCCGACCGCGTTTTCCGGGGTCCAGGTGCGGGCGGGGTTGTATTTGGTGGTCACCAGCCGCTGCCGGGGATCGAGCGGGGTGGCTACGGGCGCGCCGAGATACACATCGCCCAGGCCCATCACCAGATAACTGGCCGAAAAGACGATGTCCCTGCACCGCTTCGATACTATCCAGGCCGTTGATGCGCCGGATGAATTCCAGATTGCTGGGACACCAGGGCGCGTCGCGGCGCACCGATTGCGCGTATTTCTCGATCGCCAGCCGGGTCTGACTGTCGTCCCAGGCCAGCGGTAAATGGACGATGCGGGCGGGAACCTCCGCGTCATCGACGTCGCCCAGTTCCCGTTCGGCCTGCCGCAAGAGCGCCAGCAGCTCCGGCAACGGCAACTGGAGCGGGTCGTAATGCACCTGCAAGGAGCGGATGCCGGGGGTGAGATCGAGCACGCCGGTCAAGGCGCGGGCGCGCAGCCGCTCGTACAATATCTGAACCCGAAAGCGCAGAGCGATATCCAGCACCGGCGGACCGTACTCGATCAACAAACCGGCGTCGCCGGACAGGCGGTAGACCACGTCCACCGGATGTTCGCCGGGCGCGGATCGTTCCAGGATGGCGGTATCCGGCTGGACCCGCGCCACGTCCACCGCGACCGGTTGCAGGGTTTCGATCAGACTTCGTTGCGCCTCCAGCAGCCGCACCGCCGAATCCAGGGCGATCGGGACGAAGCGCACCCGGTCGCCCGGTCGCAACTGCCCCAGTTTCCACAGGTCCGCCTGGATCACCGTGGCCGGGCACACGAAGCCGCCCAGACTGGGACCGTCGGGGCCGAGAATCACCGGCATGTCGCCGGTGAAATCCACCGTGCCGATGGCATAGGCGTTGTCGTGGATGTTGGAGGGATGCAAGCCGGCCTCGCCGCCGTCGGGCCGCGCCCAGCGCGGGCGGGGGCCGATCAGCCGTACCCCGGTGCGGCTGGAGTGGTAATGCACCTCCCAGGCGGTGGCGAAGAAGGTCGCGATGTCGTCTTCGGTAAAGAAATCCGGCGCCCCGTGCGGGCCGTAGATCACCCGCAGCTCCCATTCCGGCTCGTAGCGGGGAATCAGGCTGGCATCGAACGGTTGCTCGCCGCCCTCCGGCGCGGAGGGTCGAACGGGCAACACGTCGCCCAACCGCAACGCCCGCCCGCCGTGGCCGCCGAAGCGACCCAGCGTGAAGGTGGCGCGGCTGCCCAGGTAGTCGGGAACCGCGATGCCGTGCTTGACGCACAGGTAAGCCCGCGCGCCGGTTCGGGCTTGCCCGATTTGCAAGACCGCGCCACCCGGCACGGCGAGCGGCGTCCAGAAGCGAACGGGATCGCCGTCGAGAGTGGCCGGCATCGCCGTCCCGGTCAGCGCGATCACCGCCGGACAATGGAAGCGCAGGGTTGGCCCGTTCATGGTGAATTCCAGCCCCGCCGCGCCGGGCGGATTGCCGACCAGGCGGTTGCCCAGACGGAACGCGAGATCGTCCATCGGCCCCGAGGGCGGCACGCCCACGTCCCAGTAACCCAGGCGTCCCGGCCAGTCCTGCACCGTGGTCAGCGTGCCGGCGGCCATCACTTCGATCACCGTCGGCCGGTACTCGAATTCGCCCAGGGTGCGGGTGGTGTGCCGGCCGGCGCGGAACGCCGCGTCGCGATCCACGACCGCCCGCAAATAAGCCAGGTTGCTCTCGATGCCGCCGATCCGGGTTTCCCGCAGGGCGCGGCCGAGCGCGGCCAGCGCCTGTTCCCGATCCTCGCCCCGGACGATGATTTTTGCCAGCAGCGGGTCGTAGTAGGCCGGCACCTCGACCCCGGTCTCAATCCAGGTATCGCAGCGCGCCCAGTCCGGGAACGCCACTTCGGTCAACAGGCCGGATTGCGGTTGGAACTGGCGGGCCGGGTCCTCGGCGTACAGCCGCGCCTGGATGGAATGGCCGCGCGGCGCGACCGCGAGGGTGTCCAGCGGCGGCAAATCGCCCGCCGCCAACCGCACCATCCACTCCACCAGATCGACTCCGGTGACCTGTTCGGTGACGCCGTGTTCGACCTGCAAGCGGGTGTTCACTTCCAGAAAGTAAAACTCGCCGCTGGCGGCATCGACGATAAATTCCACCGTGCCCGCCGAGCGGTATCGAACCGCCCGCATCAGCCGCACGGCGGTCCGGTGCAGCGCTTGGCGCACGGCGTCGAGCAGGTCGGGCGCCGGAGTTTCCTCGATCACCTTCTGGTTGCGGCGTTGCAGGGAACAGTCGCGTTCGCCCAGGGCGATCACCTCGCCCCGCCCGTCGCCGAATACCTGCACCTCGATGTGCCGAGCCTGTTCGACGAATTTTTCCAGGAACACCCCGGCGTGGCTGAAGTGACTTCGCCCCAAATGTTGCACCGAGGCAAAGGACCGTTCCAAGGTCTCGGGGTCGCGGCACAATCGCATCCCGATACCGCCGCCGCCCGCGGTGCTTTTCAGCATCACCGGGTAACCGATGCGCTCCGCCGCCGCCAGCGCTTCCACGACGGTTTCCAGCAACTCGGTGCCCGGCAGCAGCGGCGCCTGGTGGGCGCGCGCCAGTTCCCGGGCGGTGTGCTTGAGGCCGAAGCATTCGATCTGGGCTGGAGTGGGGCCAATGAAAGCCAATCCCTCCTGTTCGCAGGCCAGGGCGAAGGCGGCGTTTTCGCTGAGAAAACCGTAACCGGGATGAATGGCTTGCGCGCCGCCGGCGCGGGCGGCGTCGAGAATGCGCTCGACGTTCAAATAGGATTCGGCGGCGATTCCCTCGCCGATCCAGAGCGCGGCATCGGCCTCCAGGACGTGGCGGGAACCGTGATCGGCGCTGGTGTACACCGCGACCGCCCGGATGCCGAGCCGTTGCAGGGTGCGGATGATCCGGCAGGCGATGGCGCCGCGATTGGCGATTAAAACCGTGTCGAACATGGCGTGAAGGTCAGCAAAACAGGGGCGGGTCGTCCCGCCGTCGTTCGGAGTCCTGCCGGGTCGTCCCGGCGGATTCGATCCCTTCCGGAGATTTCACCGGGCCGCATCCCAAATCAGCATCCGCACCGGAGTCGGGTTGTAAGCGTTGCAGGGGTTGTTGAGCTGCGGGCAGTTGGAAACCAGTACGATCAAATCCATCGCGGCGGTGAGTTCGACGTACTTGCCCGGTTCGGAAAGGCCGTCCTCGAAGGTCAGCCGGCCTTCGGGCGTCACCGGTACGTTCATGAAGAAATTGATGTTGCTGGGAAGGTCGCGCTTGCTGAAGCCCTGACCCCAGTTCGCCAGCGCCAACAGGAAACTGTCGCGGCAGTTGTGCATGTAGCGCTTTTCCAGCGCGTAGCGGACCCTGTTGCTCTCCGCCGCGCAGGCGCCGCCCAGCGTGTCGTGCCGGCCGCAGGTGTCGGCGGTAATGGTCGCCATCTCCCGCCCTTCGCCGGACAGCAGCCGGGTTCCGGTCGTGAGATAGAGATTGCCCTGGGCGCGGAGGGTATCCACCGCGCTGTAGCGTTCGCTAGGGTCGCGGGCGTTATAGAACAGGGTGTCCACCGCCTGGTTGCCTTCCAGGTCGACGATGCGCAGCGTCTGCCCGGCGCCGAGCGGGTGCATCCACGGTTCCCCGGACGGCACCACCCGATCGTAAACGGCCCGGGCGGGATCGAGCGGACTGATGGTGAGCATGGCGGCCTCCCTCAATAACGGTGCGACTGGCAAAAATGGCGAGCGGTGTCGATGAAACCGCGCTCGTTTTCCGGGCGCGACAGCCGACAGGGATCGTCGGGGCCGCCGCCCACCCCGGATTCCCAAATCGCCAGCGAGACCGGTTTCGGCGCGTAGCGGGGATTGGGGTCGAGGGGATGCGGGCAAGTGTGCAGCACCGCCAGCACGTTCATTTCCGCCCGCAGGTCCACGTAGGCGCCGGGTTGCGAAAAGCCGGGGTGGAAGTACAGCTTGCCTTCGGGATCGGCGGTAACCTTGCTGAAGAAGTTGACGTTGGCCACCAGATCGCGCTTGCCCAGCCCCCACTTGCCCAGTTCCACCAGAAAGCGGTCGCGACCGTTGCGGTAAAAATCGTTGCGTAATTCCTGATAGCGCCCTTCGCCATAGCGCTGCCGGACCAGCTCGGCGTTGCTCACTCCGCACACCGTGTCGTGCCAGCCGCAGGTGTCGGCGGTCAGCGAGACCAGAATCCGCCCCATGTCGGAGTAGCAGACGTAGTCTTGGGTAAGATAGAAGATGTGCTGGGCTTTTAGGGTGTCGGCCATGTTGTAGCGTTCGAGCTTTTCCTCGGCGTTGTAGAACAGAGCGGCGACGTTGGCCCCGCCCTCGACGTCGGTCAGGCGCAGGGTGTAGCCGCGCCGGATCACGAAAGACCCGCTTTCTCCGCCGCGCAGGGCGTCGTGCAGGACGATGTGGTCGGTGGAAAATTCGCTCATGGGATGGATTCCTCGCGAGTCGGTTCGCTGGCCGCGATGCGGGCAACCAGATCCGGCGGCAGGTCGCCGGGGCGGCGGTTGCGCAGCGGAATGTCGTAGGTGATGGTGGCGCCGAAGGCTTGCGGCGCCTGAGGATCGTGGCGCGGTTTGTCGAACACCAGCAGGCGAGTCCCCAGTTTGAAGCCTTCGGACAGATCGTGGGTGATCATGAAAACGGTGACTCCGGTTTCCCGCCAAATCCGATGAATCAGGACGTGCATGTCGGCGCGAATGCCGGGGTCGAGCGCCCCGAACGGCTCGTCCAGCAGCAACACCTTGGGGGCGCGGACCAGGGATTGGGCGATGGCCAGCCGCTGTTGCATCCCTCCCGACAGTTCCGCCGGATAACGGTGCAGGCAGTCGCTCAGGCCGACTTCGTCCAGCATGGCCCCCGCCTGCTCCCGCGCCCGGCGGCGGGCGGCGCCGAACAGCCGTCCCAGCCAGCGCGACCGGTGCAGTTCCAGCGCCAGCAACACGTTGTCCAGCGCCGTCAGGTGGGGATAGACCGAGTAGCGCTGGAACACGATGCCGCGTTCCGGTCCCGGTTCTGCCGGCAGCGGCTGGCCGTCGAGCAACAGTTGGCCCCGGCTGGGCGCTTCCTGACCGAGCAGCATTTTCAGGAACGTGGTCTTGCCGCAACCGGAAGCGCCGACGATGGTGCAGAATTCCCCGGATTTCAGCTCCAGGTTCAGCCGCTCCAGCACCACCTGCTCGCCGTAGCGTTTCCACAGATTGCGGATGCTGACCTCGCTCATGTCGCCCCCCGGGCGCTGCCGGCCCCGAACCACGGGAAGGCGCGACGGCTCAGGGCGCGCAAGCCCCAGTCCATGCCGAACGCCAGGACGGTGATCCAGGCCACGTAGGGCAGGATGATATCCATCGCCAGATAACGCCGCACCAGAAAGATGCGGTAGCCCAGCCCCTCGGTGGCGGCGATGGCCTCGGCGGCGATCAGGAACAGCCAGGCCGCGCCCAGCGACAGCCGCACCGCGTCCACCAGCCGGGGTAGGACTTGCGGCAACACCACCCGCAGCACCAGCGAGGGCGTGGACGCGCCCAGCGTCTGCGCCCGGATGAGCTGCTCGGTCGGCAGTTCCTCTACCCGCTGCTGGATGTCGCGGATGATGACCGGGGCGATGCCGAACACGATCAGCACGACCTTGGAGACCTCGCCCAGTCCGAACGCGATGAACAGGATCGGCAGGATCGCCATCGGCGGAACCAGCGACAAGCCGGCGACGAACGGCGCCAACCCGGCCCGCAACAGCGGCGTGATGCCCACCCCGATGCCGACGCACAAGCCCAGGGCGGCGCTGATCCCCAGTCCCCAGCCCAGCCGGGCCAGACTGGCGGCGGTGTCCGCCCACAGCAACAAACCGCCGCTGCGGACGTCCGGCACGGCGGCCATCTGGTAGATCGCCGCTCCCATCGCCGCCAGGCTGGGCAGCAGCTTGTCGCCGGGGTTGTCCGCCAGCCGGGCCGCCGAGGCGATCAGGTAGGCCAGCAGCGCCAGGGCGAAGGGCAGCAGGCCCAGCAGCAGGCGGCCGCCGCGTTCCGGTTGCAGATTGATCAGGCGTTTCATCGCCGCCGCTTACAGGTTGCCGGTCGCGGCCAGGTTCATGTAATCGGCGTCGAAGCGAAGTTTGACGTTCTTGGCGTCACCGAGGGTTTGCCCACCGGGAAAGGTGACGCCGACCCCATCGGCGCTCTTGGCGTTTTGCCCCAGCAAGCCGTGATCAAAGGAGAATTGCGCGACCTTGCGCATGGTGTCCACCAGCGCCGGACTGCGAGCGAACTCCAACGCGTCCTTGGCCTGGTAGAACATCTTGGTGGTTTTGAGCTGCTGGTCGAAACCGGCCAGATCGGTGCCGGACGCCTTGCCCATGGCGGCGCGGGCTTTTTTCCCGGCCTCGTCGTCCTGGGCCATGATGCCCATGATCTCGTACCAGGCGCCGACCAGCGCCTTACCCAGCGCCGGATTTTTCTTCAAAGTCTCGGTGTTGACGACCATCAGGTCGATGATTTCGCCGGGAATCCGGCTGGAATCGAACACCTCGACGGTGTCGGGCACGGCCTTGAGTTCGCTGAGCAGCGGATTCCAGGTCACCGCGGCGGTAACGTCGGCGCTGGCGAACACCGCCACCATGTCGGCGTCGGAGGTGTTGACCGTGGTGATGTCCTTCTCGCTCAGGCCGACGCTTTCCAGCCCTCGCGCCAGCAGGTAGTGGGAAACCGACAGTTCGACCAGATTGACCTTCTGGCCCTTGATGTCTTTCAGGGTCTTGCCCTTGCCCTTGAGCACGATGCCGTCGTTCCCGTTAGAAAAGTCGCCGACGATCAAAGCGGTGGAGTCCACCCCGCCGACCGCCGGGATGGTGAGGGCGTCCATGTTAGTCATCACGCAGCCGTCGAAGGCGCCGGCGGTGTACTGGTTGATGGACTCGACGTAGTCGTTGATCTGCACCACGTCGATGTCGATGCCGTACTTTTTGCCCCACTTCTTGACGATTCCGGATTGGTCGCCGTAATCCCACGGCATCCAGCCGGCGTAAATGGTCCAGGCGACGCGGAACTGGGTTTTGTTGGCGGCGTGAGCGGGAGCGAGCAGGGACAGGGCGGCGCAGAGCGCGACCAGGGTCGTGGCAAACAGCCGAAACAGGCGGGATTCGGCAAGCAGACGTTGCAGCAGCATCGGGCGATCTCCCCAGAGGGTTGGGTTACACAGGGCGCAGGAGACCTCGGACGATCTCCCGGGCTTTTATCCCGCCGTGTAACCTTCCCGTGGGAAGGCCGGCCGCTCTCGGACCAGACATCCGTGATGCACGGATCGGAACCCTAGCGGCCTTTTTCAAGTCACCTCGGCCGCGTCGCTGTGGATGCGCCGGCGAGGTCTCTTGCCAAGGACGAGTAGGGCAGCATCCATGCCAAAAACAATCAATTGATTTAAATCAATGGATTGCCAAGTTTCACTATGGAAGTGTAGGTAGTTTCGGCTCAGGACAGGCACCATCGTGGGGCAAGTCGGGTGATAATTGCCCCACGAAAGAGCGCTGTACGACCATTCAGCCGATCGATCGAACAACAGGATCTTCGGCCGGTCGGCATCGCGTCGCTGGCGGCATGGGAGATGCTCTAAAATCTTCCTCACGGAATTTCCGGCGGTTCCGGCTTACATCGCATGAAACGGATCCGCGCAGCGCGACCCGCGCGACCGCGCACCCGAAGGCCGCGTCGTGGTGCGAGCACCGGAACAGTGCCAGCGCCGCAGTACGTGACGGCGCGATCACAACGTGAACGTCATCCCCGACAACAACGCGCCCGGCACCCGGCTCGTCTGCACCGAGCGCTGCTCGTACGTGCCGTTGTTCAGGATCCACTCCGGTTCGTCGGTCAGCGCTTCGAGGTTCGTGCCCAGCAGGCGGAACAGGGTGTCGTCCCAGCGCATGACGTTCGCTGGGGCCACGATCTGGCCGCGCTCGACCCAGAAGGTTGCAAAGCGAGTGAGCCCGGTGATGCGGCCGTGGGCGCGGTCGGAGAAGTTCAGGTAGTGCAGGTGGCCGATGGCGATGCCGGTATCGAGCGCCGCCAGCGCGTCGGCCGCGCGCAGCGTGCCGCCGGCGAGCGCCATCGATTCCAGCCCTTCGTCGTCGGCGGCGCCGTTGGCGGGCAGGCCGTATTCCCGGGCCGTGCGCGGGCACACCATGCTGCCGGCGTGTCGGCCTGCGCGCACGATGGGCACGCGGGCGGGTTTGGTGAAGCCGCCGGCGTCGAAGGCGGGCGCCAGTCCGCCGGCGGTGTCCTCATCCAGCGTCACCAGCGGCGACAACGCCGCTTCTCCCTCCACCAGCCGCTGCAGGCAACTGTTGCGGGTGCGCTGCGCCTTGGCCGAGACGCCGTCCCAGCTCAGCATCCCCAGCAGCGCGTCGAGCGCCGCGGGCGCCAGGTACGCACGGTATTCGCCGGGTTCGAGGGTGCGCGCCGGCCGCGCCAGGTCGCGCAACTGCGCGCGCGCGGCGTCGATGCGGCGCGCGAGTTCCGCGCGATCGAAGGTCGCGCCGGCCCAACGGACCTTCACCGCCTGGTCCGCCGCGCGATACAGCGACCCGTCGAACAGGAACGCGTCGACCGCGTGCCAGTGTCGCGCGCCGATCGAACTGGCAAAGCCGCGCTGGATCGGGCCGCTGGACAGGAGGCCGACCAGGTCGAGGCCCGCGGCGGCCTGGGTGACGGCCTCGATGGCCTCGGCGCCCGTGGGCAACGCGCCCGCCACTTCGCGATTCGACGTGGTGGCCTCGGTCGAATACAGCAGGTACGGGTCTTCGGGCAGCGTCGGCAGGTCGGCGCGCATCGCCGCGACCGCCGCGGTCACCGCCGCGCGGTCTTCGGCGACATCGCCGGACAGCGTGAGGTGGCAATGGTCGCGGCGCGCGCCCTCGATCAGCGACAGCCCCAGCCGCGCCTGCCGCACCGTCATCGGCTGGCGCACGCGCGCGTGGTTGAAGCGAATGAAGTCCGAGACTTCGCCGGCGAAGTTGGCGAGCAGCACTTCGTTGCCGCGCAACCGCGCGAACGCGTGTTCGGCCAGCGAGAAGAAGAGATCCTGCATGGGCTACCGCTCCGCGCCGAATACGTCGATGCCCGCGAACCGGCACGCCGGGCTGGCATGGCCGACGCGGATCAGCTGGTTCGGCTCGCCCTTGCCGCAATACGGCGTACCCAGCACGGCGACCGTCGACGCATCGCCCACCATCGCCAGCGACCGCCAGAACGTGCGACTGAGGCCACGGTAGTTGGGGTCGCGCACCACTTCGGCCAGCGCGCCATGGCGGATCATCTGCCCCCACTCGCAGCCGAACTGGAACTTGTTGCGCGAATCGTCGATCGACCACGAGCGGTTGGTCTTCATCAGCACGCCGAGTTCGGTCGAGGCGATCATCTGGTCGAGCGTGGCGGTCCCCGGCTCCAGGTTCAAGTTGCTCATGCGGTCGATCGGCGGGCGGTTCCAACTGCCCGCGCGCGTCGTGGCCACCCCGTCGAGGTCGGCGCGCCAGGCGCGGGCGCGTCGCACGGAACTCGCGCCGCCCAGCGGTCGCAACAGGATGCCGTCGCGGATCAGGAACTGGCGCTCCGCGCGGCTGCCTTCGTCGTCGAACGCGAAGCTGGCGAATTCCTCGGCGCGCGTCGGGTCGTACGTCACGTTCAGCAGCGGCGAGCCGTACCGGTAGACCCCGAACAGGTCGAGCGTGACGAAACTCGTGCCCGCGTAGTTGCGCTCGTCGCCCAGGATGCGGTCGAGTTCCAGCGGGTGGCCGATCGATTCGTGGATCTGCAGCATCATCTGGTCGGGCATCAGCACCACGTCGAACTGGCCGCTCGGGCAATTGGGCGCGGCCACCAACTGCAGTGCTTCTTCGGCGGTGGTGCGGCCGCTGCCGAAGAAGCCGGCGCGTTCGAGGATTTCCAGGCCGCCCTGCTGGCAGTAGCCGTTGTAGCGACCGCCCCAGCTGCGGGTCTGCGTCACGCCGTCGCGAAACGCGGTGACGTGCAGCGCGGGAATCGTGTAGTCGTAGCGGCCGGCGCCGGTCCCGCCGTCGGCGGAAACCAACAGCGTTTCGGCGTGCGCCGTCCACAGCGAGGCTTCCCAGTCGACGAGGTCGCCGTTGGCGTCGACCGCCTTGGCCTGGGTCGACTCCTGCATCAGCAGCGCGAGGCGGTCGGCTTTGGAGAGCGCGAGCGGCCGCACGGTGGGCGACGCGTAGCTTCCGTCCGGGTTGCCCAGCGCGGGCGGCGTACCGTCGAACACGCTGCGGCCCCGCGCGAGTCTCGCCCAGTCGCGCGCGCGCGTCAGCGCCTCGCGCAGCCCCGCGTCGGACAATCGCTGGTGGCGGCGTACCCGATGCCATCGCCGTCGATGACGGTCAGCATCGCGCCGCGGTCCACCGAGGTCGAGGGGGGCAGCGCCACGTCCTGCCGCACGCAGACGCGCTCGGACGTTTCTTCGACCACGCGCAACGCGACGTGATCGGCCGCCGGCGCCAGTCGGCGAAACCGGGCGGCCAGGGATTCGGGATCGAAGGGCATCGAGGGATTCCGTTGCGCGAACAGGGCCGCGATGATCGGGGAAGGACAGGAAATCCGACGGCACGCGCGAGAGTATCTCTGGCCCTGGCCGCCCGGTCAACGGCGGTCGACGGGGGATTTCGGGTCGAGCGCCCCTGAAGGAATCCAGGGGTCCGCTTACGAAACGGAAAAACGGGTACGGTAGGCGCC
>CAVRCC010000005.1:0-17334 GCA_963719395.1 uncultured Gammaproteobacteria bacterium | reverse complement strand
CCGCGAGGCGACCGTAACCGCGCCCTTGAAGGAAACGCTGGCCGCCGCTCTGCTGCTGAAAGCCGGCTGGCCGGCCATCGCCGCTGCTGGCGGACCCTTGCTCGACCCGCTATGCGGTTCTGGCACCCTGGCGATTGAAGCCACCTGGGCCGCCGGCGACCACGCTCCCGGCCTGCTGCGCGCCCATTGGGGATTCAGCGGCTGGCTGGGGCACATTCCCGCGCTGTGGAACCGGCTGCTGGCCGAGGCGCGGGAGCGCCGCGACGCCGGCCGGGTACGCATTCCGCCGATTTGGGCCAGCGACCACGACCCGAAGGCGGTGCGCGCGACGCTGATTAACGCCGGCCGAGCCGGCGTGGCGGATCGGATCAAGATCGAGCGCCGCGAATGGGTTGCCGTCGAACCGCCCGCCGGTCCGCCGGGACTGCTGATCACCAACCCACCCTATGGCGAACGGCTGGGCGAGCTGGACGCATTAAGCGACTTGTACGCCCAACTGGGCGATCGGCTGAAAACCCGGTTCGCCGGCTGGCGGGCGGCGGTGTTCGCCGGCAACCCCGAACAGGGCAAGCGCATGGGACTGCGCGCCGTCAAAACCAATGTTTTCCACAACGGCCCGCTGGAATGTCGGCTATTGCAATTCCAGATCGAGCCGGAATTCTTCGTGGATCGCGCGGCGGCCGACCGGCGCGCCCGCGCCGCCGCGCTGGACCGGGCCGTGGCCACCGGGGCCGGGGACTTCGTCAATCGCCTGCGCAAGAATCTGCGCCATCTGGGTCGTTGGGCGGAGCGGGAAGGAATCACCTGCTACCGCCTGTACGATGCCGACCTGCCAGAGTACGCCGTCGCGGTCGACCGCTACGAGCAGTGGCTGCATGTCCAGGAATACGCCCCACCGTCGAGCATCGATCCCGCCAAGGCGCGCGAGCGGCTGGAACAGGTGATGGCGGCGCTGCCGGCGGTGCTGGAGATTCCCCCCGACCACGTTTTTCTCAAGGTGCGCCAGCGGCAAAAAGGCGCCAGCCAGTACCAGAAGCAGGCCGAACAGGGCCGCTTTCACGAGGTCCGCGAGGGACCGGCGCGGCTGCTGGTCAACTTCACCGATTATCTCGACACCGGCCTGTTCCTCGACCACCGCCCCACCCGACAATTATTGCGGGAACTGGCGGACGGGCGACGCTTCCTCAATCTGTTCGGCTACACCGGCGCCGCCACCGTCCACGCCGCGCTGGGCGGGGCCGCCCACACCACCACCGTGGATTGGTCGGCGACCTATCTGGACTGGGCGCGACGCAACCTGGAACTGAACGGCTTTCACGATCCCCAACACGCACTGATCCGGGCCGACTGCCGGCAATGGCTGATTTGGGCGCGGGATCGTTACGACCTGATCTTCCTCGACCCGCCCACCTTCTCCAACTCCAAGCGGCTGGAAGCAACCTTCGACGTACAGCGGGATCATGTCGACCTCATCCGCCAGACGCTGCGCGTGCTCGCACCGGACGGCGTGCTGATCTTTTCCACCAACGCGCGCAAGTTCCGGCTGGACGCAGCCGCGCTCGCCGATCTCCGCATCGAGGATTGGAGCCGGCGCACCCTGCCGCCCGACTTCGCCCGCGACCCTAAAATTCATCAGTGTTGGCGCCTCGCACGGCCATAAAGGGGTACAATTTATGGGGAATGTGTTGCTCAACCGCGCCCCCTTCCCCCGTGGCGCAGGAGGATCCGCATGAACGCCCCGACACCCAACGCCTCTTCCGCTTCCTCGTCGTCCGGATCGCTGTTCGACCCGTTCGACATCATCGGCTCCAGTCTGGCGGTACAGCAGGCCTGGTTGCGCCAGCCGGAGCGGCTGGCCGCCAGCCTGCAAGGGCTGGCTCTGGATGCGCACCGGGTTCACGACCATTTCGCCCGGATCAACCTCGGCATGCCCAGCGAACCGGTCGTGCCCGCCGTCATCCACGACCAGCGCTTTCAGGATCCGGCCTGGATCGACCAACCGGGGTTCGCCTACCTCAAGGAGATCTACCTGCTCTACGGCCACTGGTTGGAAGATGTCATCTACACCACCGAGGGTATCGAACCGGCCCGGCGCCAGCGAGCGGCGTTCTGGGTCCGGCAATGGCTGGACGCCATCGCCCCCACCAATTTCTTCTGGACCAATCCCGAGGCGCTGCGACGCGGCATCGCCAGCCATGGTTACAGCATCCTCTGGGGTCTGCAACACTGGTTGCGCGACGCCACCGCCGGCGAGGTGCGGATGGCGGAGCCGGATGCGTTCCAGGTCGGCCGCGACTTGGCCGCCACGCCCGGCCAGGTGGTGCTGCGCAACGAACTGTTAGAACTGATCCAGTACGCGCCGACCACCGACCGGGTTCGCGCCGTGCCGGTCGTCCTGGTCGCGCCCTGGATCAACAAGTACTACATCATGGACCTGAGCCCAGACAACAGTCTGGTCCGTTACCTGGTGGGCCAGGGCTTCACCGTGTTCGCCACCAGTTGGAAAAATCCCGGTCCCGAAGCCCGGACGATGACGCTGGATGACTATCTGCTGCACGGCCTGCGGCCCGCGCTGGACGCGGCCCGCGCCATCTGCGGCGTTCCCCAGGTCCACGCCGGCGGTTACTGCCTCGGTGGCACCGCGCTGGCGATGTTGCTGGCCTGGTTCAACGCCGACGCCGCCGACCGCGCCGCCAATCCCCTCGCCCACTGGACTGCTTTCACCACCCTGGTCGATTTCAGCGATCCCGGCGAAATCGGCGTGTTCCTGAGCGAATCCAGCTTCGAGTTTCTCAAGCAGCGCATGAATAAGGCCGGCTATCTGGACGGCGCCGACATGGCGAACGCCTTCCGCCTGTTGCGGCCCAACAACCTGATCTGGCATTACGTCATGCACAGTTATCTGTACGGCGAGGAACTGCCGCCCAGCGATGTGCTGTTCTGGAACTGCGACACCACCCGGATGCCGGCGGCGATGCACGAGTTCTATCTGCGAGAACTCTATCTGAACAACCGGCTGGCGCAGGGCAGTCTGGAAATCGGCGGACGCCGGCTCGACCTGAGCGCCATCGAGCAACCGCTGTACGTGGTCGGGGCGGAACAGGATCACATCGCCCCCTGGCAGCAGACTTTCCGGCTGTGCGGGCTGACTGGCGGACCGGCCCGCTACGTGCTGGCCACGTCCGGCCACATTCTCGGCATCATCAACCCGCCGGTCACGCCGCCCAAGCGGCGCTACTGGGTTGGCGACGCCACCGGCCAACGCGACGCGGAGACGTGGCGGGAAGGAATCGAAAAAGCGTCGGGTTCCTGGTGGGAGGACTGGACGCGCTGGCTGGACGAACGCTGCGGACCTCTGGGACCGCCGCCGCCGCTCGGCAATCGCCAATATCCGCCCCTGGAAGCGGCGCCGGGGCGGTATGTATTGGAAAAATGAAGGATTTAAGTTCTAACCGGCCACCTCAAGCCCGGCTCGGGTTGCGCCACAGCACCTCGACTCCACCATCGTCGCGGGCCAGAATGCGGCACAACACAAACAACAGATCCGACAGCCGGTTCAGATAAATCCGCACCGACTCGCCGACGTCTTCATCGCGCGCCAGCGACACCACCCGCCGCTCGGCGCGCCGGCAGATCGCCCGCGCCATGTGACAGTCGGCCGCCGCTCGCCCACCGCCCGGCAGGATAAACTCCTTGAGCGGCGGTAACTGCGCGTTAAACTCATTCAGCATCGCCTCCATCCGCGCCACGTCCTCCTCCCGCACCGCCTGGTAGCCGGGAATGCTGAGTTCCCCGCCCAGATCGAACAACTTGTGCTGCACCTCTTGCAAGCAGTCGTGAATGGGCTCGCGCAGATCATGCACCAGCACCCGGCCGATGGCGCAGTTCAGTTCATCCACCGCGCCAATCGCCTCGATACGCGGACAATCTTTGGCGACCCGTTCGCCGCTGCCCAGCCCGGTCGTGCCACCGTCGCCGGTGCGGGTATAGATTTTGGAAAGTCGGTTACCCATCGTCGTTTCTCCAGATCGGCCTCACTCATCAATTGATCGCCGGCCGCGCGATTGGACGGGCCAGCACCCCGCGCTCGCGCCGGTATTGCGACCATCATACCTTACCCCTGTCGCCGCCCGCGCGCCGCAAGCCTGGCGCGCGACCCGCTCCATGACTTTCCACCAGGCAGTGTTTACAGTGACTATTATAAAATATATTTATTTTTCAATATCTTAAATTTAAAAATCATTAAGTTAAATCATAATAAAAAATTTTTATAAGTCATTGAATAATATGAGTTAGTTTTTATTGACTTGGTGTTTTCGCAACAGCCATCGACTTTCTCTTGCAACCATTTCTTGCCTGAGAACCAGTCTCATCTATCGAAAAATGAAAAAATTTTTAACTTTTTGTTTTTCAACAACATTTCTATTTTTTGCCAAAAAAATAAATTTTAATTTAAGTATTTGTTTTTAAACAAAAAATACAAAAATGATCATTGCTTAGAAAGCATCTTTCGGGCCACCAATAAATATTCATTTGCCAATTAGATACTTGCAAAGCATTTTCCTCTCGTGGTTTCATACTGGCCAATTGCTGTATTGCAGTATGTTCCTGCCATAGGCCAGTTAGGTTGCAAACACGCTGCCTTGGGAACGTCAGGCGACACCGGAAGCCAGGCTCGGCAGGCTTCGGCCCGGAGTTGCTTAGGTCGGATTCGCGGGGATCGGAACCATCCGGTCCGGGCCAGGAAAGCCCCTCGCCGATTCGGGATACGAATTCATCGAGCGCTATCAGTTCGTACTGATCAACGACGGAGGTCTTATGGAATTCACAGAATGCGTCAAGGAAAGGCTGACTTTGACCCTTAAGTCGGGTCTGCTGTATGCAGTCATGTTGATGCCCGCGACCACTCTGGCTCAATCGCCGGAGACAGTCCGTGGCGAGGCTGCCAGCATCACAACAGCCATGGTGACGGATACGACCATCACCGGGCAGCAAGGGACGAACACCATCCCCGCTGATACCGCCGCCGCCCTGCCCGCCCAACAGCGCAAGATCACCCGCCTCAGCGAACACATTCAGAGCCGCTACCAAATCCCGGACTACAAGGCGCGACGAATCGTCGCCGCGGCGATCCGCAGCGGCGAAACTCACGGCGTGGCTCCAGAACTGATTCTCGCCGTCATTGCCGTGGAATCCACGTTCAAGGAACGGGCCATCAGCCGCATGGGCGCCCGTGGCCTGATGCAAGTCATGCCGGGTTATCATTCCCGCAAAGTCCGGGAGATCGGCGGCACTCATGCGCTGTTCGATCCGGCCAAGAACATCCACACCGGCGTCCGGATTCTGGCTGACTACCTCGATAACCACTCCGGCAATCTGCGACGGGCGCTGCTCAGCTACAACGGCAGTCTGTATCTACGCCGCTCGAACTACCCCGAAAAGATCATGCGGGTCTATCGCGACCTGCAGCGGGCTACCATCGAAGGCTAATCCTCCGGCCCCCACCTTCCTCGGCCACGGAGAAGGTCTTGGGGCCGCGATCCAGACAAAGATTCAAAGGTTCTTCCTCACGGGTTCCGATCATTCATAATAATGAATGAACTTCGTCCACCCGTGCTGGAGCCTATGTCCCCTTCCCAACCCGATCCCGCCGTTCTGGCGACCCAACTGCCAATCGACCGGCCCCTGCCCCCCGTGGAGCGCTGGAATCCGCCGCTGAGCGGCGAAATGGATTTACGCATTGCCCGCGACGGCGTCTGGCATCACGAAGGCGCGCCGATCCAGCGCGAGGCGCTGGTGCGGTTGTTCGCGTCCATCCTGCGCCGCGACGAGGATGGCCACTATTATCTGGTCACCCCGGTGGAAAAATGGCGCATCCGGGTGGACGACGCGCCGTTCCTGGCGGTGCGGCTCGACGCAACCGGCCAAGGGCGCGATCGGCGGCTGACCTTCACCACCAACGTCGGTGATGTCGTCATCGCCGGTCCCGAGCATCCGCTGACCGTCGAATACCGCACTCCCGGCGGCGAACCCACCCCCTACCTGCACGTGCGCGGCCGGTTGCGCGCCCTGCTGACCCGAGCGGTGTTCCTGGAACTGGCCGAACTCGGCGAGGAACGGCCGGCGGACCCGGGTCGCGATTATGGGGTATGGAGCCAAGGCCAGTGCTTCAGTCTCGGCCGGCTGGACGACGAGACCTGACCCATGCGCCGTCTCCTGCTGTTCCTGCTGCGCATGCTCGTGCTGCTACCCTCGCTCGCGCTGGTCCTGCTGATCCGCCTGCTGAAATGGCTGGTCGCACCGCTGGCTCTGCTGCTGCAATTAGTGTTCGGAGTTCCGCTGGTGCTGCTCCGGATCCGCCAGCCATTGCGGCCGCGCCTCATCCCGATTCAGGAGACCGATCTGCCCGACGCCGCCTGGATCGAGCTCACCGACGCCGCCGAGGCGCTGGCCGCCGATGGCTTCGTTCATTACGGCGATTTTCGCTGCGATAACCTGATCCAGAACGCGGTGCTGTGGCTGCGCTTGCTGGGCCAACCAGAGCAAGGCATCGGCGCCATCGCCGCGCATGTCGAGATCCTCGGCGGCGCCCGCCCGGCGCGCGATTTCGTCGAGTTCGCTACCGAATTTCGCGACGGTCGAGTCCTGACCACCAACAATCTGGACATGCCTTACAGCTTGCCGACGCCCGCTTATCTAGCCCGCCTGCAACTCAAGGACGTTCTGGGATCCGCGGGCGCTGCAGGTCCTGCACCGCGACCTGGTCGCCGCCCTGAACCAGCCGGTCAGTCTGGCCAAGGTCGAACGGGCCACCCACGATCCCGCCGGACTGTTGGCCGACAGCTATGCCCGGGAAATCCAGGCCCTGATCGCGCGGGGCTGGCTGCGGCCGGACGCGGCGGCGGGTACCGCCCGGCTTGGCCTGTGGGGCGCGATAGTAGGCGTCTGGCGGCAAGCCTGGCCGCTGGCCAGCCTGCATCTGCGCGCCGCCGACCGCCGCGCCCGTCGCCTGCTGACCGAGCATGGCATCGACGCTGAAGCCTTCGTCGGCAGCGCTCCCGGCATCGTGGTCGCCCGCCAGCCGCTATCCGCGCAAATCGCTATCGGCACGGTGCGCGCTGGGTACGAGCAGGTTTTGCCGCTGGCCCAGCGCACCGATCCTCGGACGGTGTTGGAGGCGGTGGTGGTGGAACTGGACCGCGACGACGCCGGAGCCGTACTGATTCTGGAGTTCTGCTATACGTTTCGCGGCTACGCCGACCAACACCAGCGGCGGATTCGCCGGCTGCATGGCTTCGATATTGTGCTCGACCCAGAGGTCGGCGAACTGGCGGTCACCGCCATGGAGCGGGAATTCGAACAGGCGGACGATGACGCCGAATGGACGGAGTTGACCGCCAGTTCGCCGCTGGTTCCGCTGACGCTCGGCCCCTGGCTGCGCGATCTCGACCAGATCCTGCCCACCGCCCTGGCGGAGCTCGACGCCCAGGCCGGCGCCGGAGGCGCCATGCTGGATACAGCCTCGCTCTACGGCAACGAAGACGGCGCGCCCTACTGGCAGGTGGTTGCCTGGAACGACGAAGACGACCCGCCGCTGCACGTGATGGTCGACGCCCAGTCGGGCGTCGTCCTGCCGGATATTTGATCCCTTAACGTAACCGTTCGCTCCCCTCGCCCGCTTGCGGGAGAGGGGTTGGGGGTGAGGGCTGCGGTTTCAAAGACTTACCCCCTCACCCTAACCCTCTCCCCCTTGACAGGAGGAGAGGGGACTGAATGATTATCCCTTCACTTCAAAGAGAGGAGTCGCGTCATGGGAGGCTTTGCCGCGTTTGTCGTCGGACTGGCGATTTTCGCCGCCATCCTGATTTTCCTGGGCGTCAAGTCGGTGCCGCAGGGCATGGAATACACGGTCGAACGCTTCGGCCGCTACACCGAAACCCTGACGCCGGGACTGAACTTCATCGTCCCGGTGATCGACCGCATCGGTCGCAAAATCAATATGATGGAAACGGTACTGGACGTACCTTCGCAGGAGATCATCACCAAGGACAACGCCATCGTCCGGGTAGACGGCGTGGTGTTTTATCAAGTGCTGGACGCCGCCAAGGCCGCCTACGAAGTCAACCAATTGGAATTCGCCATCCTCCAACTGACCATGACCAATCTCCGCACGGTGATGGGATCGATGGATCTTGATGAACTGTTATCCAAGCGCGACGAGATCAACACCCGTCTGCTGGTCGTGGTGGATGAGGCTACGACGCCGTGGGGGATGAAAGTGATCCGTATTGAGATCAAGGACATCGCCCCCCCCAAGGATCTGGTGGATTCCATGGCGCGGCAGATGAAGGCGGAACGCGACAAACGGGCGTCGATCCTGACCGCCGAGGGCGAGCGGCAGGCGTCGATTCTGGCTGCCGAGGGGCAAAAGCAAGCGGCGATCCTGGAAGCCGAGGGCCGCAAGGAATCCGCCTACCGCGACGCCGAAGCCCGCGAACGGCTGGCCCAGGCCGAGGCCCGCGCCACCCTGATGCTGTCGGAAGCCATCGGCAAGGGCAACATCCAGGCAGTCAACTACTTCGTGGCGCAGAAATACGTGGAGGCAATAGCCAGACTGGCATCGGCGCCGAACCAGAAGGTGTTGCTGATGCCGCTGGATACTTCGGGGCTGATCGGCACCCTGGCCGGCGTCGCCGAACTGGCGCAGGAAGCGCTGAGCAAGACGGGAACGCACTCGTGAGCGCGTGGCTGTTGGAACCGGTCTATTGGAACTGGTGGTTGCTGGGGGTGGTGCTGATGGCGATCGAGGCCATCGCCCCCGGCTTCTTCTTCCTGTGGATGGGCGTGGCGGCGCTGCTGGTGGGATTGGTGCTGACCCTACTGCCCGAACTGGCCTGGACCTGGCAGGTGCTGCTGTTCGCGCTGCTGTCGGTGGGTTCCATCGTCGCCTGGCGGCTGCGGCTGCGGCGACATCCCACCCAAACCGCCGACCCACTGCTCAACCGCCGCGGCCATCAGTACGTCGGTCGGGTGTTCACCCTGGACGCGCCGGTGGTCAACGGTCACGGCAAAATTCGGGTGGACGACAGCACCTGGAAAGTTCTGGTGAAGCGGGACTGTCCGGCTGGAACCCGGCTGCGGATCGTTGGGGTAGACGGTGTAATGCTCAAGGGGGTGGTCGAAAGCGCCGCCAACGAGGGGTAGCTCATGCGTGAGATCATTCATTTGACCACCCAGCGCCGCGAGGAGTTGGTGGACATCACCGCCCAAGTGACCGCCATCGTCAAGGCCAGCGGCGTGCGCCAGGGTTTGGCGGCGGTTTACGCCCAGGGCGCGACCGCCGCGCTCATGATCCAGGAAAACTGGGACGAGAGCGTGCAAACCGACGTCATCAACCTGCTGCGCAAGCTGATTCCGCGCGGAGTCTGGCTGCACGACCAACAGGACGGCAACGGCGACGCCCATCTCAAAGCGGGACTGGTGGGACCGTCGGAGACCATCCCGATCATCGACGGCGAACTGGGCCTGTCGCGCTGGCAGAATCTGTTCTTCTGCGAATTCGACGGCCCGCGCCGGGACCGCCGGGTGATCTGCACCGTGCTGGCGGATGGCGCGGGTTAGAGTTCTACCGAATCCGACGCAGTCTCTCCCTTTGAAAAAAGCAACCATGCAGTCCTCTCTCCCCTGCGGTCCTTGAAACCAAAGCCCTCACCCCCAGCCCCTCTCCCGCGCGCGGGCGAGGGGAGCGAACGGTTGCGCGTCATTCAGGGCTTGCGCCGGTCCCATCGCGGCGCGATGCGTGTATATTTGCCGCACGCAACCCCCTAACGAGGATCCGTGATGACCCTGCCCGATCCCAATCCCACCGTGGCCCTGGCGCTGGCCGAGGATGTCGGCAGCGGCGATTTGACCGCCGCCCTGATTCCCGAGGACGCTCGGGCCGAGGCCACCGTCATCAGCCGCGAACGCGCCGTACTCTGCGGCGCGGCCTGGTTCGACGCCGTGTTCCGCCAACTGGACCCGCGCATCCATATCGAATGGGGGGCGGCCGACGGCGACCGCGTCGAACCGAACCAATGGCTCTGCACCTTGCGCGGTCCGGCCCGCGCCATGCTGACCGGCGAGCGCACCGCGCTGAATTTTCTGCAAGCCCTGTCCGGCACCGCCACGCTGGCCCGCCGTTACGCCGATCTCGTGGCCGGCACCGGCGCGACGATTCTCGACACCCGCAAGACCCTCCCTGGCCTGCGCCTGGCGCAGAAGTACGCGGTCCGTTGCGGCGGCTGCCAAAATCACCGCATCGGGTTGTTCGACGCCGTGCTGATCAAGGAAAACCACATCATGGCCGCCGGTTCGATCCGCAACGCCATCGCCACGGCCCGCCGCCTGCACCCCGGCGTCACGGTCGAGGTGGAAGTGGAGAATCTGGCGGAACTGGAAGAAGCGCTGGCCGCTCGGCCCGACATCGTGATGTTGGATAATTTCGATCTGGCGGCCATGACCGAAGCGGTGCGGCTCACTGCCAAACGGGTCAAGCTGGAAGCGTCGGGCAACGTCAATTTCGACACCGTCCGCGCCATCGCCGAAACTGGCGTGGACTACATTTCCATTGGCGGTTTGACCAAGGACGTGCGCGCCGTGGATTTATCCATGCGCTTCAAAACCGAGTGAAACGCGGTCTTAATGCGGATGTCATGCAACATTCACCGGCCCGGTCTACGCTTCAAGCTCGCGACAAACAAAACATACGAGGAGAAGAGACCCATGCCCGCGAATCTTGCGCTCGGCGCCCACTACATGAGCCGTGGCCATCTTTTGGCCGATTACCGGACCGTGGACTATTTGCGCCAGGAAATCGCCTTTTTCGAGACGCGCCTGCACGAAATGGGCGAACAAGGCGATTGCGCCTACGAGCACGCGCTCAGCCGCGCCTATGAAACGCTGCTGCGCGAACGCCGTGGCCAGCTCGCCCAACTGCAAGCCTGAATCCATTCCCGGAGCTGGGTGGCCGTTGCCCGTGGCCGCCCGGAATGTTTTATCATGCGCGTCGTGATCTCCTGAACCGTTGACCGGCCCCCGCGCCGGCGAGGACGCACCGCCGCATGAAGCTTTTGTTCCGCGCCGCCGCGCTCGTCAGCTCATTGACGCTGAATCCATGGGCGCTCGCCACCGCCGACGGCTTGCCCGTCTCCCCCTACCAGGCCCGTTACGAAGTGTATGCCTCTGGTTTATCGATCGGCGAGGCGGTCGTCACCTTGACCGCCACCGGGCCGGGAACCTACCAGATGAGTTCCGATGTCCGCCCCAACGGTCTGGTTGCGTTGCTGGCATCCGGCCGCATCCACGAGCAGGCCAGCGGCGAAATCCGCGAGGGCGCGATCCGGCCCAGCCAGTACGAGCGGCTGTTGGATACCGGCCGAAAATCCAATCACATGCAACTGCGTTTCGATTGGTCCGCCGGTCAGGTCCAGGCCCGCTACAACGAGAACCAGGCGATCCTGCCGCTCGCGCCCGGCGTGGTCGATCCGCTCAGCCTGCAACTGGTGGTGATGGGAGATTTGCAGCGCGGTCGAGTGCCCGGTCAATACAGCCTGGTGGACAAGACCGAGATCAAGACCTATCAGGTCCGCAACCAGGGGCAGGAAACGCTGGACACCCCGCTCGGCACGTTGCACACGGTGCGCATCAATCAGTTCACGCCCGGCAAGACCCGCATGACTACTTTCTGGGTCGCCCCCGAACGGCACTATCTGCTGGTGCGCATCACCCAGGAGAAGGACGGCAAGGAAGAACTGCGCATGGAAATCCGGTCCGTCGAACGCCAACCCTGAAATGGATCGCAGGGCGCCGGCGCAATCCGCGGCCGTTCAGGGAGCCCTTCGCATGACCCCCCATAGAACAACCCGCCCAGCGCTCGCCCCGTGACCCGCGCTTGAATAACATTACTGATGGTTATCGGCCGGCTGGGACCCCCGACCATCGCGGCGGTCGCCAACCACAAAGAAATCGCAGTAATCATTCAGTCCCCTCTCCCCCTGCCAAGGGGGAGAGGGTTAGGGTGAGGGGGTAAGTCTTTGAAACTGCGGCCCTCACCCCCAACCCCTCTCCCGCAAGCGGGCGAGGGGAACGAACGGTTACAAATCGCACAACACCACTCGGGGAGTTTCCGTCATGTCTGACCAAGCCCACTGCGTCTTCTGCAAAATCGGCCGGGGAGAGATTCCGGCGATCCGGGTTTATGAGGACGAGCGCACGCTGGCCTTTATGGACATCCAGCCGGCCAGCCCGGGCCATACGCTGGTGATTTCCAAGGCGCACGCGCCCAACCTGCTGGACATCGCCGAACCGGATCTGTTTGCGGTGGCGGCGACCACCCAGCGCATCGCCCGCGCGGTGCAAAAGGCGCTGACGCCCGACGGCATCCGCATCGTCCAGACCAACGGCGCGGCCGCTGGTCAGAGCGTGTTTCACTACCATGTCCACATCATCCCGATGCAGGAAGGGCAGCGGATCGGCGCTCACGGCCGCGCCCCCGCCAAGCCCGAGGAATTGAAGGCGCTGGCGGCGCGCATTCGGGAGGCGCTGGCGGATTGAACGGCCGCCGGGCGCGGTTTGACAAGGACGGGTGGCGCAGCACCGAGGCGGTGGAGCACGGGTTTCGCGACGGGCAGCGCATCTTTGCCCAATTTTTCCACTCCACCAGCCCAACCCTGACGATAATTGTCACTCGCGACCATGGCCTGTCACTGATCGCAAACGATCACTCCACGGCCAAATCCGGTTTGACAGCGGCGCGGCGTTGGATTTTTTCTTTTTCGCTATTTTCCAAGCAGTTAAACCTCTATTACTTGCATTTTCACCGGTTGGCACGGCCCCTGCAATATCCAGCCGCGAAGGGATCGAAAGGTGATCCCCTAACTTCCCAAGCCCCCAACCGGGTTTTTATCTTAAAACGCAGTAAGGAAAGGAGTTACCCATGAAGAAGTTCCAGAAAGGCTTTACCCTGATCGAACTCATGATCGTCGTGGCGATCATCGGTATTCTGGCCGCCATCGCGATTCCGGCTTACACCGACTACACCGTCCGCGCGAAGGTCACCGAAGGTCTGATGCTAGCCGACCTGCCCCAAGTCCGCTATCGGCGAAGGTTTCCAATCCGCCGGTATGTTGGCGTGCAGTCGGCGGCGGCGCTTGGAATTCGCCACCGACCAAATTTGTGCAATTTTGCTGTCGCCCCGCATACTGGTGTAATCACTATTACCTATGACAATCTACTGCCAACGGTATCACGCAGTTGACGGCTGGTAACGACACCTTCTCCTGAGCCCATTCCTCCGTACTACCGCCTCTGGCGCCACCCCTCAATTGGCACGCCGTGGCTGCGGTCAGGAAGGTGCGATTGACTGGGCTTGCCGTCGGCTGCAGTTGCCAACGCGACAGCAAAGGGCATGGCCGGCCGTCCTCGGGTACTTTGCCGGCGAAATATGCACCCTGCCGAGTGCCGTTAATCCCCGGCTGACTTAGGAACGAAAGCCCCCGGCAACGGGGGTTTTTTTATTGCCGTTCGCCAAGCCAAATGCATTTTGGCTGCGGCGGGCGGGCCTTCCGCAAGCAGCGTTAACTCCGCTCATTAGTTGTTGGTATTTTTCGGTATGATGGCGCGCATGGGGTCGCTGGTGGTTGCCCACGCTTGGCGCGAGACGGAAAGCGGCCAGGAACACATTCGCATCATTTCAGCGCGACGTGCAACCCGACTGGAAAGGAAAGTCTATGAACGAGGTCCCTGAATCCATCCGCAAGGAACTGGCGGCGCTCGCTGCCAAACCGGAGAGCGAAATCGACTTTTCCGATTTGCCGGCCACGACCGAGCAAGACTGGCAGGGAGCGCGGCGTGGCCAGTTCTACCGACCGGTCAAAAAGCAATTGACCGTGCGTATTGACGCCGACGTGCTGGATGGCTCAAGAGCCAAGGCAAGGGCTATCAGCGCCGCCTAAACGCGATCCTGCGCTCCGCCATGCTCGACAGGAAATCATAGATTTCCGAGAACCCCCCTCCCCAAAGGGCAAAGGCCCGCCTCATTCCTCCACGAACATCGCCTCCAGCGTCGCTGCCACCAGCACCCGCTCTCCCCACTGTCTCCAACCGCACCGGCTCGCCCGCGCCAGCTTCGCCTCCGCCCTATGACGGCATGCCCGTCTCCGAAGCCCACAACTGGACGTTTTACGACCTCGGCGACGACGGCACCTACGAATAAACCACGGCCTCCTGGAGAAAAAGGCGTTTCGGATGACCTGACCTGGCTGGTTAGCCTGCATAAAGAGGCCGGCATCGACCCACCGTAAACCATAATTAACAATCGCCGATGATTGAAATTATCCAAAGCGAAACCTTCCAGCGGCGGCTATCCAGCCTGAAAATCGGCAAGCCGTGCTACGAATCATGCCCCCTCCGGCGGCTTTCTCAGAACAACCCCAGCGACGCCAAACCGCTGCGCGAGGGAATCTCCGAACTGCGTATCGACTACGGCCCCGGATACCGGGTGTATTTCATGCAGCGCGGATCATTCGTCATCGTCCTTCTGGCTGGCGGCGATAAACGCACCCAGGATAGCGACATTGCCCGCGCCATTGACATTGCAAAAGACTGGAAAACTGAGCCATGACTGAAAAATTCACACAATGGGATCCGGTGGATTACCTGGAAACTGAGAACGATCAGGCGCTCTACCTCAACGTTTGCCTTGACGAAGACCCCGGCGAAGGCAGCCTGATTCGCACAGCATTAGGCGATATTGCCCGGGCGAATGGCATGAGCCAACTGGTTCACGAAACTGGCATTTGTACGAAGGGCTTTACCGTGCGCTGTCCGCCGACGGCAATCCAGAGTTCGCCACCGTACTTAAAGTCATTCGGGCGTTGGGGATCAAGCTGTATGCCCAGGCGGCTTGAACCGCGTAGAGAAATCACTAGGAGAAGACGCCATGGGACGCCTATTCGAACCTCCCGATCCGGGCGCGACGCTCCGGGAAGACATCCTGCCGGTGCTCGGCTTAACGGCCACCGAAGCCGCCCGTCAACTGGGCGTCACGCGACGGCGCTTTCCCGGATGTTCAACGGCCATGCCAGCATCTCGCGGCTATGGCGCGGCGAGTAGACTTTTGGCTGCATGGATCCCCTGTCCGTGCGGCCGGAGCCGTGATCCGGCGGGAGGCGGGAGGCGCGAGCATGAACCTGGATAGGTGGAGGTGAGGATGGATACGGAATCCTTGAAAGAAACAATCAAGCGGGAATTGCCGGGTTGGCTGCGGGACGACCCAGACTTTCGCGCCTACATTCTGGACCTGACGCGGCGGAGTACGCCGGCCGCACGGAGACCCAGGACCGGTTTTACGACCTCTTGGCCGAATTGCGCCGCGACCGGGAAGAACAAACCCGCAAATGGGAGGAACAGAATTCCAAGTGGGACGGGCAAAACCATAAGTGGGACGAGCAAAACCGCAAGTGGGACGAGCAAAACCGCAAGTGGGACGAGCATCAAGCGGAGCAGCGTGAAGAGTTCAACAAACTCTACGAACACCTGAACCGCGACCGCGAAGAGCAAAACCGCAAGTGGGAGGCAAACCAGGAGGAACTCCGGCGGCTCCACGAAGAGATCATGGCCCAGGCCCAGAAACACGAACGCGGCATCGGGGCGCTGGGAGCGCGCTGGGGTCTGCAATCGGAAAAGGCGTTCCGCGACGCGCTGGCCGGAATTCTGGAAAAGAACTTCGGCGTGCAGGTGCTCAACGTCAACGAATACGACGACCGGGGCGTGGTGTTTGGCCGGCCTGACCAAGTAGAACTGGATGTGATCATCAAAAACGGCCTGTTGCTGATCTGCGAGTTGAAATCATCCATTGACAAGGCGGGGATGTACATTTTCGAGCGCAAGGCGCGGTTCTACGAAGAGCGTCACGAACGTAAGGCGAACCGGCTGATCGTGATCTCGCCAATGATCGACGGGCGGGCGCAAAAGGTGGCGGAGCGGCTTGGGATCGAAACCTACGGCGACTCGACTGAGGTTGAAGCGTTGTGAGGCGGGCCGGCGACGGAAGGGCTGATGATCCACCCTGGAAGTAAACCGAAGGCTTTGACGCACTCACTCTGGAGATCGGCAGATGAGGCGCCAGCCGCCCCACTCATCAACGCAGACCAACCCGTTGCAGTCAGCGGCTATCTGGATCGTGATAGCGCACGGGACTTCCTGGCCTGGAGCGCTTTCGACGTCGCCGCCACGGCACGCAACCGGGCCGCGCTGCTGAACCGGAGCGCGCGATGATCGATTACGATTCCCCGTGGAAGGACGTGTTGGAGCGCTACTTCGCCGCTTTCACTGCTTTTTTCTTTCCCGCCGTCCACGCAGGCATCGACTGGGAGCGTGGGTACGCCTTTCTGGACAAGGAATTGCAGCAGATCACGCGGATGCGCGCCTGGACGGCGCTACGCCGACAAGCTGATTCAGGTTTGGCGACGAGACGGCGACGAGGTGTGGGTGCTGGTCCATGTCGAGGTGCAGGGCCAGTACGAGGCGAACTTCGCCGAACGGATGTTCACCTACCATAGCCGCATTCGCGACCGCTACCAGCGCCCGGTGGTCAGTCTGGCGGTGCTGACGGATGGCCGGCGACGCTGGCGACCGAGGGCATATCGGCAGGATTTATGGGGCTGCGCGCTGCATTGGCGCTATCCGCTGGTCAAACTGCTGGACTATCGGGATCGAGAAGCGGAGTTGGAAACTCACGCCAACCCGTTCGCGGTGGTGGCGTTGGCGCACCTCAAAGCCCAGGACACGGCACGGGATCCGGACGCGCGCTACGCTTGGAAATGGCGACTGGCGCGCGGACTGTATCACCGGGGATGGTCGCGCCAAGACGTGCTCGAACTCTTCCGCTTTCTGGATTGGGTATTGGTGTTGCCGGAGGCGGCGGAAGACCGGTTATGGGCGGAGCTAAAACAGTATGAGGAGCAACAGGTTATGCGTTATGTGACGAGCGTGGAGCGAATCGGGATTAAAAAAGGATTACAGCAGGGTTTGCAGCAGGGATTACAGCAGGGTTTACAGCAGGGTGAAATTCGGGTTTTACGCCGGCAATTGATGCGACGTTTTGGCGAACTGCCGGC
Organism: uncultured Gammaproteobacteria bacterium; assembly: GCA_963719395.1. Taxonomy (GTDB): domain Bacteria; phylum Pseudomonadota; class Gammaproteobacteria; order Competibacterales; family Competibacteraceae; genus Contendibacter. The sequence continues at coordinate 175 of CAVRCC010000005.1, read as the reverse complement.
TTGGGCAGAAGACCGGTTGCGGGAAGCACCCCCGAAGCGGCTGGAGCTGTGGGGCGAGCGCCTGTTGGAGGTCAGCCGCCTGGGAGAGGTCTTCGAGGCGAGTAGTGGGCACTGAGCCATCCTGGATTTCCCCTGTTTGAAGTCTTCGTGAAAAGAGCCTGACCATGCAAGCCAT
>CAVRCC010000004.1:0-15037 GCA_963719395.1 uncultured Gammaproteobacteria bacterium | reverse complement strand
AAGCAAACTCCGCTTAGGTATGGTCTAACCGGATAGGAAGGAACGACCTTGGAGGTGAGATGGAGGTGTGCCATGAAGACGCGACGCGCGGAGGCGACCCTGGAGCGGCGGTTGCGCCCCGAATCGATGACGTGTCCCGAGTGCGGAGAGACCCTGCGGATCGGCTACACCCACCGGCGCAAGGTGGCGACGCTGGAGGGGCTGTGGTGCCTGAAGGTGTCGATGGGGCGCTGTGAGAATCCGGCTTGCACCCGTTACCATCGGTCGGTACACCCACTGGAAGAAGGACACCTGGTCTTGCCGCATTATGAATATGGGCTGGACGTGGTGGCGTTTATTGGGGCGCATCGCTACCAGGCCCGCGCCAGCGCCCCGCAGATTCACGCGGCCTTGCGGACCCACCAGGTGCCGATCAGTCAACGGAACGTCCAGTATTTGCTGGAACGCTATGACGAACGGGTCGCGCTGTCGGTGCGCCACCATCCCGAACGATGCGCCCGGCTCGATGCCCAAGGTCGGTTGATCCTCGCCATTGATGGCTTGCAACCGGAGGTCGGTCACGAGGTGTTATGGGTGATTCGCGAGGTGCTCTCGGAGGAGGTGCTGGCGGCACGCAGTCTCCTGTCCTCGAGTCACGGGGACCTGGCGGCGTTGCTGCGCGAGGCGGTGGCGGGGTTAAGCGCCCCGGTAGTGGGCGTGGTGAGCGATGGGCAATCCAGTATCGGTCAGGCGGTCGCCGAGGTCTTCCCGGGGGTGCCGCATCAATTATGTCACTACCATTATCTCAAGCAAGCCGCCGGCCCGGCGTGGGAAGCCGATCGGCATGCCAAAAAGGAGCTGAAGAAACGGGTGCGGGGCATCCGGCCACTGGAGCGGGCGTTGGGCGGACGCGAGGACGAGGAAGCGCAGATCATTCAGGGTTCCTGTGCCGCGGTCCGTGGCGCCTTGGCCGATGAGGGGCAAGCCCCTTTGGTGCCGGGTGGGGTGCAACTGCACGAACGCTTGGCGGCCATCGACGCCAGTCTGACCCGGGTCGGTCAAAAAAGGGGGGCCTGCCCAAACCGTTACAACGGATGCACGCGATCCTGGACAAAGCCCTGACCGCCACCGCCGCCTACTGGCCCAGCTTGATTCTGTTCTTTACCTGGCTCGGTCAGGCCACCGCGATCCTGGCCAATCCCGACCGGTCGCCGGCCGCGCGCGTCCGGGCGCAGTACCAGGCCCTGCTGGCGTCGTTCGCCGCTGAACGGCTCACCCCGGCGGGGGAGGCACTGCACGCCTGGGGTTCCCACTTCCTGGAGATCACCCAGCGTTATTGGACCGGGTTATTCCCCTGCTACGAGGTCGCCGACTTACCGCGCACCAACAACGACCTGGAGCATCTGTTCGGCAAGTTGCGTCACCACGAGCGCCGCATCACCGGACGCAAGGTCGCCACCCCCAGCCTGATCCTCCGCGGTTCGGTACGGGTACTCTCCGCAGTCCTCAGTGGGCTGCAGCCGCTGACGCCGCGCCAATTAGGCCAGGTCGACTGGGTGCAGTGGCAGGAAGAACGTCGGCAACTCGGCAAACTCCGGCAGACGCGGGTGCTCCAGTTGCGTTTCCGTCAACAGCCTGAACCCTACTTGGCCGCACTCGAGGCACGACTCGTCAAGCTGAGTTTGCCTCCATAGTTTTTTTCAGGTCCGTCTCTTCAGGCTCAGCTTGGCGTATCCCATCGCCGGGGCCCCGGGCGGCGTGGGCGCTTTCGGTGTCGGCGCGGGTGCTTTCGGCGCGGGTGTTTTTGGTGTCGGCGCGGGTGCTTTTGGTGCCGGCGCTTTTGGTGTCGGCGCGGGTGCTTTCGGTGTTGGCGCTTTCGGTGTTGGCGCTTTCGGTGCCGGCGCGGGTGCTTTCGGTGTTGGCGCTTTCGGTGCCGGCGCGGGCGGGGTCGCCGCCTCCGGCTCGGCCTTCGGCTCGAACGTCGGCACTGCCGGCTTCTCCGGCCGGAACCCGCCGTCGATGGCCGCGTCCGGCGTGCCGGCAATGGCCGGGGCGATCCCTTCCTGGAGGAGGGCTTTCGGGTCGACGGCGGGCGCGGCCGGTGGACCCGCCGTCGCCGGCGGTTCCGGCGCGGTCGATTTCTTCGGGCGCGGCGAGGCGTCTCGCTGCTGCTCGGGCGTCACCTCGCCGGCCGGTTGCCCGTCCAGCCCGTAGCGGGGGCCGCCCTTCGCCAGCGACCGGCGGTAGGCCGGCCGCTGGGCGTAGAACTGAAGCGCCTGGAGGAGTTGGGGCGGGGTCAGGTCGGTCAGGGCCGGATGCACCCCGGCCAGCGCCAGCAGTTCCTCCTCCAGGCCGATTTTGAGCGGCTTGGGGTCCAGCCGGCTGAAACAGGCCGGGAAGGCGGCGCACAGTCGGTTGATAGTCGGGTCGTACAGCATCCACGGATCTCGCGTGGGGATGGGGCCGTTAGTGTTCCACAGTAGCGGGCATTTTGCATCGCCGGGTCTCGGTGCGAGCTTCAGCCGAACGGCGGCGCCGATCCATCGTGGTGCTGGATCACGCCCGCCTTGCCGGAGAGAATCACGCGGCGGCGCTCGTCCCGCTCCCAACCGGTGCGGTCGGCCCCGCCGCGAACTGCTGTTGGCGAGCGGTGCGGCGACCAAGCCGCATCGGCGGCTCGGTTGACCTACTCCCCCTGTACGACGCCGCTAACGCCGCCCATCCCCGGGGCGGATTGCCGCGTCCAGGTCGACCACCGTCTCTTTGCCAAAGGTCGCGGCGACAACGAGGTAACGCTGGAGGTTTTGGGTGGCCTCAAGGACTTGCGCCTCAACCCCCAGTAGTTGGCCGAGGTTGTCGCAGGTGAGAGTCACGCCTTCGATGAGCTTGCCAACGGTCAGATCGACGTCCCGCATGATGCGCAGCATCGCGCCGGCGGACCCGTATTGGTCGGCGGTGGTTCCTTCAAAATACAGTAGCATCTCCCCTTCCAGTTTGTTCGCGCGGACCCACGTGGTCTCAGCCTCGCTCAGTTGGGCGCGGATGGAGAGGGCGTACTTCTGTTTGCCTATCGTCCCGGACTTCGGATCGCGGCGGATCGAGAGTTTCACGTTATTTCCTCGAATGGAATCAGAGTTTCCGTTCGTAGTGGCGTGGGTTGGGGCACGGACGGATGCTCGGCTGACCGAAAGGTTGATGAAGCCCCAAACTTCGCGGACTTCGATCGCACCACGCTAGACCGTGCCGTTTATCCACCGCTGCTACGGATAGCTACCGCCCGATCAGGCGCGGCCATCAACCAGAACAAGGGGTTACACGGCGCGGCAGGGTTGCGCGGCAAACCGTCATCCCCTACGGTACCGAGCGTCCCTACGCGGTCGCCGCGTCCGGTTCCAGCGACGCCAGGTCGATGACGAACCGGTATTTCACGTCGCCTCGCAGCATTCGCTCGTAGGCCTCGTCGATCTTCTGGATCGGGATCAGTTCGATGTCCGAGACGATGGCGTGTTCGGCGCAGAAGTCGAGCATCTCCTGCGTCTCCCGGATGCCGCCGATCAGCGAGCCGGCCAGCCGTCGGCGCTTGAAGATCAGGTTGAAGACCTCCAGCGGAGGGTGCGGGTCTTGCGGCGCCCCCACCAGACACAGCGTGCCGTCGCGCTTGAGCAACTGCAGGTAAGCGTCCAGGGAGTGCGGCGCAGCCACGGTGTCGAGGATGAAATCGAAGCGGTTGGCGTGCGGCTGCATCGCGTCGGGGTGCGTCGAGACCACCACGTCGTCGGCGCCCAGCCGCCGGGCGTCGGCGGTCTTGCCCGGCGAGGTGGTGAACAGCACCACGCGAGCACCGAAGGCATGGGCGAACTTCACCGCCATGTGCCCCAGGCCGCCGAGACCGACGACCCCGACCGTGTCGCCCGGGCCGACGTTCCATTGCCGCAGCGGCGAGTAGGTGGTGATGCCCGCGCACAGCAGCGGCGCGACGGCGGCTGGGTCGAGCGTCTCCGGCACCCGCAGCACGAACCGTTGGTCGACGACGATCCGGTTGGAGTACCCGCCGTAGGTCATCTGGCCGGTGTGCGGGTCGGGGCTGTTGTAGGTCAGGGTGAACGTGGGGCAGAATTGTTCCAGGCCTGCCTGACAGTCGGGGCAGGCGCCGCAGGCATCGACCATGCAGCCCACCCCCGCCAGATCGCCGACCTTAAACGCCCGAACCTCGTCGCCGACCCGCGCGACCCGACCGACGATCTCATGGCCGGGCACCACCGGATACACCGTGTTCTTCCATTCGTTGCGGACGGTGTGCAGGTCCGAGTGGCACACGCCGCAGTAGAGGATTTCGATGTGCACGTCGCCCGGACCCGGCTCGCGCCGCTCGAAGGGGAAGGTCGTTAGCGGTGCGGTGGCGCTCTGGGCGGCGTATCCGAACGTTTTGATCGTCATTGAAGTCTCCTGAAAGGATGATCCCGATGTGGCCTGGATGAAGCCAGGATATCGGGGGTGATGCGGCGTCACCGCAATGCAGTGAGGTATAACCGTTGCCGGAAGTCGCCTGGCACGGGCAAAGACGACGAACTCATTGTCCGCTGGAAACGGCTTCAGCGCCCCCTGTGGCCGAGCGATTGCGGGGTCGCGCGCGAACGGGCGCATCTCGGGGAACCGCTGCCCACGCCGGTCTTCTGGAGCGTCCTGGACCGCGCCATGCCCGACGGGAAAAGGCGGAAGGACCCGTTGCGAACGCAAATTTGTGGTCTTTACCGATGTCATACCAGGGTGGTGGATTGGCGGCGACGGGCCGAAACACCGCCAAAACTGGCGCGCGCCGCCGGTCGGCTCTCCGTTCGACCACGGATCGATGCCGACGTTTAACCCCGCCTGTTCCCCGTTCAACTCGACGAAGGAGAATCGCCATGGCTGAGAAGAAAATCATTGCGGTCGTAGGTGCGACCGGCGCGCAGGGGAACGGCTTGGTTCGCGCCATTCAGAGCGACCCCAGCGGCGGTTTCACGGCCCGTGCGCTGACGCGAGACGTCAACTCTGCCAGGGCGAAAGCACTGGCCGGGCTGGGCGCCGAGGTCGTCGCGGCCGACGTCGACGACGTGGAGAGTCTGAAGCGGGCGTTCGCAGGCGCCTACGGGGCGTACTGCGTGACGTTTTTCTGGGCGCACTTCTCGCCCGAAAAGGAGCAGGCCGAAGCCCGAGCGATGGCCCAAGCGGCGAAACACGCCAGCCTCCAGCACGTCATCTGGTCCACCCTGGAAGACACGCGCCAGTGGGTGCCGTTGAGCGATGATCGCATGCCCACGCTCATGGGCCAGTACAAGGTGCCGCATTTCGACGCCAAAGGCGAAGCCAACGCATTTTTCGCCGACCTCGGCCTGCCGGTCACCTTCCTGCTGACCTCGTTCTACTGGGATAACTTCATCCACTTCGGCATGGGTCCGAAGACGGGCCCAGACGGCGCGCTGGCCATCACCTTACCGATGGGCGACAAGAAATTGCCCGGGATCGCCTCCGAGGACATCGGCGGGTGCGCCTACGGCATTTTCAAGAAAGGCGCCGAGTTCGTCGGCAAGACCGTCGGCATCGCCGGCGAGCATCTGACCGGCGCGCAGATGGCCGCCGCGCTGGGCCGGGCGCTGGGTCGAGAGGTGCGCTACAACGCCGTGCCACCCGAGGTCTATCGCGGTTTCGGGTTCCCGGGCGCGGAGGATCTCGGCAACATGTTCCAGTTCAAGCGCGACTTCGAGGCGGACTACTGTGGCGCGCGCGACCTGGCGGTGGCCCGGTCACTCAACCCCGCGTTGCAAACCTTCGACCAGTGGCTGGCCCGGAACACGCGTCGCATCCCGCTGGAGTAGCCGCGCGCGCCGCTCCTCCAGCGACCCTCCTTGCAACGAGCGAGCGGCTGTGTTGAAACCCTCCTGTTCCCAGGGCGGAGACGTGGGAGGAGGAGAATATGGAAAGGATACCGGCGCCACTTTAGCCCTGCTTCCAACCCTCGGTGGGGGAGGCGAAAGTCAGTTCCGATCCAATGGATTGTATTTTTAGAGGTTCTCTATACGCTTGACTCGAGGGTTATCGACCACCCACCACTTGGGCGCGACCCGGCCATGGAGCGGACGACCGAACCTGGCCAGGAGCTACCCAAGGTCGGCGGTGACGCCTTGCTGGGGATCCCGCCAGGACGGCGGTCGACGCCCGAACGAAACGGTGGCTTGCGGAACGGGAAGCTCCGCAGTCGCGCGCACTCGCGCGCGTTCCGGCACGAGGCCGATGCTGCTCGGCGCCGCCTCGTTGGGAGGCTCGCGTGCCGACCCGAAAAGAGAGGTGACGATGAAGGTCGCGGAGATCTGGCGATATCCGGTCAAAACGATGGCCGGAGAGCAGTTGCAACGGGTCGGGATCGGGCCTCTCGGTATCGAAGGCGACCGGGTGATGCATGTCGAGGACGCCGGAGGCCGACTGATCACCTCGCGCTCGCATCCGCGCTTTCTGGGCCATCAAGGCACGCTGGGCACGCAGGGCGAAGTCAGGGTGGACGGTCGGCCGTGGGACGATCCGGCGGTCGCCGCCGAGGTGGCGGACATCGCCGGGCCGGGCGCGAAACTGGTGCGCTGCGACGGCGCCGAGCGCTTCGACGTGCTGCCGTTGCTGGTGGCCACCGACGGCGCGATCGCGGCCTTCGGTCACGACTCTCGCCGCTTGCGGCCCAACCTCGTGATCGGCGGCGTCGAGGGATTGGCCGAGCGCGAATGGCCGGGCGCGCGCCTGCGGATCGGCCAAGTACTCGTCGGCGTCCGGGATTTGCGGCTGCGCTGCATCATGACCTCCTACGACCCCGACACCTTGGTCCAGGACAAGGAAATCACCCGGGGCATCTACCGGCGCTTCGACGGCAAGCTCGCGCTCGACTGCTTCGTGATCGAAGGCGGCGAGATCGCCGTCGGCGGCGAGGTGCGACTGGTGCGGGGGCGTGCTGGCGCGGAATCGGCGGCGTTCGCCGAGGAGGCCGACCATCGCCGTCGACTCTGACGGTCGCCCTCCTCACCACGGGCTGCCAATGACTATCCGCCGGTTGCTAGGCGCGCCATGCCTTACCACCCGTGGATCAACCGGACCCGCCCTTCTAACATTTCGCAACAGGTTTCAGAAGCTGCACGAAAGCGCCCCCCACAGGGAGGGGCTGAAGGCGAGTGCTGCAACTCTCGGAATGCTCTCACCACCCCGGCGCCATGCGCGCCACCCCTTGCATCGCAGGCTCCCGCATCCGGGCGGGAGCCTGAAGATGGGTTTGGCCGGTTGTCGAATGGAGTCTCGGGCTGCATCCAAAGTCGTGCGGGCGGCGTAAGCATCCATGAACCCGCTTGAACCGGGCCACTCGCACCACCCACCGACTGAGGCGCACCCCCATGAAAATGGACGGCCGTTTCAAACTGGAACGACCGAAACGCTGCTCGATGATCGAATCGGTGATGGAAAAGCTTGCCTCGAATACGCCGCTGCGCTGAACCCACCGAGGGGCATCGTTGCCCCAACTTTGCATCGCTCACGATCGATCGACCGCGCCGCGCGGCTACTGGAGCCTTTATCATGAATGCCCGCAAACTCCTGCTTATCCTGGCGTTCGCCCTGCTGATCGGCCTCTTCTTCGCCTTGGATTTGGGGCGATTTTTCAGCCTGGACTATTTCAAGTCCCAGCAGGCGGTCATCGAAGCCTACCGGGCGGCGCATCCCTGGCTGACGGCCGGGTTGTTCTTCCTGATCTACGTCGCGGTGACCGGCCTGTCGCTGCCGGGCGCGGCGATCATGACCCTGGCGGCAGGCGCCATCTTCGGTCTGCTGTGGGGTACGGTCATCGTTTCGTTCGCTTCCACGATCGGCGCTACCCTGGCTTTTCTCGTAGCGCGCTTCGTGCTGCGCGACTGGGTGCAGGGCCGGTTTGGCGACAAGCTCAAGGCGATCAACGCCGGCATCGAAAAGGAGGGCGGCTTCTATCTGTTCACCTTGCGGCTGATCCCGATTTTCCCGTTCTTCGTCATCAACCTGGTGATGGGCCTCACCCCCATCCGCACCTGGACGTTTTATTGGGTCAGCCAGCTCGGTATGTTGGCTGGCACTCTGGTCTACGTGAACGCCGGCACCCAACTGGCGCGAATCGACTCGCTGCAAGGCATCCTGTCGCCCGGACTGCTGGCTTCCTTCGCCCTGCTGGGAATTTTTCCGCTGATCGCCAAGCAGATCGTCGCCATGGTCAAGGCGCGACGGGTGTATGCGAAGTGGCAAAAGCCGAAGCGCTTTGACCGCAATCTGGTGGTGATCGGCGCCGGTTCCGCCGGACTGGTGACGGCCTACATCGCGGCGGCGGTCAAGGCCAAGGTGACCTTGATCGAGAAGCACCGGATGGGCGGCGATTGCCTGAACACCGGTTGCGTGCCGTCCAAGGCGCTGATCCGTTCGGCCAAGCTGCTCTCGCATATCCAGCGCTCCTCCGAGTTCGGCCTCCGCGAGGCGAAGGCCGAGTTCGAGTTCGCCGAGGTGATGGAGCGGGTCCAGCGGGTGATCCGGACCATCCAGCCGCACGACTCGGTGGAGCGTTATACGGGACTCGGCGTGGACGTGGTCGAGGGCACGGCGAAAATCACCTCACCCTGGACGGTGGCGGTGACCACCGCTGAAGGCGCGCAGACGCTGACCACCCGCGCCATCGTCATCGCTGCCGGCGCCCGACCGTTCGTGCCGCCGATTCCGGGGCTGGAGGAGATCGGCTACCTTACGTCGGATAACGTCTGGAATCTGCGCGAGTTACCGAAGCGCCTGGTGGTGCTGGGCGGCGGGCCGATCGGTTCGGAACTGACCCAGACCTTCGCTCGCCTCGGCAGTCGGGTCACCCAGGTAGAGATGGCGCCGCGTATCCTGATCCGCGAAGACCCGGAAGTCTCGGCACTGGTGACGCAGCGCTTCCGCACGGAAGGCGTCAACGTACTCGTCAACCACAAGGCCAAGCAGTTCGTGGTGGAGAACGGCGAGAAGGTGTTAATCGCCGAGTACGAGGGCCAGGATGTGCGCGTTCCGTTCGACGCGGTGCTGGTCGCGGTGGGGCGGGTGGCGAACACTACCGGTTATGGGCTGGAGGAACTCGGTATTCCCACTACCCGTGCCCGCACCGTGGAGACCAACGACTACTTGCAAACCCTCTATCCCAACATCTACGCCGCCGGCGACGTGGCTGGACCCTATCAGTTCACCCACACCGCCGCCCATCAAGCCTGGTACGCGGCGGTGAACGCCCTGTTTGATCCGCTCAAAAAATTCAAAGCTGATTACTCGGTGATTCCCTGGTCCACCTTCGTCGATCCCGAAGTGGCGCGGGTGGGTTTGAACGAACAGGAGGCGAAGGAAAAGGGCATTCCCCACGAAGTCACCGTGTACGGCATCGACGATCTGGATCGCGCCATCGCCGACAGCGAGGCTCACGGTTTCGTCAAGGTGCTGACCGTGCCGGGCAAGGATAAGATTCTCGGCGTGACCATCGTCGGCGAGCACGCGGGTGATTTGCTGGCCGAGTACATCCTCGCCATGCGCCACGGCATCGGCCTGAACAAAATTCTCGGCACCATCCATATTTACCCAACGCTGGCCGAAGCCAACAAGTACGCTGCCGGCGTCTGGAAGAAGGCCCATGCACCCGAAAAGTTGCTGGCTTGGGTGGAACGCTTTCACGCCTGGCGGCGGGGCTGAATACGGAGGGCTGATGGTCTGTACCTGTTCACCCGTGGGGGCGTGACCTCGGTCGGGGCCGAGGAACCCGCCCGGTTCGCATACCCAGTGAAATCACTGCGGGCAAAGCCGATGCTTGCGAATCAAGAATCAGGGCGGGCCGTAGCCCACCGCCTGCAGGGCTGTTAGCGGGCAACCCTTATAATCTTGACCGACGCCATCGGATTGCGCCAATCGTATAGTTCGGGTTTCAAATCAGCGATGCCATGAATCCCGGCATGAACATGCACGAAGCCTTCCCCGCCTGCGGTGGGCGAGACCCCTGTACCACCACATTGTGGACCGGGGATCGACGCGCAAAGCTCGTCGTTGGGCTCGGAACCGGCGTCATAACCGGGAACTCGGTCATTCAGACTGCCAAACCGTGGGGCTTCCATGCCGTTTAGCGCGATGAAGCCATCGTTGGTCGGCAAAATCATCGCGGCGAGGCTGATACGGTCGGCGCTCCGGGCCGCGACCCGGACCGTGACCGACTCACCAGGCTTCAGCAACCCTCCCGAATCGGCGACATCGATGACCCGAGGATTCGCACGCAACACCTGCGCTAGCGGACCGACATCGCCGCCTTCGGCCAGGATCGCCAGTTCGTCGCTGGCGGGTTGGCCCAGGGTGAACAGATTCACGCCGGAGCGGTGACTCGCCACCAGAATCGGGGTGAAGAATGCGCCACGGGTGATGTTGGTGATCGTCACCTCATACATCGGTTCGCCACTGCGGGCGATGCTGATAGAACCTTCCAGAGATTGCGTCCAGCCACCGGTCAAGGGAGCGGCCAGCAACAGGGATGCCGTCAAGGTGGTTAACCGTTTCATCGTCAAGTCCTCCGTCTATGTGCGTGAGAGTTCGGGAACCGCTGGGTTACCCGGTACGCACTGTGCCGCCCTGGCTTCACGGAGCACTCACGGAACCATCACATTTCCATCACGACGCCGATTTTTCGCCGGCCCGCGTTTCGAGCCTGGGGCAACCCGCTCGGGACGCGCGGACCGGTAGATCGAACGTAAACCGGGTTCCTTGGTTCAACTCGCTACTCACCCGCAGTTCGCCGCCATGCAATTCGGCGATGCGCCGGGCGATGGCCAACCCCAGTCCCAGGTGGTTACCATCGTCCTCTGCCCGGCTCGAACCGCGATGGAAGCGGTCGAACACGAACGGCAAATCCTCGGGTGCGATGCCGTGGCCGGTGTCGGTAATGGCGAAGCGGGCGCTGTTCTCCCGTTCGCTGAGTTCGAGAGTGATGCACCCCCCGGACGGCGTGTGATGCAAGGCGTTGAGAATCAGGTTGTCCAGCAACCGCTCGATCATGCCGATGTCGGCCTCGACTAACAGCGCCGTGGGCGGCAGACGCAAATCGAGCTGGATTCGGTGCTCGCGCGCGGCGATCTGGTACTTTTGGGCGATGTCCTGCAACAGCTCGGCGGCGGGAAAACGCTCGTGGCGCGGCTGGATGGCGTGGGCGTCAAACTTGGCCAGTTCGAACAGATCGCCCACCAGCCGACCCAGTCGCCGCGAGTGGCGCAGGGCGGCGTCGAGATAGACTTGCTGTTCGGTGGACGACAGCCGGTCGGCTTTCAGTTGCAGCGTTTCCAGATAGCCGTGCAGCGCGGCCAGCGGCGTGCGTAAATCGTGCGAGACGTGATTGACCAGTTCGCGCCGCAGGGTGTCGCGCTCCCGCAAGGCGCCGATCAAGGCTTGCAAGCGTTCGGCCATCCGGTCGAAATGGGTCCCCAGTTGCTCGATCTCGTCACCGCCGCCGCCTTGCCTGCGATAGGGAACGTAAGTGGCGAACTCACCGTGCTGGAAGGCATCGACCACCGCCGTCAGCCGCCGCAGTCGGCGGGTCAGCAGGCGGAACAACAGCAACCCCGCCAGCAACCCCGCCAGCAGACTGCCGGCCAACACCCAGGCGCTGAGTCGCAGCAGCAGACTGTCTTGATAGAGGCGCTCGAAGGATTCATACATTTGGCCGCGCAACACCACGTACAGGTAGCCTTCGGGCGGTTCTGTCGCGGGAATGGGCGTCACCGAGAAGCTTTTGCGGGCGTCGTGGCTGCGTGGATCGTCGCCGAGAATCGGCAACTCGGCGCCGGCCAGGAACGCCCGGATCGGCTCCAGCGCCACCCGGTCGCGTTTGACCGCCGCCGGCTCGGCGGAGTAGGCGAGAATCGCGCCGGTCGTGTCCAGCCAATAGATTTCGATGCTGGGATTGATGGTCATGTAGCGCTCGAAAGTGGCTTTCAGCGCCTTCGGGTCGAGCTTGCCTTCAGCGATCAGGCGCTGATCCGCGACCAGATTGCGGGCCAGATCGCGATTGAAGCTCTGCTGCGCTTCCTGGAGATAACGCTGGGTCAGGGCGTGGCTGATCAGGCCGTAGCTCAGGCCGATGGCGCCCAATAGCGCCGCCAGCGCCAGGGCCAGCTTGCCGTACAGGGTGTTCAGCATGATTCGGCGAACTTGTAGCCGACTCCCCAGACGGTGAGGATGTAGCGGGGTTCCGCCGGATTCGGCTCCAGCTTGGCGCGCAGGCGATTGATGTGCGAATTGACCGTGTGCTCGTAGCCCTCGTGGCCGTAACCCCAAACCTGATCCAGCAATTGGCCACGGCTGAACACCCGGCCGGGCTGGCGGGCGAAATGCAGCAGCAGATCGAACTCCTTGGCGGTCAGCGCCAATTCCTGGCCCGCCAGGGTCACCCGGCGCTGGTCCACTTCGATCGTGAGGGGGCCACGGGTGATGCGCGCGCCGTCTGGCGGCGCTGCGCTATTGCCACGCAGGGCTTCGGCCCGGCGCAGCAGCGCCTTCACGCGAGCGAGCAGTTCCGGGAAGCTGAAGGGCTTTACCAGATAATCATCGGCGCCCAGTTCCAGACCCAGCACCCGGTCGAGTTCCGACGACTTGGCGGTCAGCATCAGGATCGGCACGTAGTCGCCGCTGGCCCGTAGCCGCTGGCAGACCGTCAGACCGTCCAGATCGGGCAGCATCAGATCCAGGATTACCAGGTCGTAGCGGTTGCGGGCGTGGAGTGTGAGCGCATCCTGCCCGCGCCCGGCGATGTCGGCCGCGCAGTGGATATCGCGGAGATGCAGTTCGACCAGCGCGGCGATCTCGCGGTCGTCCTCGACGAGCAGCACATGACGCGCCATTCGTTTCAACTCGGTATCGGTATCCGCCCCCATGGAGATCTCCATCGCCCCTCGACGCCAAAACGTCATCATCGGCGATGGATATCGCATTTTTATCACAGAACGGTCGCTACGGCGGGCCAAACGCCCGCCGTAGTCCGATCGAGTGATGCCGTTCCCTTCGCTCGCTTATTTCGGTGCGGCGGGCGCAGGTGCAGCGCGGTTCGGGCGCGGCTGGAGCAGCCGGTGTGGCTGGAGCAGCCGGTGTGGCTGGAGCAGTCGGGCGGAGCAGCCGGCGCAGGCGCTGGAGCCGGTGCGGCTGGTTTGGCCGCGCCCTCAACGACTGCAGGAGTATCCTTAGCGGCGAACCGCTCCTGCCATTCCTGGAGATAGCCCTTGTGCCAGAGGAAGGCGACGCCGCCGATCAGTAGCAGGAGGAACAGGTAGAACTTCCAGGGCCGTTTCTTCTCCGCGAAGGGGTCGGTAAACGAGCGTTGCGCCCCTGGCGGCAGCGCGGCCACCTGCGTGAGCGAGGCGCCAAAAGGAATGTTGATAATGGCGCGGGTATTGACCGCCCAACCGTTAGCGTCGAGCAAAGGGCGCCAGATTGCGCTTGCGGAGCTTGAGGTAGGCGATCACCATGGACGGGCCGGAGATCACCAGCACCAAGCCGACGATGGCGAGCGGCATCTGCCACGCCTTCAGGGTGATGAACCCGGTCATCACCGAGGCGATGGCGGTACCGATGGCGCCGACGGCCAAGCCGATGGCGGCGAAGATACCGGCGAACTTGCCGACATCGAACGGCGGCGCGGCCGGAGCCTTGCCGGCATCTGTTTTCTGCGCGGTATCCGCGACGCCCGCCGCCGCCTGATCGTGAACCGCCTTTTCCCGGGCGGCGGCCATCTTCTCGATCTGCTCCCCGATCATCTTGCCGATGCGCTTGTAGGGATACCAGAACGCTTGCCGGACACTGATCGGATGCTCGACGATCTTGACGATGGCGGCATTCCAGTCCCGACCCTGCTGGTCGAAAAACACACCATTGCGGCCGACCATCAGGTTGTCCGCGTCGCCGTTGGTGAAAGCGGCCACGATGGTCATTTTTTCGGCGCCGCGCTGGCACTCGCAGTAGGCCAGATAGGTTCCGCTCAGATGGGCCAGCCCGCTGTGTTTGCCGATATCCGCAATCCGCAGACACAGCTCGCAGCTCCGGCCGTCCAGATACAGGGTGCCGGCCTGGAAAATGGCCTTGGGACCGGGCGTGTAGAACTCGCGGAACGAGACGAAGTTGTTCAGTAGCCGGAACAGATCGCGGTGGTAGCGAACCAGCCGGTCCACCGAAACGATGGCGTTCGCCGCGCCCGCAAGGGCCTTGTCCCGTTCGACCAGCGCCATCAGCGTTTGCCGATAGTCGCCGGCCAGGATGGCGCGGACCCGTTTTATTCCCAGCGCCTCGACGGCGGCGCCCTTCTTGTTACTCAACCAGGTTTCGTGGGCGGCGAATATCACGCACAACGCCTCCCACTCGTCGGCATCCAGGCTGGTCTTATCGCCCAGCAGCGGCTGCGCGACTTTCGCGCGAAACTCCGCCATCGCGGCGGTCCAGGCGGGATTGAGCCCTTTTTCGAGCGGCAACGATTTGCCGGCTTCGATTTTCGCCAGCGGTAGGGCGGCGACCTCTTCGGTGGCGGCCGAAAGATTCTTCCTGGCGAGCGCCCCGTATTCCGCCGGCGTGGGATTCAGCGGCTCGGCGGCGCGGAAATCGAACGCGGCCAGCCGGCAGCGGGTGAAATAATCGTCCACCTTGGCCTTGACCGCCTCGAAGACAGCCACGGCGGTTTCGGTTCCCTCACCGAACGGGAGGATGTTGGCGGCATCACGTTCCGTCTCCAGCCACCAGTCGGAATACGCCTGGGCTTCGGTAAAGAACTGCTCGATCTTATCCTGCGATACGCCCGGCGCACCGCCGCGGTCCTCCTCCGCTCCGACGCAGGCGATGATGTCTTCGATCACCGCTTGGGTGGCCTCGTCATCGGCGGCGCCGGCGGGCACGATGCCATCGCCATTGAACTTGGTGCTGGCAAAAATCTTGGTGGTATCGGCCGTATCCTCGGCGGTGATGGCCGTCTCTTCTGTCTTACCGAGATTCACCAAAATTT
>CAVRCC010000003.1:0-32987 GCA_963719395.1 uncultured Gammaproteobacteria bacterium | reverse complement strand
CTCAGTCTCAGCCCCCTAGTCAACCGCCGCGAAACCGTTTCTGCTCGTTGACATCGCGCGTTAGTCTAACCACCCTCCAAGGTCAGTCTGACCGTCGACTGCCCTCCAAAGTCAGTTGGACCGCCCTCCAAGGTCAGTCTAACCGCCCTCCAAGGTCAGTCTAACCGCCTTCCAAGGTCAGTCTGACCTGCCTCTTCCGCTCTCCATTGATTGCACACCACGCCAGAACTTGGCTTGTGTTCACCAACCCAACCGCAATGCCACCACATCGTACAAGCAACTCGCCCAAACATTTGATGAACTGTGGCCAAGCGCGGGTTCCCGCGCGCTGGAACAGAAGGAGAACCCCGTGGCCACCGTGAATTCCATGAACATCCCCGGCGAGCGCATCGCCATCGTCGCCGGGCTACGCACCCCATTCACCCGGCAACTGACCGCCTACAAGGACCTGAACGCCATCGATCTCGGCGTGATGGTCACCAACGAACTGCTCAACCGGCTCGATCTGGACCCCGCCCTGATCGAACGGATGGTCTACGGCTGCGTCGGCCTGATCCCGGAAGCGCCCAACGTCGCCCGCGAGGTTCTGCTGGGCGCCGGCATGAACCCACGCACCGACGCCTACACCGTCACCCGCGCCTGCGCCACCAGCTTCCAGTCCGCCGTGGACATCGCTCAGGCCATTCTGCTGGGTGAAATCGAGATCGGCCTGGCCGGCGGCTGTGATTCGACCTCGGTGCTGCCGATTCAGACCTCGAAAAAACTGTCGCGGGCGCTGATCCACTCCAGCAAGGCCAAGTCCCTGAGCGACAAGCTGGCGTTGTTCAAGGAGGTCCGCCCGGCGGACCTCATTCCGGTCTCACCGGCGGTCAAGGATTACTCCACCAATCTGGGCATGGGCGACATCGCCGAGCAGATGGCCAAGAACCATGGTATCAGCCGCGACGAGCAGGACCGCTTCACCCTGCGCTCGCACCAATTCGCCCAACGGGCCTGGGATGCCGGCAAGCTGGACGGCGAGGTGATGCGCGCCTTCGTCCCGCCCTTCAAGGAGTGCGTCGAGCGCGACAACAACATTCGCGGCGATTCCACCCTGGAGCAGTTGGCCAAGCTGAAGCCGGCCTTCGACCGCAAGCACGGTACGGTGACCGCCGCCAATTCCACCCCGCTGACCGACGGTGCGTCCTCGCTGATCTTGATGAAAGAACGGCGCGCCCGACAACTGGGTTTAGAGCCGCTCGGCGCCATCCGCTCCTACGCCTTCGCCGCCATCGATCCCTTCAACGACGGGCTGATGGGGCCGTCCTACGCCACCCCCATCGCCCTCGACCGGGCCGGAATCACGCTGAGCGATCTGGCGCTGATCGACATTCACGAAGCCTTCGCCGCGCAAACTCTGGCCAACCTGAAGAACTGGCCGTCGCGGAAATTCGCGCAAGAGCAACTCGGCCGCGATGAACCCATCGGCGAGGTGGACATGGACAAGCTCAACGTGCTGGGCGGTTCGCTGGCCTACGGCCACCCGTTCGCGGCCACCGGCGGACGGATGATCGTGCAGGTACTGAACGAACTGCGCCGACGCGGTGGTGGACTGGGGCTGGCGACCGCCTGCGCCGCCGGCGGTCTGGGTGCGGCTATGGTGCTGGAAGTGGCATGATCGTTGGCTCCCCTCGCCCACCCTCACCCCCAACCTCTCTCCCACAGGGAGAGGGGAGTTGTTGCGCAGTTTCCAACGCTGCCGAGGACGAGAATTTCATGACGACCGAACTGAATCTGACTGTTTTTCAACTGACCACGCGCGCGGACGGCATCGCCGTGGTGACCATCGACCTGCCCGGCGAAAGCCAGAACACGCTCAAGGCCGAATTCGTCGGCGAGGCCAACGCCCTGCTGGACCGGCTGGAGCAGGACGCCAGCATCCAGGGCCTGGTGTTCATCAGCGGCAAGCCCGGCTCCTTCATCGCCGGGGCCGACATCCATATGCTGAAAGCCTGCCGCACCGCCGCCGAGGCGACGGCACTCTCCAAGGTCGGCCAGCGCTTCTTCGACCGACTGGCAAATTTCAAGGCTCCCGTAGTCGCGGCTATCGACGGCGCTTGTCTGGGCGGCGGGCTGGAACTGGCGCTGGCCTGTCATGGCCGGGTTTGCACCGACAACCCGAAAACCGCGCTCGGCCTGCCGGAAGTGATGCTGGGCGTGCTACCCGGCAGCGGCGGCACCCAGCGCCTGCCCCGGCTGATCGGCATCCCCGCCGCGTTGGGTCTGATGTTGACCGGCAAGCATCTGAACGCGCAAAAAGCCCGCCGGATGGGGCTGGTGGACGACGTGGCGCCGGCGGCCATCCTGCTGCAAACTGCCGTCGACCTGGTGAAAAAGCTCCAGCACAACCGCGCCGCCACCCGCAAAACCAGCAGTCTGTTCTCGATCAAGAGCCTGACCAAGCTGGCGCTGGAGGACAACCCGCTGGGTCGGCGGGTGATTTTTCAAAAAGCCCGCGACCAGACGTCGAACAAAACCCAGGGCCACTATCCCGCGCCGCTGCGCATCATCGACTGCGTGGAAATCGGCGCCGGCCAGGGTTTCAAAAAGGGTCTGGAAGCGGAAGCATTGGCCTTCGGCGAACTGGCAGTGACGCCCCAGGCGCGGCAATTGATGAATCTGTACTTCGCCACCACGACGATGAAGAAGGACATCGGCGTCGCCGATCCGACCGTGCAACCGCGCCCGGTTCGCAAAATCGGCGTACTCGGGGCCGGGCTGATGGGCGCCGGCATCGGCTACGTCACCAGCAGCAAAGCGCATGTATCCGTCCGGCTCAAGGATAAGGAGCCCGCCGGGCTGAATCGCGGTTTGGCCTACATTGATCGGCTGATTCAAAAACGCTTGCAGCGACGTTCCATCACCGCGTTCGAGGCCAACCAGGAGCGGCATCGGGTGACGCCGACCCTGGATTTCTCCGGCTTTCAGAACCTGGACTTGGTGATCGAAGCGGTGTTCGAGGATCTCACGCTCAAACAGCAGATGGTCGCCGACGTGGAAGCGAACTGCCCGCCCACCACGATTTTCGCCACCAACACCTCCTCAATGCCCGTCGCCAAAATCGCCGAGGCGGCGCGACGGCCCGAAAACGTCATCGGGATGCACTATTTCTCGCCGGTGGAGAAGATGCCGCTGCTGGAAATCATCGCCACCCCGCAAACCGCGCCGGAGGTGATCGCCACCGCCGTCGAGTTCGGTCGCAACCAGGGTAAGACCGCGATCGTGGTCCAGGATGGGGCCGGGTTCTACGTCAACCGCATTCTCGCGCCGTATATCAACGAAGCCAGCTATCTGCTCCATGAAGGCGTGGCCATCGACGCCATCGATCAAGCGCTGGTGCAGTTCGGTTTCCCGGTCGGCCCCTTCACCCTACTCGATGAGGTCGGCATCGATGTGGTCTCCAAAGTCGGGCCAGTTCTGTACCAAGCCTTCGGCGAGCGAATGAAACCGGCCGGCGCCGCGGACAAGCTGTTGGCCGACGGGCGTTACGGGCGCAAGAGCAAGAAGGGCTTCTACCTTTACGAAGGCGTCAAGAAGGGCGAGAAGACAGTGGACAAGAGCGTCTACGGCGTGCTGGGCGCGAGCGGCGACCAAGCCATGGACGCGAAGGAGATCGTCGAACGTTGCGTGTTGATGATGCTCAACGAGGCGGCGTTGTGCTGGGACGAACGGGTGATTCGCAGCCCGCGCGACGGCGACATCGGCGCGGTGTTCGGCATCGGTTTCCCGCCGTTCCTGGGCGGCCCGTTCCGCCATGCCGACAGCCTGGGTATTCCAGAACTGGTCGCCAAACTGGAACAGCGCCGCCAGCGATTGGGCGAGCGCTTCCGGCCAGCGGAGATTCTGCTGCGGATGGCGCGGGACAAGCAGACCTTCCACCTGGATTGATTTCCTCCGGAACCCTCCCCCTTCGCACGGGGGAGGGCATGGGGCACAATGACCTCGGGCCACCGAACCGCCGAGGCAGCGCCATGAATCCGCAACTCAAACCCCGCTTGACCCCCGAAGATTATCTCGCCCTCGAACGCAGCGCCGAGTACAAGAGCGAATATTTCAACGGCGAAATTTTCGCGATGACCGGCGCCAGCGAGCCGCATAACACCATCGTTCTCAACATTGGTTCCGAAATCCGGCAACACCTTAAAAATCGTCCCTTTAAAGCTTACGTCAACGACATGCGGGTCAAGGTCAGTCCAACCGGCTTGTACACCTACCCGGACCTGGTGGTGGTCTGCGGCAAGGGACAGTTCGACGATGCGCATCTCGACACCCTGCTGAACCCGACGCTGATTATCGAGGTGCTGTCCGATTCCACCGAAGCCTACGACCGGGGCCGCAAGTTCGAACATTACCGCCGTCTGGAGTCGCTGGCCGAATACGTGCTGATCGCTCAGCACCGGCCGCATGTGGAATCCTACCGGCGACAACCGGACCAGCAGTGGCTGCTGACCGAATGCACCGGCTTGGATGCTACGCTACAACTGCAATCCATCGACTGCGCGCTGGCGCTGGCGGAAATTTACGACAAGGTAGAGGTCATTGAAGATTCAACGAATTGATATGGATTCTTACAATCCTGTTGCGGTTTAGGCTGGCTTGTAGGAAAATGCGAACCATTCGCATTTAGGAAGTACCAACATGACCATGGTGCGCCTTTCCGAACTGGCGATGGGCCAGCAAGGCATTATCGAAGACGTGGACGCCGAGGTCCTTTTCGCCAGCGGTTGCAAGCCCTGGGGTTTCGCGTCGGCAAGAAGGTGCGCCCGATCCGCCAAGCCCTGTTTGGCGGACCCCTCCAAGTCCGGGTCGGCAGCGTCAACATCATGCTGCGCCGCAACGACGCCGCGCTGATTCACGTCTGGGCCGAGAGTTGAAGCGCATCGCCCTGTTGGGGATGCCCAACACCGGCAAATCCACTTTCTTCAACCGCCTGACCGGCGCCTCCGCCCGCATCGGCAACTGGCCCGGCATCACCGTGGACTTGCTGGGCGCGAAAATCCTGCTCGGCGCCGACATGATTGAAGTGGTGGACCTGCCGGGTCTCTACGATCTGCACGGGTTTGCCGAGGACGAGCAGGTAGTGCGGCGCTTCCTGCAAAACAACCCGGTCGACCTGCTCTGCATCATCCTCAACGCCACCCAGATCGACCAGCAACTGCCGCTGGCCCTGCAACTGTGCCGGCTGGGACTGCCGGCGGTGGTGGTGCTGAACATGGCCGACGAAGCGGAACGGCTCGGTCTGCGCTTCGACACCAGCGCGCTGGCGGCGGGACTGGAGAATCCGGTGTGTTGCCTGAGCGCCAAATATGGCCAAGGCTTTCCGGAAACCCGCGACACCTTGCGCCGGGTCTTGGGCCAACGTCCGTCCACCGATAACCAGGCTTTACAGGCTGACTTCGCCGCCGACGAGGCCTTGATCGCGGAAGCGGAAAAACTGCTGGCGCGGTTGGTGACGATGCCGCGGGTGCTGGAATACGGCCTAAGCGAGCGGATCGACCGGATCGCCCTGCATCCGCTGTTCGGCATCCCGCTGTTTTTCCTCGCGCTGTTCCTGCTGTTCCAGACGGTCTACACCCTGGGCGGGCCGTTACAGGATGGCATGGCCTGGCTGTTGGAGCAGTTCCGCGACCGGGCGCTGGTTCATTTCCAGGTGGTTCTGCCCGGTTGGCTGTACGGTCTGCTGGTGGAAGGGCTTTACGACGGGCTGGGCACCGTGGCCTCGTTCGTGCCGGTCATCGTGCTGTTCTTCCTCGGCATGGCGCTGGTCGAGGACAGCGGCTATCTGTCGCGCATCGCCTTCCTGATGGACGCGCTGATGGCGAAGTTGGGGCTGGACGGGCGCGGCTTCGTGATGCTGCTGATGGGCTTCGGCTGCAACGTGCCGGCGCTGATGGGTACCCGGGTGATGCGTTCGCGCGGCCTGCGGTTGCTGACCATGCTGATCATCCCATTCTCGCTGTGCTCGGCCCGTCTGCAAGTGTTCGTATTCCTGACCACCGCGCTGTTTTCGCCCGCCCGCGCGCCGCTGGTCTTGTTCGCGCTGTACGTCCTCAGCTTCCTGACCGCCTTCGCCACCGCCCTGCTGTTCAAGAGCCGGATCGGCGGCGCCGAGCCGCTGCTGATCGAACTGCCGCCCTACCGCTTGCCGACGTTCGAGCAGGTGGCGCTGCGCGCCTGGCATGAGGTCCACCACTTTCTCAGCCGCGCCAGCCGCTTCATCATCGCCGGCGTGGTGATGATCTGGCTATTGACTCATTGGCCGCCGGGCGCGACCGCCGCCGGTCCCGACACCTTGGCGGGCCTGTTCGGCGGCTGGCTGGAACCGTTGCTGCGGCCCATCGGCATCGACCAGCAGATGGCGGTGGTGCTACTGTTCGGCTTCGTCGCCAA
The DNA here is from genome assembly GCA_963719395.1 of uncultured Gammaproteobacteria bacterium. Taxonomy (GTDB): domain Bacteria; phylum Pseudomonadota; class Gammaproteobacteria; order Competibacterales; family Competibacteraceae; genus Contendibacter. Next base: position 26,558 of record CAVRCC010000003.1, on the reverse strand, counting down.
GGAGATCGTACTGGGGGCAATGGCGGTGGTTTACGGCCTGGAAGGCGACGCACTGGCGCAGTTGATGGGCCAGCAAATGGATGGGGTCCAGGCCTTCAGCTTCATGCTGTTCACGCTGATCTACACGCCCTGTCTATCCACGGTGGCGACCCTGCGCGGCGAATCCAAAAGCCTCGCCTTCACCAGCTTCAGCATCGTCTGGTCGCTGGGGCTGGCGTGGCTGCTGAGCCTGGTGTTCTACCAGGGCGCCCGGTTGCTGGGCTTTTGAATTCACATCAGGCGCGGTTGAAAAAATACGCCAGCGCATCCCGCAGCCGCGCGTCCTCGGCGGCCAAGCCAGCGTGGTCGAAATGGCCGGCCTGCAATACGAACAGTTCCCTGGGGCCGGCGAGCGCGTTGTAAATGGCGAACTGGCCGGGCGGCGGCACCGCCGGATCGAAGCGGGCGGCGGCGACATGCATCGGGATGCGCACATGCCGCGCCGCCACCGCAGCGTCGAAATAGCGCAGCGTGTCCAGCACCCGGCCGGTTCGCTGCTGGTAAAGCCGCACCGCCTCGCCGCTACCGACGCAGGGCAGCGCCAGCCGCAGCGGCTGGTGACCGAAAGTCGGCACGTTCAGATGGGCGCAATGGAACCGCTCGTCCCACGGCAGGGCCAGCGCACCGATGCCGCCACCGAAGCTGATGCCCAGATAGTCCAGCCGTCGCGCCGCCATCGGGAACAGTTCCAGCAACGCCGAGGCCGCGCACCACACCGTATCGGCCGCGCAGCCGCCGAGCACGTAGGTCTCGCGCTGTTCGATCCCGTGCAGCACGTGCGCGTTCGGGTCGCTGGGAACATCGGCGCGGGCACTGCGGGAAATCCCCCGGGCGCAGGGAAAAATCAGCGCGGCCCGCCGGAAAGGCAGATCAAAGTCCGGACCCTCCCGCCCGCCATAGCCGTGACTCACCACCACGCCCCGCTCGACCGGCTCGTCGCGGGGCCGGATCAACCAGCCGCCAACCCGAAATCCATCCAGTGAAGTAAACTCCACTGCGAACACCCGGGTTCGCGCTTGCGGGCTCGGCTGTTCCCGCAGCACCGGCGCGACCGCCACCGTCCGGGCGCGCGCCTGAAGATCGCGCCAGAACGGCGCGAAATCCACCGGCTCCTCCGGCGTGGCGACAGCCAGCAGAGCAGCCAAATGATGGCCATAACAGGGATCGAACGGATAGTCGTGATGAAACATCGGTATGATGGAACTAAAATTAAACGATAATGTGGCGATTCACGCCGTGTGGGTTGGAGACCACTCCAAGCTTAGGCTAGACTGATATAGAAGCAGCAAATGGCAAGGCATTCCGCCGCGCCCCGAAATTCATCAAGCGATTCAGAGGACTGAACTCATGCCGAAAAAGAAAGAGCCCACCGCAACCAGCGTCAAGCCAGAACCCAAGAAAACCACCAAGAAACCTGAGAATCCCTCGACCCAGGCAGCGGCAATGAAGTCACCCGCCGTGGAACCCACCAAGCCGGCGGAAGTCGCCAAGCCAGCGCCCGCTCCAGCGCCCGCTCCAGCGCCCGCCCCAGCCGCCAAGGCCGCCGAGAAACCTGCGGCTCCGGCTCCAGCGCCCGCCAAGGCCGCCGAGAAACCTGCGGCTCCGGCTCCAGCGCCCGCCAAGACCGCCGAGAAGCCTGCGGCTCCAGCTCCGCGCCCGCCAAGACCGCCGAGAAGCCTGCGGCTCCAGCCCAAGGCTGCCGAAAAACCTGCGGCTCCAGCCAAGGCTGCCGAAAAACCTGCGGCTCCAGCCAAGGCTGCCGAAAAACCTACGGCTCCAGCGCCCGCCAAGGCCGCGAAATCCGCTGCTCAACCTGAATCGGCTGTTACCGTCGTCGTCGCTAAATACGACGTTGGCCCCGGCAACAACATGTTCATTCGCGGCGAAGGCGCTGGCCTTAGTTGGGAGTCCGGGGTACAGATGGAAAACGCCGGCAACGATGTGTGGGTGTGGACGACGAACGAAGCGGGCACGGCTACCGTATCGTTCAAGTTCCTGATCAACGACGAGGGCTGGTCCATCGGCGACAATATGGCGGCCCCGGCTGGCGAAACGACCACGCTTTATCCTGCCTTTTAACCTGCGCGCTGGACGGGTGGCACCGACCGTCGGATAGCCGATGGTCGGGCGCCGCACCGCCCTTCTCACCCGCCTTCCCGCCGCAACCGGGCGAATTCGTCGCGCGAGCGCGTCACGCAATCCTCAATAGCGACCCCAGTGAAATAGTTGCCGGTCAGCGCCAGACGGCTTCCGACCAATGCCGCATCCAAATGCTGGGTCCGTTCGCCATGACCGACCCGCAAGGCGGGTAACTGGTTGATCCTGGCCACCACGTTCTCCGCGCCGAGCGCGGCGCGCGGCACGTTCAGCACTTGGGCGATGCGGTTCAGTTTCCCCTCCTCATCCAGCACGCCGGGCCGGAAATGAAAGGTGAACCCCCGGTACCGGGCATCCGGCGCGGTATCGCGCGACACCACCGAATAAAACGCCTCGTCCCGGCCGATCAGTCCCGCGACCGGCGGCAGTTGCACCCGCTCGGCGGGCAGCGCCACCCCGACCGATTCCACCGTGGCGGTGGCGATCTCCGCCAACTGCGCGGCGATGGCGGGAAACACCGCGCGCAGCAACTCGGTCGCCACCGCCACCGGCGTCGCCAGACAAAGGGCGCGGGCGGTGTATTCGCCCGAGTCGGTGCGGACGCTGAATCCCGCGCCGTCGCGGTGTATCTCCCGCGTGGCCTGGCCAAATTCGATCTGGATTTCCGGCCGCGCGCCCAGCGCGTCGGCGATGGTTTGCAGCCCGCCGGGCAGGGTAAAGCCGCGCGGTACGTCCTTGCGGCGGGGGCGCGGATTGAACAGGCTGTCGGCGGGATAGTCGCTGGCGGGCTGACAGATCACCGCGTTGAAGGCCGGTTCGAACACCGCCGCGTAATTGCGCCGGCCGACGATGTGGCCGTAGTACTCCGCGACGCTGCGTCCGACCTTGAGTAACCCGAGCAGCCGAAACGGCGCCAGCAGCAATTCCGGCCAATACAACTGGGAAGGAATGCTCTTGACCGCGCCGTCAGCGAACAGCCGAAAACCGACCTTAGCCCGGCGCTGCACGCGGTTCAGCAAGCCGATCTGTTCCAGAATCGCCAGCAGGTTGGTGTAGGAATTGAAGCTGCTGTGCGCGCCCAGTTCCAGCCAGAAGCCGTCCAGCGCGCCGGTGAAACGATGCGAGTGCAGGCAACCGCCCGGTCGGTAGTCCCGTTCCAGCACCAGCGCGTTTAAACCCGCAGCGGCGGCGTAATGGGCCATGCTCAGGCCGCTGATGCCGGCGCCGATGATCAGTAGGTCGTGGTCGGCCATGACGGACTCCGAAGGGATGAAGGACAGGCGGTGATTCTCGACAAGGCCGCCGGGACGGTCAAGTTAGCCAAAGTGTGCTATGTGAAGCAGTTCGGTTTGTTTAGGCTTATTCGATCATTGATCCGAACCTCAAGGAAGCGCCATGAATATTACCTCCTATTTCGCCAAAGACCTGTTCCAGGGCAAGACCGTGTTCATCACCGGCGGCAGCAGTGGCATCAATCTCGGCATCGCTCGCAACTTCGCGGCGGTCGGGGCGAATCTTGGCATCGTCGGCCGCGCCCAGGAGAAGCTCGACGCGGCGGCGACGGAACTGCGGGCGCTCGGTGCGCGGGTGTCGGCCCATTCCGCCGACGTGCGCGATTACCCGGCGCTGGAAGGGGCCATGCAGCGCTGCCGGGAGGAACTGGGGCCGATCCACACCCTGATCTGCGGCGCCGCCGGCAACTTCCCCCTCGCCGCCGAACAGATCAGCCCCAACGGGTTCAAGTCGGTGATCGACATTGATCTGCTGGGCAGTTTTCACACCTGCCGCGCGGCGTTCGAGCAGCTCAAGGAGACCCAGGGCAACATCATCTTCATTTCGGCGGGTCAGGCGTTCATGCCGTATGCGTTCCAGGCGCACGTCGGCGCGGCCAAGGCCGGCATCGACAACATGATGCGGAATCTGGCGCTGGAATGGGGCCGCTTCGGCATCCGCTGCAACAGCATCGCGCCCGGTCCGATCGAGGGTACCGAGGGCGTGCGGCGGCTGGTGCCGGCGGGCAGCGCCGACAAACTGAAGCGGATGATCCCGCTGGGCCGCTTCGGCACGCCGGACGACATCGGGCAATTGAGCGTGTTTCTGGCCTCGCCGCTGGCGTCCTACATCACCGGCACGCTGGTGGTCGCCGACGGCGGCCAGAACCTGCCCGGCTCGGGGGCGTGGACGCAGTTGGTGCTGGCGGAGATGGCGAAGGCGAAAGGTTAAAGGCGAAAGGCCAGGCGCTAAAGGTTGGCTGCGACAGCACAAGCCATCGGTAGCGCCAGCCATGCCGGCGTCATTCTCTGGGTATGGCGCGCGTTACCTCCCTCATGTTAAAATCTAGCCAGTCTGGACAGATTGAACGGGGGAGCGATCATGCAAACCGAATGGCAGTTGCAGGAAGCGAAAAACAAACTTAGCCAGTTAATCAAACTGGCGGGATGCGGCGAACCCCAGGTGATTACCGTACACGGAAAGGCGGCGGCGGTCATCCTGTCGGCGGCGGCGTATGAAAAACTGACCTGCCCTCCCGCCGGCAGCCTCTCCTCGGCATTGCTGGCTCCGGACATCGGCGGTGAGGATCTGGATTTCAGCCGTGACCGGGATACCGGTAGAGAGATCGCGCTGTGAACTGGTTGCTGGACACCTGCGTGCTCTCCGAGTATGTCAAGCGACAACCCACGCCCGAAGTGATTGCCTGGCTGGATGCGCAAGACGAACGCCGTCTGTTCATCAGCGTTATTACCCTGGGTGAAATCGAGAAAGGGATTATCAAACTGCGGCGCGCCGATCCGAACCGCGCTCATAAGCTCGCGGCCTGGCTGGATAAAGTCGAACAGCGTTTTGCTGGAAGAATCCTGCCGCTGGACGCCGCGATCCTGCGTGCCTGGGCGGACTTGAGCGGCAATGCCGAACTGGCGGGGCGCAAGGCGCCGGTCCTGGATGCCCTGTTGATGGCCACCGCCCGATGTCACGGGCTGACTATCGTGACCCGGAATATTCAGGATTTCAGCTTGTTCCCCCATCTCTACAATCCGTGGCCGTAGTCCATCCAATCGCTTCATCTCTACCCCAAAAACGCCCAGGGGGTTTCGCCCCCTGGACCCCCGAAAATGGAAAAATAATAAAGATCAAAGGGTTAAAACCCTGGCTAAACGGAACCCCCAGTGGTTGTACCTGCCACCGCCGGGCGGGTCGTCCTTGTCGCGAACAGCCGACCGCAACCCGCTCGGTCCGTTGCCCCACGAACCGCCTCGCAACACCCGGAGACCGTCCGCCTTTTCACCAACGCACTGCTGCTCACCACCTCCATAGCCTTGGTCATACACCGAGCAAGTCCATTCCCAGACGTTGCCGTGCATGTCATGTAGTCCCCAAGCGTTGGCGGGAAACTGGCCTACCTCAATGGTTTTCTCCCGTTTCTCACCCCTGAGTCCGTTGTTGTAGGTGTAATCGCCATCGTAGTTGGCTTGCTTGGTACTGATCGTGGTCCCGAAATAAAACGGTGTTATCGTTCCCGCTCGCGCCGCGTACTCCCATTCGGCTTCGGTCGGCAGGCGATAGGTCTGGCCGGTCTGCCGCGATAGCCACTCCGCATAGGCCACTGCATCGAGCCAGGTGGCATTGATAACCGGTTGTCGTCCCCGGTCCCAGCTTGCATCCCAAGGCTTTTCGCGGTTGGTCGCACTGGCAAAGCGGTCGTATTCCTCAAAAGTTACTTCGTACTTGCTCATTGCGAATGGTGCGATTTCAACCTCATGCTGGCGTTCATCGTATCCTCGCTCCGGCTCGTTTGGCGACGAACCCATCAGGAAGCGTCCATTGGGAATCACCACCATCTTCGGTCCTGGACTGCCATCCTTAAGAGCGTCTCGGAATTCCACCGACATCTTGAATGCTTGAGCGGTTTGTTGTTGTAGGGCCTGTACCGGGCGTATCTAGGAGTTGGGGGAGGGCAAGTTTAGCAGCGCGACAAGGGGTAGTAGACTGCTTGGAGACCAGACCAAGAAGAGGACGCGCCCTTGTCACGCTTAAGCGATATCCTATGGGACTATGATCCCCAGTTTCAAGAACCGTTGGCGCGGTTGCGGGAGGCGACGAGCTTAGCCCTGATGGTGATGGCGGCGTGGACGGTGGTGCGGATGTTGGCGGTCCGGTTGCTGGAAGAGGTGTTAACGGTACGCGCCCGACAGCCGGAGACGTGGCCGGTCTGCTCGAGTTGTGGGCGACTGCTGCAGAGCAAAGGCTTCCGCGAGCGGGTGCTACAGACGCTGTTTGGGGCAATCCGCTGGCGGCGGCGGGTGGGGCGGTGTCCGCACGGCTGTGCCGGGTCGCAAGTGGCGCCGTTGGATGCGGTCTTGGGGTTGGTGGCGCACCAACGCACCGGGGCGGAGGTGCAGTGGATGGGCTGTCTGTTGGCCGTGTTTGTACCGTATGAGACGGCGTGTCGATTGCTTCAGCAGTTGACCGGGGTGTCGCTGGCGGCGGGGACGGTCTGGACCTGGGTCCAGCAGGTGGGGCAGCGGGTCATGGCGCAGCTCGCGGAGGAGTTACAAGAGTTGGCGGCGGGGACGTTACCGCCGGCCGAATCGTTAGCGGCAGAACGGGCGGCGCTGCCGTTGGTGATTGGCGCGGATGGGGTGATGGTGCCGTTTCGACCACACCCGGGCACGCCGACGGGGAAAACCCGCTGGCGGGAGATCAAGGTGGCGATTCTCGCCCGCTTGGGCGAGCGGCTGACCCGCCACGGGCAGCGCGTGATCCGCCTCTGCCAGCGCCGGTTAGTAGCGGTGCTGGGCACGATCGATGACTTGACGCCCCGCTTGTGGCTGGAAGCCGTCCGGCAGGGGGTCAGCACGGCGGTGCAGGTGGTGTGGCTCTCGGATGGCGGGCGGGGTTTCTGGACCGTGTTCCAGCGCTGCTTTCAGGCGGTCGGGGCCACCGCGATTCTCGACTTCTACCATGCCGCGCAAAACCTGTACAAGGGCGCCGCCGCCTGGCTGGATGGGCGGACTCGGGCCTGCCAGCAGTGGTTTGCCAGGTTACGTCACCAGTTGCGCCACGGCCACGAACCGCAGGTGTTGGCAGAATTGGCGGCCCTGGTCGAGGCCGAGCAACTCCCCAAGTCCGCCCGGGAAACCCTCACTAACGTGTATCACTATCTGAAAACGCACGAAGCGCATATTCAGTATGACCAGTTCAAAGCCGCCGGGTTACCGATTGGCAGTGGCTTGGTGGAAAGCGCCTGCAAGTGGCTCATCCAACAACGCTTCAAAGGAGTAGGCATGCGCTGGAGCGAACCGGGGTTCGATCATCTACTCCATCTCCGCTTGGCATGGGTTAACCAACGCTTCGATCATTGCTTCCCGGCCATGATCCCCTCCCCCAACTAGGAGATGCGCCCCTGTACCTGCTGCGCCGACCAACCGTTAATATCTTCGACAGGTGGAACAGGCCCAGGTTCTGATACTCGCGAAACAGACACTTTCAAATCGGTCTGTTGTAGGGGCTGCGTAGGTGCGACCGGCCGAGGTTCCGGTTCTGGTTTTGAAACAGACCCTACGGTGGAGGCTGGTGGTTTTTCAACAGGGGGCGTTAGCCTCGATGGTTCTTTACTACCTAAATTCTGCAATCTCCTTATGTCATAAAGAAGGTGGTGAAAAAACCACCAATTGACGGTACAAATTAAGTGCTATACCCACGGTTCAACTGGGATTTTACCCAGTTTAGTCCAGGGTGAATCTGTTTTTAGGCCGTTTTCCGGGACTTTCTCGAACCCGAGGCAGAGATCGCCCTACCCACCGGGTTGCCGGCAGGCTACGAGTTCGGTTTGATACTGGCTGCCAGGCGTGGGGTTAAGTGGGTTCGTCTGATACTGGCTGCCAGGCGTGGGGTTAAGTGGGTTCGTCCGCCAAGGCCCACCACGCTTCCCAGGCCGACGGATAGAGTGAGCAAGGAGGTATCCGCAAGTGCAGTTGGCGGCCGCCGGTGAGTAACTTCCCGGCCACCTGGATGAGCTCGCGGCGCAGGGTGGCGATTTCCCATTGCAGCAGGCTCGCCTCGCCACTGACCAGCGCCATCCACTGCAGGGTGTTATAGGCGAGGATGGCACACTGGAATAACGCCGCATTCGCCAGAAAGGTATCGGTTTTGAGATGCGCCAAGCCCATCTGGTTTTTGGCTTCCTCAATCCAGGTCTCGCAGGTCGCCCGTTCCCCATAGGTCTGGTGGGCCTGCCACGGCGCGAACGCTTCGCTGGTCACATAGCAGAAGTACACGTAGCCATCCTCGGCCGCTGCCTTAGCGCTGCTGGGATCGATCCGGGTATCCAGCCGCACGGCCACGAACCGCCGCAGTCGGTTCCAGTCCTGACAGGCATATAAAAACTCACAACACTCCCAACCGGCTTGGCCCGGCACGGCCGTCCAATCTTTGCGCGCCAGCAGCGCAGTCAGGTTCTTGAGCTTGACCTTGATCAGATAGCCATGCCCGCGCGCCTCCAACAGCGCCAGCAACGCCCCGACAAAAAAGCCGCTGTCACCTCGAAACACGACCTGTACCCGCGTCGGCAGATGCGCCAGCAATTGCTGCATGAACTCCACCACCCCATTGCTGGTGTACGCATTCCCCGTGCGTAACCACCCTTGAAGAATCTCCTGGGTGGCGGTACAAAAGGCTAACAGCGGATGGTACGATTTCGCCCCCCGCTTGTGCGGATTGTAGCCCTTGGCAGCTCCTTCGGGTTCCCCATACACCGTCTTAACCGTCGAGTCCACGTCGATCCACAGCCGCCGCTGCGCCCCGACGGTGGCGCCCCCGCTGCGTAACGCTAAGCGCCAGACGCGGCGGCGCACTTGATGCACTACCGTCTCGAGCTGCACGATCTGCCCCAGCCGCACCTGCTTGAACAGCCGCCCCAACGTGCTGTCATCCGGAATCCGCAACCAGCCGCTACAGCTCCGCAGCACCTCATCCGACCAGAGCCGCACCACTTGCAGGAGCGACCTGGCGCCGCCGATCAGTCCGACTATCGTTAGCAGCATCGCGTCACCCAGCGTGTACACGGCACTCGCCCCCCGGCACTGAGCCACGGCCTTGTCCAACAACCCCGCCAACCCCACCCGCTCGTGAAACTTTAGCACCGGGATCAGTCCCGCCTGCCGGGTCAAGTTCTTCGCCCCACGCTGGATTCGCACCTTGCGCACTGTGCCGCGCGCTTTACGGGGTGACTTGGCAACTGCTTTTTGGGTAGACTTCTTCTTCATGGAAAAGGTGACTCCTCTGAACGCCACAAGGCGCTGTTAACTTACTGAGTAGTCTACCTTTTTCACCTCACTTTCGGTACCCTATTGCAGGATTTAGGTACTAAAGTCTTCCGCTCGATCTCGACCGATGCAAGCCACGGGCTCGACTACAATGCGCGAATGATTGACCCATACCTTGGCCTGGGCCCGATTGCGGCCGTCCCGATCAATACCGCTCGGGACTATACACCGTCACTGACTCCTCACATTGCGGGAGACAATGTGTCATCGAAATTGCCCGTGGGCGTCATCCCATATTCGCCAACTTATCGGTGCTTATTATATGTTACTAATGCCATTAGCTTGGCAGTAGGCGATCAGGTGGCTGACTCGATCCGGCAGGGTTTGCAGTGACCGTCGGCGTGGCCGTTCCTGCATCACGTCGAGACAGGCCGCCCAGCGGTTCAGGTTCCACTGGTTCACTCCCCGGATGGCAACGGTCAGTTCCTGGTGCAGGAGTTTCCAGATCCGCCACGGGGTGGCGCGCCGCGGGTGATCGAGACGATTCCAGTCGTCGCCGCATCGCCGGCGCGCCCGTTTCTCGACCACCCAGGCATAAAGCAATTTGCCGTGCAGGTACAAGTCGGCCAACCGGCCGTCCTTGCGGGCGCGGAGCCTGTCAATATTCAGGATACTTTTCAATCGCTTGATCGCGAGCTCCACTTGCCACCTCACCCGATAGAGGGCCATGACCGTCGCCGTGGGCAGGACGGCCGGCGGCACGGTGGTGAAGATCAACACCCACTCGGCCAACGCCAACGTCCGGGGCCGGATTTGGCGACCCGCCTTCTTCGCCTCGGCCCGGGCCCGGCGCCGGGCCTCCGCCGCTTGCGCCGGCGGCAGCCGGCAGGCATGCAGGTGACCTTCGATGAATTCCTGGTTTTGGTTGCGCACCCGCACCGGCAGGCACCGCTCGGTCTCCACCGTCGCTTTTAACGTCGCCTCGAGATCGATCTTCTGCCCCGCCGCATCATAAAGATGGAGGCCATGCGGGTTATAGCGCACCACCAGGCCGACGCCCCGATCCGCCTGGTCGATCCACATCTGGGTCTGGTTGTAGCCGCGATCCACCACCACCACGTCGCCGTCTTGTAACGGATAGTGGCCCAGGCGCTCGCCCTCGTGCGCATCCGTCACCACCCCATGTAGCAAGTGGAGTTTGACCATGTCGATGGCCAGATGCAGCCGATACCACGGGCCCTTCGCTCCCGGCCCTTGCACGGTCGAACCATCGATAATGAGAAAGCGGAGGTGGCCCTCGAGCAGCGGCTGCGCCGCCGCCCCCATCATCCGGCTCAACAGCGCCTTCACCCACGGCACGCACGCCTTCAGGCGGTTATGGATCGCTGTATCGCTGATCCGCTCCTCTAACAACGTGAAGTTCCCTGCCGTCTCCCGCAGCACCTCATCGAGGCCGCAGTAGCACATCACGACTTGCATCAGTTGCGCCGGCGTCTTGATCTTGCGCGACCGGGTAAAGGCCTTGAACTCGATGGCCAGTTCCCAATAGTCCTCCGGCAACTCTTGTAAGAAGCTTTCAAATGTCGTCTCAGCATGACCAAAGGGCAGGCTCATCGTGATCGGTCCTCCGATGGCAAGGTGGGTGAAGAAACCTCAAGCCTGCTATTATTTTATATATTTTTCAATCTTTTAATCCCTAAGTTGGCGCATATGGGCGTCATACCGGTATTCAAACACGCATGGCGGCATTGTTCTACGGCGAAGTGGCGATCTGTTCTATCGTTTGGGCTGAATTGGAACTGGGAGCGCATTTATCCCCCAAGGGTTATGCTCGCGCCCGTGCCCAGATCGAGGTCTTCTCGCTATTGCCGCAATGGCCTTTCGACCAGGCTAGTGCCGAACGCTACGCGGAACTCCGCGCTGATCTGCAACGCCAAGGCCAGTTAATCGGTGGTCACGACATGCAAATCGCCGCCATCGCCTTGGTGCATGGCTTGATTCTGGTCACCCACAACACCCGTGAGTTTTCCCGTGTGCCGGGATTACGACTGGAAGATTGGCAGGATGAAACCTGACGCTCATCCTAAACAGGATCAAGGCGTCCGGTTGTGCAATTCTTCGCGAATCACCCACCTTAATGTGTCTTCCAAGCGGTCCTGCTGGATGGCCTGTTTTAAAGCTTCATTGAGGAGCGTCTGATAACCACGGCCGCCGGCGCGTTGCTTGAAATGCTCGATGATCTCCCTGTCCAGATAAATATTGATCCGCTGCTTGAGCGGTAGCAGCCGTCCTTGTTTTCGCTGCCGCAAAATCAGCTTGCCGCTGTCGATATCAGCCTGCGTGATCGGCGGGCTATCGTCCAAGGCTTCGGAAATAGATTTCTTGTTCATTCTGCTCGGCCTTCCGCATTGAGATAACGCGGATCTCCTCATCAGTTTCAATTGTCACGACCACTACCACGTTCGCATCCAGTAGACCCAGCGTGATGAATCGTTGTTCTCCATAATCGAAACGACGATCCTCGAAGGTCATATTGGTGTCCGATTCGATAACCTTGGACGCATCATCGAAGTCGAGTCCATGTTTTCGGAGGTTTGCGGCTTTCTTTGAAATTTTTTTTTTTTTTTTTTTTTTTTTTTTTTTTTTTTTTTTTTTTTTTTTTTTTTTTTTTTTTTTTTTTTTTTTTTTTTTTTTTTTAGTAACCACCCGATATAACTGATCGGATGCGCCGTCATCTGTTTTATAGTGACTCCTCACCCCAGAGTGGGTGACCACAATGAGGACAAGTTTTGATCTTCTTCGCGGACTTAATAGTTTTTTTGATGCCTTTGATTTCATTAAGCATCTTTTTGAGGCGCTTCTTATTTCTGTTCTTCTTGGGAATAGAAAGCTCTTTGACTATCTTGTCACGAAGCTTTTTGACTTTTGATTCAAAGACAGGAACGAAGTTTTCCACAGTATCACCTTACTTATTTTGTAAGCGTTCACCTCCCCCTCCCGGTGACGGCTGACTTCCCTCCACGGGTCGGGTATGGAACACTATAGCCGAGCCCTGTGATCGATCGCCATGCACCTGAGCCCCCATAGCCTCCGCCAGATCGACGACGCCTACCTCCAGTCCTTGGAGGTCGAGGCGTTGCGCGGGCTGTCGATGCGGTTGCTGGCGGATCTCAAGGAGGCGTGGGACCGGTTGAATCAGGGGCCGGAGAACAGCTCGCGCCCGCCGAGCAGTCGGGCGCCGTGGGAACGGAAGCACGGCGAGCCGCCATCGGACGAGGACCTGGCGGACGGCGAACTCGAACCGGAGCCGGCGGAACCGCAGTCGGCGGAAGCCAAACCGGCGGAAGCGAACCCGGCGGAGGCGAACCCGGCGGAGGCGAAATCCGGCGGAGACGAAACCGGCCCGCAAAGCCGGCAAACAACGCGGGGCGCCGGGGATCGGCCGCACGCAGGTGTTCCAGGCGAATGCCGAACAGGCCCACTACCCCGACGGTGCGCGGGCTGTGGCCGGCCGCTGGAGCCGGCGGGAGCGGTGGCCTACACCGGGTTTCAGGCGGTCGACCTGCGCGGGGACGATCCGGCGCGGCCGGGGCTGACCCTGTGGGTGGTGGACCATCGCTATTATGAGATCCCCTGCCCCTGCGGGCATCGGACCCGCGCCGTGGCGGGCCACGGGGGGGTGGACCCGCTGCTGGCCGGGATCGAATTGAACGAATGGCGGCGGTGGGGCCGGGGCTGGCCGCCCTGATCGTGGCGCTGGCGCTGCGGTTTCGGCTGTCGCGGGCGCGGATTCAGGAGTTCCTGGCCGAGTGGCTGGGGCTCGACCTGAGCATCGGCACGATCCATCAGACGCTCCACGAAGCCAGCGCGGCGGTAGCCCCGGCGGAAGAAGAACTCGTCCAAGCGGTCCTGGACAGCGCCCTGCTGCACGCCGACGAAACCTCCTGGCCGGAAGCCCAACAGACGCTGTGGCTCTGGGTTTTTGTCGCGACCACCGCGACCTTGTACTACGTCGCTGGCCGGGGCAAGGAGCTGGTCGAGAACGTGCTCGACGGCTTCACCGGCTGGCTGATGAGCGACGGCTGGGGGTCCTACCGCCACTACGCGCGCCGGCTGCGCTGCTGGGCGCACCTGATCCGCAAAGCGCGGGGCCTGGCCCAGAGTTGCCATAGCGAAGCGCGGGCCTTTGGTAAACTCGTGCTGGACACCTTAGAAGCCCTGATGGCGGCGGTGTACGCCGCCCGCGAAGGCCCACCCTCGGTCGATCTGCCCACCCAGCACGCGCCGTTGTTGGCGGCCTTGCGCGCCGCGTGCGAAGGGCGCCAGGGCAGCCCGCATCAGAAAACCCATGCCTTGGCGGTGGAGTTGCTCAACGACTGGGAGGCCATCTTCCAGGTCCTGAGCCATCCCGAGCTGCCGCTGACCAACAACGCCGCCGAGCGCGCCCTGCGGCACTGGGTGATCCTGCGCAAGCTCAGCCTGGGCACCCGCACCGAGGTCGGCTCGCGGGTCGTGGCCCTGCTCGCCAGCGTCATCGACACCTGCCGCCAGCGCGGCCACACCCCGTGGCGCTATCTCGAACGCGCCATCGCCGACCGCCGCGCCGGACTGCCTCTCGCCCCCTTACCCCAGTAGGGGGGACTGAACGGCTACCTTATTTTCATCTGTTGCAGTAGCTAAAATATAGAGAGCATACGGCGTTGGTGCATAAATCTATCAATCCATTGATTTCATAGCATTTTTCATGTTTTGCAAATTTCGATATTTCATTTTAAATCAATTGCTTACGCGAAATTATGCACCAACGCCAGAGCATACTTGAACAGATCAAGCAAGCTTTGATTGAAGGTGATCGGCTTTCCGCTCACCTTTGAGAGAACGATAGAAGTCAGGTCTTGTCTTTTGCGTCCCTGTTCCTATGAGCAGCAACCTCCTGGGTCAGGCTGAATACCTGGGAGAGGCAAAAGACAAGACTCGATCCCAATAGTTGCGCGTAACAAGCCTCGGTGCAATACCCAGTTGCGCGGGTTTCGCTTCGCTTTGCTCACTGTAATCTGAGAAGTAGAACTACATATTTATAGGGATGAGATGGACTGTTACATCCATACCTTCCCTATCGCCTATTATAAAACACTTCGATCTGTCTGTTGGGTATCCTTTGGGATATCGGGAAAAGTCAAAGTCGAGAATAATGGGTTCATCTCCCACAATCATGATCACTTCTCCATCTCTCCTTGGCTCGGAGAGCCTGCTTGTGAGGAGGATGTTTCCATGACCCTCGGAGCCGGGCGTACAATTCTCACACTGTCTCTTCGTAGCGCTTCCGTTTCCATTTTCTTGTTCGCTGCAAGAAGAAACTGTAGTTCTTTGCGATGATTTTGATCCGATACGCTCCAGGAACGCGCCCTGGAATTTCCAATTCTTTGGGCGCTATCGTTTCAAGTCTCGTCTTGTAAACGATAGCCTTTTCCACAAATCCCTTTATACTCAATCCCATCTGCTTGACCGAATCCCACTCGCGGTAGATAAGAAGAGCAACAAATGGAATACCGAATAGCATAAAAGCCCGCTTGAGCCATTTTCTGATATTAATATAACTGCGATTATCTTGAGACTCTTGCGGTCCTCTTGGAGGACTAACATGCTGTAATTGTATTATGGCAGTCAACAGCCCGATGACAGCGCTTATTATTCCCAAAACAGCCACTATCAAATCGATCTTATCCATTCTTAAAATCCATAAAATCAAGATCGTCTTTCGGTGCGTGTTTCGGCTTCTTGGGTGGAGATTGGCAACTTTTTACTCGCCGAATCTGAACCTAATTGAATAGCTCTTCAGGTTCTCAGCTCCGCAGCGCCGCCCGCAGCCGCTCCACCCCTTCAGCCAGTCGTGGAACGGCGTTGGTGTAGGCGAAACGGACGTGCTGTTGCGGCAGGTGGTGGCCAAAATCAATGCCCGGCGTGATGGCGACGCCGGTTTCTTCCAGCAGGCGCAGGGCGAAACCGTAGCTGTCGTCGGTGAAGCGGCCGCAGTCGGCGTAGAGATAAAACGCGCCATCCGGGGTGACGGGGATATGAAAACCCAGTTCGCGCAGCGCCGGCAACAGAAAATCCCGCCGCGCCTGGAATTCCCGCCGCCGCTCCTCGAAAATCGCTTGCGCCTCCGGGGTAAAGGCCGCCAGCGCCGCGTATTGCGCCGGGGTGGACGCCGCCAGGTACAGATTCTGCGCCAGCTTTTCCGCATCGCCGACGCCATCCTCGGGCGCGACCAGCCAGCCCAGCCGCCAGCCGGTCATCCCGTAATACTTGCTGAAGCTGTTGACCACGAAGACTCGCTCCGAAACCGCCAGCGCGGTTTGCACCGGCGCACCGTAAGTCAGCCCGTGATAAATCTCGTCCATGATCACCCGCCCGCCGCGCGCCTCGACCGTGGCGACGATGGCCGCCACCTCATCGGGCGCGATCACCGTGCCGGTGGGATTGGCCGGCGAAGCCAGCAGCACCGCAACCGTCCGCTCGTCCCAATGGCGTTCGACCAGCTCGGCGGTAAGCTGATAGCCGGTCTCCGGCCCGACCGGAATACCGACCGCCTCGCCTTCCACCAGCCGCACGAAATGCCGGTTGCAGGGATAGCCGGGATCGGCCAGCAACACCCGGTCGCCGGGGTTGATCAGCACCGCCGTCGCCAGTTGCAGCGCGCCGGAAGCGCCGGGAGTAATCAGGATGCGCCGGGCGGGAACCGTAACCCCGTACCGCTCCCGGTAGTGATCGCTAATGGCCTGGCGCAGTTCCGGCAGGCCGGCGGCGGCGGTGTAACGGGTGCGGCCTTCCGCCAGCGCCCGCTGGCCGGCGGCCACGATCGGCGCAGCGGTCGGAAAATCCGGCTCGCCGATTTCCAGGTGGATGATGGAACGACCCGCCGCTTCCAGTTCCTTGGCGCGGGCCAGCAGCGCCATGACGTGGAACGGCGCGATGTCCGCCATGCGGCGGGCGGACGCAACCTTGTCAGCGGCCAAACGTCCGCCCCCGGTCGTCGTCTTCCTCGTGGATGGCGAGATCCGGCAGGTTGGTCGCTCGCTGGGCATTGCTCGTCTCCGTGCCCTCGGTCAGCCGGATTTGCAAGCCGACGTTATTCTTGGAATCGGCGTTTTTGATGGCTTCGTCCTTGGAAATCTTGCCTTCCTTGTACAGCTTGAACAGCGACTGATCGAAGGTCTGAGTGCCCGACTCGGTGGACTGCTCCATCGCATCCTTGATGTAATCGATCTTGCCCTTCTGAATCAGATCGGCGATGTAGGGCGTGTTCAGCAGCACCTCCACCGCCGGCACCAACCCGCCGCTCAGCGAGCGGATCAGTCGCTGGGAGATAATACCGCGCAGGTTCATCGACAAATCCATCAGCAACTGCGGCCGGGCGTCCTCGGGGAAAAAGTTGACGATGCGCTCCAGCGCACCGTTGGCATTGTTGGCGTGCAGGGTAGACAGCACCAAGTGGCCGGTTTCGGCGAAGGTCAGCACGTATTTCATCACGTCGCGGGCGCGGACCTCGCCCACCAGGATCACGTCCGGCGCTTCACGCATGGCGCTGCGCAGAGCGTTTTCGTAGTCGTGGGTATCGATGCCAATCTCGCGCTGGCCCACCACCGATTTCTTGTGCTGGTGGGTGAACTCGATCGGATCCTCGATGGTGAGAATATGACCCGGCGCGCTGGAGTTGCGGTGGTCGATCATCGCCGCCAGCGTGGTGGATTTGCCAGATCCGGTGCCGCCCACCAACAGGATGAGGCCGCGCTTTTCCATGACCAGTTGCCGCAACAGAGGCGGCAGACCCAGTTCCTCGACTTGGGGGATGTCGCCCTTGATGTAGCGAATCACCATGGACACTTCGCCGCGCTGCTTGAACACGTTGGAGCGGAACCGGCCAACGCCCTGCAGTGGAATGGCGAAGTTGAGTTCCCACTCGTGCTCGAATTCCTTGATCTGATCGTCCTTCATGACCGAGTAGGCGATCTCGCGCACCTGGCCCGGCCCCAGTATCTTGTTGCCGATCGGGCGCACCACCCCGCCGATTTTGATGTTCACCGGCGCGCCCACATAGAAGAACAGGTCGGAGGCACTTTTATCGACCATCAATTTAAGATAAGGAGTGATATCCACGGCAAACCCTCCCTCAGGCCAGTCGATTCAGACCATTCAGCGCAGCCACCCGGTAGGCTTCGGCCATGGTCGGATAATTGAATGTGGTGTTGACGAAATATTGGATGTTGTTGGCTTCACCCTGCTGGGCCATGATCGCCTGTCCGATGTGGACGATCTCGGCCGCCTGGTCGCCAAAGCAGTGGATGCCGAGAATTTGCAAGGTGTCGCGGTGGAACAGCAGCTTGAGGATACCGACGGTGCGGCCGGTGATCTGGGCGCGCGCCAGGCTCTTGAAATAGGCGTGGCCGACCTCGTAGGGCACCCGGGCCTCGGTCAGTTCGCGCTCGGTGCGGCCGACCGAGCTGATCTCCGGCGAGGTGTAGATGCCGGTCGGGATGTAATCCACCAGATGGTGGTCGCAACTGCCGCTGACCAGATGGGTGGCGGCGAACCGGCCCTGGTCGTAGGCGGCGCTGGCCAGGCTGGGATAACCGATCACATCGCCCACCGCGTAGATGTGCGGCAAGGCGGTGCGATAGCTCTCATCCACCTTCACCTGCCCGCGGTTGCTGGGAACGATACCGAGATCCTCCAACCCCATGTTGGCGGTGTTGCCGGTGCGACCGTTAGCCCACAGCAGCACGTCGGCCTTGATCCGTTTGCCGGACTTAAAACTCATCACCGCACCGTCCGGCAGGCCCTCGACCGCTTCGTACTCCTCGTTGTGGCGGATCATCACACCCTGGTCGCGCAGGTGGTAGCTGAGGGCGTGGGCGATCTCGTCGTCGAGGAAGGACAACAATTGCGAACGGGTGTCGACCAGATCCACCTTACAGCCCATGTTGCGGAAGATGCTGGCGTATTCGCAGCCGATCACCCCCGCGCCGTAGATCAGAATGGAACGGGGCGTGGTGGACATGCTGAGCAGGGTGTCGCTGTCGAAGACACGCGGGTGGTTGAAATCGATATCGCGAGGCCGGAATGGATGGGAGCCGGAAGCGATGACGAAAGCGTCGGCGGTCAGGACGGTGGGCTCGGTCTGCTGACCAGAACGCACCTCCAGGGTGTGGGCGTCGAGAAATTTGGCATGGCCGTGGTAGAGCCGAACCCGGTTGCGCTCGTAAAAATCCCGACGCATGGTGGTCTGGCGGGCGATGACCGATTCGGCGGAGCGCAGCAGGTCGGGATAGGACAGCTTCAAGGTGTGACCGAGCGCGTTACGGAAAGCCGGGCTGGTGTTGAACTCCAGCATCCGATTGATGGAATGCCGCAGCGCCTTGGACGGGATGGTGCCCCAATGGGTGCAACCGCCGCCGACCAGGTGGTATTTCTCGATCACCGCCACCGACTTCCCATCTTTGGCGGCTTTCATGGCGGCTCCCTCCCCTCCCGGGCCGGTGCCGATCACGATGACATCGTAGTTCTGGTCGTTCATTGCGCGCTCGTCGGTGGTTTCGGCGGAAGACGCAGGGCGTTCCACCAATCTCTGATTGTTAGCGGTATAGTTTAGTCTCTTTAGATGGCTGGGACAAAACGGGTATTTGGAACGGGCCTGCCCGCCGTTGCTTTGCAGTGGTACGCTGGCCACCTTCGTAATTTCTCTTCCGGAACCCCCATGACCGCCCGCATCCTGCTGGTCGAGGACGAACCAGCGATCGCCGAAATCGTCGAATTCGCGCTGGCCAGCGAAGGCTTCCAGGTGAACTGGCGCTCGCTCGCCCGCGAGGCCGAAGCCGCGCTGGCCACCGCCTCCTTCGATTTGCTCATCCTCGACCTCGGGCTACCCGACGGATCGGGGCTGGAACTGCTCAAGCGGTTGCGGCGCGCGTCGGAGATGCCGGTGTTGATTCTTTCCGCCCGCACCGCCGAACTGGACCGGGTGCTCGGGCTGGAACTGGGCGCGGACGATTACGTCGCCAAGCCGTTCAGCCCGCGCGAACTCGCCGCCCGAGTCAAGGCCATTCTCAAACGCACCGTTCGGAACCACCCTGCCGCGGAACCGACGCCCGCCGATGCAAGCCCAGACGCCGGGTTCGTGGTGGATGAAGCCCGCGCCACGGTGTGCTTTCGCGGCCGACCGCTGGACCTGACCTCGTTACGAATACCTGCTGCTGAAAACCCTGCTGGCCCAGCCGGAACGGGTATTTGCCCGGGCGCAACTGATGGACCGGGTCTGGCCCGACCCCACCGCCAGCTTCGAGCGTAGCGTGGACACCCATATCAAGACGCTGCGGGCCAAGCTGCGGGAGCTTGACCCGAACCTCGATCCGATTCGTACCCATCGCGGCCTGGGTTATTCGATCCAGACCAGCGACCGGTCTTGAATCCCGGCCGCCATGCGCCTTGGCCTCAAGCTGTTTCTCGGCTACTTCCTGATCGTCGGCCTCGGCGTCTACTTCTCGCTGAACATCCTCGGCAAGGAATTGAAACCGGCTTTCCGCCAAGCTACCGAGGAAACCCTGATCGACACCGCCAACATCCTGGCGGTGCTGGCGCGCGACGAACTGCTGAACGGTGGCATCGCCGACGGCCGCTTTCAGGCCCGGTTGAACGAGTACGCCCAGCGCGCGCCCAACGCCCGGGTGTGGGACATCGTCAAGAACCGCCTCGACCATCGGATTTACATCACCGACGACCGGGGCATCGTCCTGTTCGATTCCAGTGGCCAGGCCGTCGGCCGGGACTACTCCCACTGGAACGATGTCTACCTGACCCTGCGCGGTCGATATGGCGCCCGCACCACCCGCGACGATCCCCGCGACGAGCGCAGTTCGGTGATGTACGTGGCGGCGCCGATCCGCGATGGCGAACGCATCCTCGGGGTGCTGACCGTGGCCAAGCCGGGTTCCAGCGTCCAGCCCTACGTCGACCGGGCCGAAACCAAGCTGCAACGGGCCGCCGCCGTGCTGGTGATGGTCTCGCTGGCGGTGGGACTGGTGTTCTCCTGGTCGCTGGCGCGTTCCATCGGCCGGCTGGCCACCTACGCTCGCGCCGCCGCCGAAGGGCGGCGGGGAATCGCGCCGAAGAGCGGCGGGCCGGAACTGCGAGCGCTGGCCGAAGCGGTGGAGACGATGCGGAACCGGCTGGAGGGTCGGGATTATGTGGAACGCTACGTCCACACCCTGACTCACGAGATGAAGAGTCCGCTGGCCGCCATCGCCGGCGCCGCCGAACTGTTGCAGGGCGACTTGGCCGCACCGCAACGACAACGCTTCGCCGATCTGGTCGCCGGCGAGGCCGAACGACTGCGGTGCCTGGTCGAGCGGTTGTTGGCGCTGGCCACGGTCGAGCAGCGGCGCGAGCCGCAGGAACGGCAGCCGGTCCCGATCCACCAGACGGTGGAGGAATGGCTCGCCTCCCACGCGCCCGCCATCGACCGCAAGTCGCTGCGCATCGACCACCGTATCCCGGCGGACGCAGCGTTTCGGGGCGAGCCGTTCCTGATCATCCAGGCCATCGGCAACCTGCTCGACAACGCGCTGGATTTCACTCCCGCTCAGGGCGCCATCACGTTGGATGCCGAATCGGTCGACAGTGCTTGGCGGCTGACGGTAAGCAACACCGGCAGCGCTATCCCCGATTATGCGCGCGGCCGTCTGTTCGAGCGCTTCTATTCCCTGCCCCGCCCGGACACTGGCCGGAAAAGCACGGGTCTGGGGCTGGCGTTCGTCCGGGAAGTGGCGCAACTGCACGGTGGGGCGATTGCGGTGGATAACGTGCTGGATTCGGAAGGCGCCGTTGCTGGCGTGATTGCCCGACTCACGCTGCCGGCGGCCTGATCGGTCTTCGACTTCACGCCCCGCGCCCGAATTCACCGAATCCCCACAATGCCCTCACCATCCGCCCATCAGAAGCTCAACTGAACCGGATAGGCTCAGCTCATCGATTCACCGAGGGAGCCCTCCATGCGATACAGCCTGTTTGCCAAAACCACCCTGATTTTCCTGATCACCATCATTCTGGCTCTTTGGTAGTTCCCGGTTTTAATAACTTTATGATAATTATGCAAATAATTCATATCCCCTCAGGTCGATGAAAAGCCGTTGGAAGAAATGATTTCGGTTGAGGATCCCGTAGCAGCGCCGTTTGATCACTTTGATTTTATTATTCAGACCTTCGACAAAACCACTGCTATGACGCTCGACAAAATAGTTGGTAATTTCTTCCATCCGTTTTTCTAATGTATTTAAAAAAGAATCAAAACAGTCGATGCCCGCTTCCCGAACTAACCCTTTCCAACCGCGTAACTGACACCGCGCCTGTTCTTTGGTCATCGGACTTTCAAACACATGGGTCAACGTCAAACATAAGATATACGCAGCGACTAACTTTGGCGCATGGGGTTTGAGCTTTTTGATGACTTCTAAATCCGCTTCAGTCAGGTCTTCAACATTTTTACGCAGTATCCACATCACCCCCTTCAATTGTTTGTACTCCTCTTTCGGCAACGCTTTTTTAACGCGCTTCAGTTCCTTCTTGCGCAGGTCGTCCACGCCTTTTCGATACAGCTTGGCTACATGAAAACGATCCGCCACAATGTACACTTTTCGCCCGAAAAATTCTTTGGCTGCATTCACAAAACCATCGTATAAATCCGTACAAAAAACTCGCACGGTTTTACGTAACTCCTTGGGTATGCTCTTAAAAAATTTCCGCACCGTCTCCTTCTTACGATCCTCCAACACGCCGAGCACTCGATTCTTTCCGATTCCGAAGATGGACCGAGATGATCGTGACAAAATCCCGATGACCCTTTTTTAAAGAAATCTCATCGGCCCCCAGGATTTCGAGTTCTTCAAATTCACTCCAGTCCACTTCGGGACGCACGTGCCGATGAATAATCCCCATGACCGCCTCATAGCCTATCCCTTCTTTAAGGCTCACATCCGTGACCGTACTATTGACCAAACTGAGCAAAACGTGGTTTTCATACGCGTGAGTGTGTGGACTCCTGGAGTCATGCCACGGCAGTTTCTGTGTCGTCGTCGGCTGTTCTTTGCAATGCAAACACCGATACCTCTTCGGCCTGATTTTGAGGTAACTGGGTTTTCCTAAAATGGATAAATGGCGTAAAACGATCTCACGATCTCGACCGTAAAAATCACTGATTCTTTGGCCACAAACATGGCAGTCCGTCCCGTCTGCCAGAGAGGTGACCGTGATGAAAATTTCACCCCGATCGGTGAATTCGACGCCCTCCACTTCGACACCCTCCAGGTTTAATGGGATTCTCAAGATAATTCATAAAAGCCAATACCCCCACAATCTTGGAAAACGAAAAATAAGTTAACCTATTATTTTAATTATACTTTATTATTCAGCAGGATGCCAAAGAACCATCATTCTCGCCATCGGGCTGACCCGGATCGGATTTCTGGTGGACGAACGCGCCGGCCGCCGCGATAGCGTCGTCGCCGAAATCGCCGCCACCGCTCGCGACCAAACCCTGGTGGGACCGATACTGGTCCTTCCCTACACCCGCATCGTCAAGACGCTGAAACCCAGCGAGAAGGACGAGAACAAGATGATCAAGGTGGAAAAACGCGCTTCGGACTACATCTATCTGCTGCCGGCCGAACTGGACATTCAAGCCACCTTGAACACCGAACAGGTGCGGCGCAGCCTCTACCATGCCGTGGTGTTCGGCGCCAGCATCGTGGTCAAGGGCCGTTTCACCAGCGAGGGCGGCTTGCTGAAGCCGGAACCCAACGAACAGATCACCTTCGGCGACCCGCGCCTGATCGTCGGCATCGCCGATCCGCGCGGATCCTGCGCGCGCCGGTGCTGACTTGGGCCGGGCAACGGCTCGATGTCCTGCCGGGCACCGCCGAGGAAAAAATGCCGAACGGCATCCAGGCCCACATCGGTGGCATCAACCCACAGGGGCCGTGGTCGGCCGAGCTCGCACTCTCGCTCGACCTGCGCGGCACTCAGTCCTTCGACTTGGTCCCGGTCGGCGATACGACCCGGATCAGCGTGGGCGGAGGTTGGCCGCACCCCAGCTTTTATGGGCAGTTCCTGCCGGAAACGCGCGAAGTGACCGCCACCGGCTTCTCCGCCACTTGGTCCACCACCCGGCTGGCCACCAACCTGATTCACCAACTGAACGCCTACCTGCGTGGCGATCAGAGCCTCGACACCCTGATCGGGGTGCGCTTCGTCGATCCAGCCGACGGCTACGCCCAGACCGACCGCGCAATCAAATACGGGCTGCTGTTCATCGGCCTGACCTTTGCCGCCTTCTTCCTGTTCGAGGTGCTCAAGCGGCTGGCGATCCACCCCTTCCAGTACGGGCTGACCGGCGGGGCGCTGGTGCTGTTCTACCTGCTGCTGCTATCGCTGTCCGAACATCTGGACTTCGGCATCGCCTACGCCATCGCCACCGTCGCCTGCGTGGCGCTGCTGGCTTACTATCTGGTTTACGTCCTGGGCAGCCTCGTCCGAGGCGCGAGCTTCGGAGCGCTGCTCGCCGCCGTGTTCGGAGTGCTGTACGTCCTGATCAGCCTGGAGGATCACGCCCTGCTGGCCGGCTCGGTGACTCTGTTCGGCTGCCTGGCGCTGGTGATGGTGCTGACCCGCAAGGTGGACTGGTACCAGTTGGGCGATGCCTTGGGCGCGCGGCGCGGCAAGAGCGCGAACGGCGGCTAAACCGCCCCGCAATACCGATGCCGAGTGGTGAAACAACCGAGGCCGCCCGTGGGCGGCCTCTTAATCTGGGAGGACGGCTCGCCTCACTTCAGATAGCGCAGCGCGAACGACACCATTTCGCCCAACACCTTTTGCACCGCCGCGTTGGCCGCCCGCGCCGCACCGTTGGCATCCTCGCTGGGCGCCGGCTCCACCGCATCGAACACCTGCGTGCCCAGCACGTGCCCGCTCTTCATGTCCACCGCCTTGATCCGCGCCGTCAGCCGCACCCGGCTGGGACGGGTCATGAATTCCTGTTGCAGCCGGATCACGTCCACATCCACCCGCAGGTTCGCCAGTCCCGGCGCCGGCGGCGATACTACTGCTTTGAACGCGCCGGTCTTCTCGAAGGCGCGCACCAGGATCGGCAGCAGCATCCGGGCCGGCGCATCGCTCCAAGTGCTGTCTTTGTAGTAATCCAGCTTGGGGGGTTCCCGCGTGTAGGCCATACGGTTGGAGTCGAACCCCGGCGCCGCCTTGGGCGCCGTCACCAACAGCGTCTTGCCGCTGGCACGCCGGGCCGGCGCGGGCGTGAATGACCCGACCTCCAGCAAATAAGTTTGCGCTGGCGGCGATTGATCCTGCGGCAGCGTACATCCGGCTAGCGCTAGCATCGCCCACAATACCCCACCAACCCGGGTCGCTGCCCGTTTGCGTTCGCGACCAACGACGCGTGTCATATCCTCTCTCCTGGTGTTCCAACCGTTCTATTGATTTATGGAAAAAACGCTCGAAGCGCAAAGCGCCTTTCGCCTTTCGCCTTTCGCCTTTCGCCTTTCGCTTTTCGCCTTTCGCCCTTCGCTTTACTCATTCCTCCCCCGGTCCCGGCCGACCGCTGGGCTTGCCCAGCAGCAGAGCGCGGGGGTTCTGTTCCAGCAACTCGGCCAGTTGCCGCAGGGTCGTCACCATTTCACCCGCCTGCGCCAGCAATTCGTTCAACTCGGGCACGGTGGTCTGCCCCAGCCGCTGCAATTCGCGCTGCCCATCCTTGGCCATGCCGCTCAAATCCCGGCTGGTCTGATTGAACGTATCGGCCGTCTTGCGCACCGCCTGGGCGCCCGCGCGAAAATCGCTCAAGGTCGCACGAAGCTGCCCGTTCAAGTCGCCTGCGCCTTCCAGCGCGACCGCCAGTTGATCCAGCGCCTTGCCGATCCGCTCCGCGCGCCCCGCCAGGGCGCCGGTGAAGGTTTCCACATTCGCCAGCGTCTGGCGGAGGCTGTCGGCCCGATCGGCCACCGCCCCGGTAATCTTGTCGAGATGTTGCAAGGTCTGGGTGATGGCGGTCTGGTTGTCGTCGTTCAGCAACCGTTCCAACCGACTCGACAAGCTGTTGACGTTGGTCAAAATATTGTTGAAGGCGTCGTCCAACCGCGCCACCAGCGACGGTCCGGCTTGAATCACCGGCAATTCCTGATCGGCATCCTTCTCCAGCGGCGGCGATTGACCGCCACCGCCGCTCAACTCGACCGCCGCCACGCCGGTCAGCCCCTGCTTGGACAGGGTCGCGATGGTATCGCGCCGGATCGGCGTGCCCCGTTCGATGTCCAGCACCACATCCACCTGATCGGAATTGTTGGGGTCCAACCGAATGGATTCCACCTGCCCGACCTGGACGCCGCGATAGCGCACGGTCGCCTTGGGGTTCAGGCCGGCCACCGACTCCCGGAAGTACACCCGATAGCGGTCGTAGGTCTTGTTATCACCGCCCAGCGTCAGCCAGAACACCGCACTCGCCAACGCCGCGAACAGGACGATCACGAACAGCCCGACCAAGGCGTAATTCACTTTGCTCTGCACGCCTGCTCCCGCGCCGCGCGACCGCGCGGCCCTTCGAAATAAGCCCGAATCAGGGGGTGCTCCGCTTGGGTTAGTTCCCGCATCGGCGCATAACCGATCACCCGCTTTTCGCCCAGAAACGCCACCCGGTCGGTGGCGCTCCACAGCGTATCCAGATCGTGGGTCACCATCACCACCGTCAATTTCAGCGACTCTTTGAGCTGCACCACCAGTTCATCGAAAGCCCCGGCGCTGACCGGGTCCAGTCCAGCGGTCGGCTCGTCCAGAAACAACAGTGCCGGGTCCAGCGCCAGCGCCCGCGCCAGCGCCGCCCGCTTCAGCATCCCACCGCTCAGTTCGCGCGGCAGCTTGTCTCCCGCGTCGGCGGGCAACCCCGCCAGCGCGATCTTGAGATCGGCGATTTCCGCGATCCGCCCCGCGGGCAGGCGGGTATGTTCGCGCAACGGCACCGCCACGTTCTCCCGCACCGTCAGCGAACTAAACAGCGCGCCCTGCTGAAACAGCATCCCAAAGCGCCGACGCAAGCGGAACGCCGCG
>CAVRCC010000002.1:0-15852 GCA_963719395.1 uncultured Gammaproteobacteria bacterium | reverse complement strand
GGCGAGTTGGTCATGCACGTGTACTTCCACCGCGACTACCTGTCGCTGGCGGTGAGCCTGGTCAACCTGTTCGAGCTGGCGGACACAAGGGATGCGCGCCAGAAGCCGGACGGGGTGCTGGTCTTCGGGCTGCCCGAGGAGCAGATGCGCGGGGAGATGGTGGTCTTCCATCTCGATGAGCAGGCGCAGATCGCGGTGGGCGGGGTGCGCTACTGCGAGGACGTGGACTACTTCGGGTACTTCAAGAAGACGGTGCTGACGCTGCATAACGCGATCATGATGGGGCGAGGCGGCTGCCGGTGCACGGGGCGATGGCGCGGGTGAACCTGCGGGTATGGCCCGGCGGTGTCGCTGGTGATCGTGGGCGACTCGGGGGCGGGGAACCGAGACGCTGGACGCCTTCCAGACGCTGGCGGCGGAGTGGATTGGACCTGACCGATCGTTCTTTGACGACATGGTCGCTGACGGTGGACGAGGCGGGTGGCTGCGGCGGCACGGGACGGAGATCGGGCTGTTCGGTGCGGCTGGATGACCTGGACCCCAGCTACGCCTCTTCGGGTACCTGGACCAGTACTTCTTCATCAGCCCGCACCGGCAGAACGCGCGTGGTGGCGCTGCCGCTGACCGAGGACAAGCACGCAGTGGCGGGCCACCCAGTGGATCTCGGCTTCGACGCGAACAACTACGAGGCGGCTGGACGAGGAGCATCCGGCCGTGGACTTTTCAGACGCCGGAGGAGGCGCTGGCGGCGTCCGGACCAGGTGGCCAAGGGGGAATGCCAATGGATGAGAAGGCTGGTGGGGTCTGCACTTCGGCGAATTCCTTGCTCCGATGCAGACGGAGGAGATACCGAGCCCTTGGCGGAGCAACATATCCGGGGGCCTTCGCGGCGGGGATTCCGTGGGGCAATGCGGACCTGGCTGGGGATCTAGGGCCGGGAGTGCGAGGGCCATGTGTGGCGGCGGCGGATTTGTCCGGAGAACGAAGGCCGAGATGGCCGTCCGCCGGCCGACGCCCCGCAACCTTTCACATGCGCAGGACGACTGTTGGCGGTGAGTTGGGCGCAACCGGGAGCCGGCCGAGGGAGGGCCGTTTCACGAAGGCCTCGCCTCCCCGAGCAGTGGTGGAGGCCGCGCCCTTGCCGTACCGCCGGGGTTTCACCCTGGTCCGAGCGGCCATAGCCGTCGCGATCACGCTTATCCCGGCGGCCCTTTGGCCGGTGACGAAGAGGTGGTGCGCAGCTCCGAGGCCGCGGTGCGCCTGCAGCAACTCAATCGCTGGTGATGGCGGCGGTCGACGCACGCCGACTACCACGACCAGCGCTGGCCCCCGGCCCGGCTTCCCCTCCCCTCGGGCGTGCCACCTGCTGGCACCGGCTGATCCTCCCCTACCTGCGCAGCCCTGGCCCTCTACCTGTTCCCCAGCCACTTCGCGCCCACCCCGGGGCCCTCGCGGACCATCCTCCTGACTCACAGCTATGGGATCAATCTGGACGTGACGCTGCTGGCGGTTACTGGGCCTCGGCGTGCACGGCGTACGTGGAGTGCCCGGCCACCACCGGAGCGGCGGGCACCTGCTGCACATGCCCTTCAACAGAACGGAGGTTGGAAACGGCGGACGTGGCAACAATCTGGAGGCGGTTGAGTTGTTCGTCAACCTGCATAGCCAGGGCATCAAGTTCGGCGTTGGTGGGAAATGCAGTGCTCGTTTGCATGAAGGTTGGCCTAGTGCTCGTGTGGTCTCGTTTTCAGTATAGAAAAGCCGAAAAAAATCGGAACATCACCGGCTTGCCGCTGAGCCAGCTTCGTGAATTCTTTCAAACCGGCAGCACCCGCGCGAATACCGCCTTGAGATAATCAGTTTCGGGAATCGCCGGCGGGACTGGATGATCCGGACCCTGCCGGCCCTGTTCCAGAATGACCAGATTGCGGTCGAGATGCCGCGACCCTTGCAATAGAATCTGGATCAACACATCCCGCGAGAGCAACTGCGAGCAGGAGCAGGATACCAGTATCCCGTCGCGCTCCAGCACCTGCATCGCCATCTCGTTGAGCCGCCGGTAAGCCAGCGCGCCTTCCTTGAAATCCTTGCGGCGCTTGACGAACGCCGGCGGGTCCACGATCACCACGTCGAAGTGCTCGCGGGCTTCGCGCAAGCTTTTTAGCACCTCGAAGGCATCGCCCTGGGGCGTCTGCACCCGGTCGCTGACGCCGTTCAACGCCGCGTTGGCCTTTGCCTGCTCCAGCGCCGCAGCGGAGGAATCCACGCACAGCACTTCCCGCGCGCCGCGCGCCGCCGCCCGTATCCCCCAGGCGCCGACGTAGCTGAACACGTCCAGCACTCGCCGACCCGCAACATAGCGGTCCAGCCGGGCGCGGTTGTCGCGCTGGTCGTAGAACCAGCCGGTTTTCTGCCCGGTGCGCGGCGCCACCTGGAAGCGGAGCCCGTCTTCCTCGACCGTCACGGTTTCCGGGACCTCGCCAGCGGCGGCGGCGACGGTGCGCTCCAACCCTTCCATCTCCCGCATCCGGCTGTCGTTGCGCCATAGCACCGCTGTCGGCTTCAGCACTTTTTGCAGGGCAGCCAGGATGTCGTCCTTGAGTCGATCCATGCCGGCAGTGGTGAGTTGCGCCACGCACACCTCACCGTAGCGGTCCACGATCAACCCCGGCAGACCGTCGCCCTCGCCGTAGACCAACCGGTAGAACGGCCGGTCGTACAGCCGCTCGCGCAGGCTCAGCGCTACGTTCAGGCGATGCACCAGCAGCGAGGGGCTGAGCGGATGTTCTAAATCGCGGCTGACCAGCCGGGCGCAGAGCAGCGCGTGCGGGTTGATGTAACCGGTACCGAGCACTTTGCCGTTGCTGGCCTGAATCGCCACCGGCTGGCCGGGCTGAAAATCGCGCAGCGGGGTGGTCTCGACATCGATTTCGTTGCTGTAGACCCACAGATGACCGGCGCGCAGGCGGCGGTCTTCATCCTTGCGCAAGCGCAGCGGGGCAAAATCGGCGGGGGAAACGGGGGACGTGGACATGAGAGAGGCAGGCGTGCAGTGACGAAATGGGCAGCCAGTATATTCAAACCCACAGATCGGCGAGCGAAAAAGTCACCACCGTGAAGGGCGGGAAACAGACGGGATCGTCTTCCCCAATGGCGCCAAGCAGCACCCATTGACCTTGGCGCAACTCGAAGGCTTCCAGGGTGCACGCCAGTGGATCGACCAGCCAGGCATGGGCGACGCCGTAACGGGCGTAAAGCGGCAGTTTCAGGGCGCGATCCTTTTGCGCCGTGGATGGCGAGAGGATTTCGCAAACCCAGTCGGGGACGACCTCGAAGCGGTGATCGCGGGGAATGGCCGGCATCCGCTCGCGCCGCCAACCGGCCAGATCGGGCACGACGACTTCGATATCGCGGATGAAGTGGATTTCTGGCTCCGCAAGAATCCACCAACCACCCGGACCTCCCTCCCGAACTGAAGGGAAAAGATGGCGGTCACGCGATTCTGCGGTATGCTGGCGCGGTTTGGTTGAACGCAGAGTTGGCCGCCGATGATCTCGCCCACCTGATTTTCCGGTAAGGCGAGCAGTTGATGGTAGAGGGTGAAACTGCGGGAGGGTTTGGGCGTGATTCATCGGGTTTGCCGCTGCCGCCGGCTTATTCTCCGGACCCCATTTGTTGCCACAACCGCTCCCAATCCTCTATTTTGGGCCACATCTTCAAAATCCGCGAGGATTTTCACACAGTCAATTTCCTTGGCAGTCTGATAGGCTTCTAAAAAGCAGTTAAGCGCTTGTTGTAATTCGTTATTCATAATATAAACACATCCCATACAAAACATGTCGTCACATAACTCCGCCCGGTCGCCGATGGCCCGGTGGATAGCCAGGCCTGTTTCAGATACTCCAGCGCCGTAGCGTGGTCGCCTCTGGCATCATGGATTAGCGCGATATCGTTGAGCGTATCGCCTTCCCTGACCCGGTCGCCGATGACTTGGTAGATAGCTAGGGATTGATTCAGATACTCCAGGGCCGTGACCCTGGTCGCCTCTGGCATCATGGATTAGCGCGATATGATTGAGCGTGTCGCCTTCCATCCCCGGGTTGCCGATGGCTCGGCTGATGGCCAGCGACTGGTGCAGATACTCCAACGCGGTGGCGTGGTCGCCTCTGGCATCATAGATTCCCGAGATATCGTTGAAGACTGTACCTTTCCCGCCTGGTCTCCAATCTCCAGGCTGATGGCCAGTGACTGGTGCAGATACTCTAGCGCCGTGGCGTGGTCGCCTCTAGCATCATAGATTCGCGCGATGTTGTTGAGGGTGCCGCCTTCCGTTCTTCGGTCGCCGATGGCTCGGCTGATAGCCAGCGACTGGCGCAGATACTCCAGCGCCGTGCCATGGTCGCTTCTGGCTTTAAAGATTTGCGCGATGTTGTTGAGGGTGATGCCTTTCCCGGCCTGGTCGCCAATCTCCAGGCTGATGGCCAGTGACTGGTGCAGATACTCTAGCGCCGTGGCGTGGTCGCCTCTGCCCTTGAAGATTTGCGCGAGGTTGTTGAGGGTAATACTTTCCCCCTGCCGGTCGCCAATCTCCCGGCTGATGGCCAGCGACTCTTCCAGAAATGGTAGAGCCTCGTCGTATTGGCTTAAATATACGTACTGCGTACCAGATTCGTGAAGCGCATCTGCCTGCAATTTCTGATCCCGACTTTCCCGCAACGCCGGCAACCAATCCTTGAGCAGTTTGTGATACAGCCCCATCCGGTTGAAGTGAGGCACGATAACATCCAAGGCAAACCGAGCCGCGTCTTCGTCCAAGCCGCTCTGCCGCAACGCCTCATGCGCAATCAGCGCCTGATCCTGGTTGCGTCGCAGGTTGTCGAACACCCAATGCTGATACTGCGCCGCGCGCTGCCGAACGTCGCTGGCTGGTTCCGGTTCATGTTGTTGCAGCCAGTCCGCCACCACCAGCGACAGCCGGTAGCGCGGCAAGCACAATTCCGGCTCTATCTCCACCTCCACCAACGACAGCCCGACCAGCCGCCGCAACAACCGTTCTGGCTCGGCCAAATCCTGGGCGATGATGCGCACCCCATCCGCGAACGTCGGCGCCAAATAGGCACGCAACCGGTTGAGTAATTCCCGTTCGGCGGGTTGCAGATAGCCGACCAACTCCTTCACGGCCATGTACAGTTGCAGTTCCTTCTTGGACTGCTCCAGTTGCCGGAGAAACGCCTCGTCATCCCCGGTTACTTGGCTCAAGGCGTGGAAAAATTCCAGGCCCTTGAAATTGCCGCCCAACGCCTCGTACAAGCGGCGCAACCGCTCCGCGCCCCACGGCGCTCCACCCAAATGCTGGTGATAGCGCAGAAAATCCCCGTACAGCGGCGTTCCAAGTGGCCGCTGCACGCCGCCGGTCTCCCTCCCAACCGGGAATCGCCCAGCGCGACGTGACCAGCACCACCGGCGCGGGGTCGGAACCCGGCTTGCAGGCATCCAGCCAAGCGGCCACCGCATCGTCGGTGATTCGCCCCGTGGCCGGGTCTTGCAAGGTTTCCAGATTGTCGAACACCAGCGCCAGCTTGTTGCCGGTCTGCTGCAACAGCGCCCGCAGCAGCAACCGCGCCTTGTCGGTCTCCGTCCGGCAACGCAACAAGGCGCGATCCACCTGTTCCGCCCGCGGCTTCTCCAGGCAGAACAGCAACTCGTTGACGAAATCGCCCCAAGTGCTCTCCCGCCGCGCCGTGTAAGCCCGCACCAACCAACCACGCGCTTCCAACCGTTGCGCCAAACGCCCTGCCAGACTGGTTTTGCCCTGACCGCCCGCGCCGGTGAGCAGACATTGCCCCGGTCGGTCGCCATACACGAGTTGCCCCAGTTCCCGCATTCCCGCCGTCGCCCGATGAACGCGGCGGGCAGCGCCATGCCGGCGATTTCGTGATAACGCTCCAACGGCGGTTGCGGCGGTTGGGGCTGGAATTGCCAGTCGATCAAGGGTTGCGCCGGATTGCGGCTGTACAACAGGGGCAAACACCATTGCCCCCAACTCCGCTCCGTCGCCCCGGATACGTCCTTGCGCGGTCCGGCCAGCGCCGGCGATTCGGCGATGGCTCCCCGCGCCGCTTGCAGAGCGACATCCAGCCGTTCCTGGCGGCCCAGCGCCTCGCACAAAGCATGGGCAAAGTGGATGCCCGCCAAGTCCAGAATGGATTCCCGCATCCCCACCACATGCGGCAAACCCGTTTGCAGCAACCGCATCGCCAAGCTGGAACCGAGATCGGTGGACGTGGATTTACCCGACTGACAGGCCGACAGCACCACCGCCCGCACGGCTGTTCCCGAAAACGCTTGCGCCAATTCCTTGCCTTCTACTGGATCACTCCGGCCATCCGCGCCCTCGAACCAAAACCAAGCGCCAGTCGGCCCCAGCAGCGGATCGGCATTGAACTGGCCGTGACCGCTCAGGAACGCCAGATGGAATTCCTGTTCCCGGAGAAGCTTTTGAAATCGGTCGAAACGCCCGTCGTCGGGCGTCGTCAATTGTATCCATCCCTGATGGATCAGCGGGTCCAGCGCCTCCAACATGTTTGCCTGCTCGCTTTCCATATCCAGCCGTTCCTTTTCCTGATCCAGATCGTCGGGCAGGGCGGTGAACAACAAGACTTTCAGCGGACCTTTGGGCGGTTCGGCGGAGACGGACGGCGCGGCGGACAAGCGGCGCGTCAGGCTGAAACCCGGATGCTTGCCGAGAAAGCCGTGTTCGGGATGATGCAGGCATTCCCACGGCAAGGACTGAACCAGCGGATCGGCGCTTTCGAGAGTCAGCGGCAGTATCCGCGTCCCGGCGGCCTGTCGCGCGGCGGTGAATGCTTGGTCCGCGTCCAGCGTTCGCCACAGCGCATCGCCCACGGTTTGTAAATCCTGCTCCGTCACCACGTGCCGATGACGTACTTCAGCGACAAATCCTGAGCCAGCCTGAGCACATGAGGAAAGCGGTTAGCCAAATCGGCGGGCGGCTGCAAAATCAGCGGGGTATAGAGATAAGCCGGCATGGTGGAATCCTTTACGTTTTGGCTGGCGGTTGTCCCTCGAAGACTTGACCCAGCAACGCGCCGGGTTTGTCCAAATCGACCACCTCGGCGGGATGACCGTCCCGATACAAGACGGTGGATTTCATTTGACCGGCGCGAACGGTTACTTGGTTGGTGGTTTTACAGAAGGGACACGGGATTGCCGCTTCCACCAGCGGGCCGGGGTTGCGAGAAACCTCGGCGCTCATCGTAAACACTTCCCCGCACTTCCAGCATTTGATATTCAACGCCTGTCGCATCGCCAGTATTCCTTAATCTTTCATCACCTCAGCACCGCCAAGACAGCGGCGATAATCCCTGCAAAAAACAAGAGGATCGATCCCAATGATAACCATTTCTTTTCCAACATGCCGCGCCGAAAATATTCCTCGATACTTAGCGGTTCCTTGCCACGAGCTAGTCGGGGAGAGCGAATTACATTTTCCAGCACCGTGTACTTGCGCGGAATAATAGCCCGCAGCGTCAAAACCAGAGCAGTCGCCCAAAGCAGGAAAGCGATCAATACACCGGACCAATTAATGGCTTGCTGATCGACCACGCGCAGCGCGGCGGCGTATATGCCGGGAATCGCCAGTTCCAACTTGAACAATTCCTTGGCCAGATCGGCAAAACGTTCCGCTTGCTTGACCGGTTCCTGATAATAGGCGTCGAGCAACGCCTGATCGCCCGGTTTGGCGAGCGGTTTGCCGTCGAGGGGTTCTTGTTGCATAAAGGAAATCCTTCGGGTGGGCCAAGCGCTCGCGCTGCAAGCCGCCATGACCGGTGGGTTCATCGTACTCGACTCTCAACGGAGAGACACCACCGAAAAACGCAGCGGGCTACCGAATAGTGTTGGCGAGAATGGAACCAGCGGCAAGCGGATCGGCCAGAGGCGCCACAAAACGACCGAAGCGCCTTGACGGCGCCTCGGTTGGGGGGTTTATTTGGCCAGTTTGTCCAGTGGCCGCTTGCGGAAATCCAAACCCTCCTTGCCAGCATCCACCACCACGGTATCGCCCGGCCCGAACTCGCCAGCCAAAATCCGCCGCGCCAGCGGATTCTCCAACTCCTGCTGGATCGCCCGCTTCAGCGGCCGCGCGCCGTAGACCGGATCGAAACCGGCCTCGCCCAGCCGATCCAGCGCCGCCGTAGTGACCTCCAGCCCCATCTGCCGGTCGGCCAGCCGCTTGCGCAGATAGCCGATCTGAATATCGGCAATCGCCCGAATCTGCTCGCGCCCCAGCGGATGGAACACCACCACCTCGTCGATGCGGTTGACGAACTCGGGCCGGAAATGATCCGCCACCTGCGCCATCACCATGCTCTTCATCAGCGGGTAGTTATCCTGGGCCGCCAGTTCCTGAATCATCTGCGAGCCGAGGTTGGAGGTCATCACCACCACGGTGTTGCGAAAATCCACCGTCCGCCCCTGCCCGTCGGTCAGCCGCCCATCGTCCAGCACTTGCAGCAGCACGTTGAACACATCCTGGTGCGCCTTTTCGATTTCATCCAGCAGGATGACTGAATAGGGCCGCCGCCGCACCGCCTCGGTCAGATAGCCGCCTTCCTCGTAGCCGACGTAGCCGGGCGGCGCGCCGATCATCCGGGCCACGGAGTGCTTCTCCATGAACTCGGACATATCGATCCGCACCATCGCTTCATCGGTATCGAACAGGAACCCGGCCAGCGCCTTGCATAGTTCGGTCTTGCCCACGCCGGTGGGACCGAGGAACAGGAACGAACCGTTGGGGCGGTTGGGATCGGACAGCCCGGCGCGCGACCGGCGAATGGCGTCGCTCACCGCCTTGACCGCTTCATCCTGCCCCACCACCCGCCGCCGAATGGCCTCCTCCATCCGCAGCAGCTTGTCGCGCTCGCCTTCCAGCATCTTCGATACCGGAATGCCGGTCCACTTGGAAACCACCTCGGCGATTTCCTCGTCGGTCACCTTGTTGCGCAACAGCTTGAATTCGTGGTGTTCCACCGCCGCCGCTTGCGTCAGTTTCCGCTCCAGTTCCGGGATGCGGCCGTAGGTCAATTCCGACATCCGCGCCAGATCGCCGGCGCGACGGGCGGTATCCAGTTCCAGCCGCGCCCGCTCCAGTTCCTCCTTGACTTGGGCCGAACCGTGCAGCGCCAGCTTTTCCGCCTTCCAGACCTCTTCCAGATCGCTGTATTCATGTCCCAGCTTGGCGATTTCCTGCTCCAGCAGTTCCAGCCGCTTTTTGGAGGCGTCGTCGCTTTCCTTCTTCAGCGCCTCGCGCTCGATCTTGAGCTGGATCAGTCGCCGTTCCAGCCGATCCATGGATTCCGGTTTGGAATCGATCTCCATGCGGATGCGCGAGGCCGCCTCGTCCACCAGGTCGATAGCCTTGTCGGGCAGATTGCGGTCGGTGATGTAGCGGTGCGACAGCGTGGCGGCGGCGACGATGGCCGGGTCGGTGATTTCCACCCCGTGATGCACTTCGTAACGCTCGTTCAATCCGCGCAGGATGGCGATGGTGTCCTCGACCGTCGGTTCGTTCACCAACACCTTTTGGAAGCGCCGTTCCAGCGCCGCGTCCTTCTCGACGTACTTGCGGTATTCGTCCAGTGTGGTCGCACCGATGCAGTGCAGCTCGCCCCGCGCCAGCGCCGGCTTGAGCATGTTGCCGGCGTCCATCGAACCCTCGGCCTTGCCGGCGCCGACCATGGTGTGCAGTTCGTCCATGAACAGGATGATCTGGCCTTCCTGCTTGTTCAGATCCTTCAACACCGCCTTCAGTCGTTCCTCGAACTCGCCGCGGAACTTGGTCCCGGCGATCAGCGCGCCCATGTCCAGCGCCAGCACCCGCTTGCTTTTCAGCCCTTCCGGTACCTCGCCGTTGATGATGCGCTGGGCCAAACCCTCGACGATGGCGGTTTTGCCGACGCCGGCCTCGCCGATCAGCACCGGGTTGTTCTTGGTGCGCCGCTGCAAGCACCTGAATGGTGCGGCGAATCTCATCGTCGCGGCCGATCACCGGGTCGAGCTTGCCCTGCTCGGCCCGCTCGGTCAGGTCGATGGTGTAGCGCTCCAGCGCCTGGCGCTGGTCCTCGGCGCTGGCGTCCTCGATTTTCTGGCCGCCGCGCATGGCGTCGATGCCGCGCTCGATCAACCCTTTGGTCGCACCGGCTTTGCGCAGCAGAGCACCCAGCTCACCCTTATCCTCCAAGGCGGCCAGCACGAACAGTTCCGACGAGATGTAGGCATCCTTGCGCTGCTGGGCCAGCTTGTCGGTCAGGTTCAGCAAGCGGGACAGGGCGTTGGAAATCTGCACGTCACCGCCGGTCCCTTCGACGCGCGGCAGCCGATCCAGCGCCTCGCCGAGCTGGGAGCGCAGCAGGTTGACGTTGACGTCGGCCTGAGCCAACAGCGGCCGCACCGTGCCGCCGTCCTGATCGAGCAGGGCCGCCATTACATGCGCCGGCTCGATGAATTGATGATCGCGGCCCACCGCCAGACTCTGGGCGTCGCTCAGGGCCAGTTGAAATTTACTGGTCAGTTTGTCCATGCGCATGAAAGGTCTACCCCCGTGATGAAATCATTTCCCTACAAAATGGCGGTGGTTTGGAGGATTTCAAGGCCGGTGAGCCGATCCGGGAGAAGCGGGCGCGCATTGCCCTCCCCCGCACCGAGGTGGATTCGGGCGTGGAGGGTAATGTGTGGTTCGTTACAAGCCAAAGGTGGCGGTGACGGTCTTGGCCACCGTCATGCTCACCGTGCAGGTAGCGCCAGTGACGGTGGTACAACCAACCCAGCTTTTGAAGCGCTGGCCGCTGGCGGGCGTTGCGGTCAGGGTAACCGTGCTGTTCAGCGTGAAGGGCACGGTACAGGTCGTGCCGCAACTGATTCCGGCCGGGCTGCTGGTCACGGTGCCACTGCCGCTCTTGGCGACAGTCAGCTTGGGTTTGAAGGTAGCGGTGACATTCTTGGCCGCGCTCATGGTGACGGTGCAGGCCGCCGTACCGGTGCAGGCACCGCTCCAACCAGCGAACTGCCAGCCAGTCGTTGGAGTAGCGGTGAGGGTAACCGTGCTATTCAGCGTGAAGGGTGCGGCGCAGGTGGCCCCGCAACTGATTCCAGCCGGGCTACTGGTCACGGTGCCGCTGCCGCTCTTGTTGACGGTCAACTTCGGCTTGAAGTTGGCGGTGACGGTCTTGGATGCCGTCATGCTTACTTTACAGGTAGTCCGCTGACCGTGGCGCAGCCGCTCCAACTGGCGAATTGCCAGTCTGTCGCTGGCGTGGCGGTCAGAGTAACCGTGCTGTTCAGCGCGAATGACGCGGCGCGGGTGGCGCCGTAGCTGATCCCGGCTGGACTGCTGGTCACCGTGCCGGTGCCAGATTTCGCAACCGTCAGGATATGTACTTGGGTACTACGAAAGCTTGCCACGGCCGCGCGGGTATTGTTCAGTGAAAGCGCATTATTCGCCGAATTCGACGCTGTCTCGCCCACCCCGCAGGCAATGCCACCAGCGCAGGTGATGGCCGGATTCGAGAACTTGCCGATCTGGGGATTGATGTAGCTCATCACCGTACCGAAGGTGCCGCTGACGCCATAGCCGTAAGAGTAGGAATAAGCGCCCTTCCCACCGCCGGAATTGGCGCGGTCGTGCATGCTGCCCATATTGTGGCCAAGCTCGTGAGCAAAGGTCAGATCCAGGCAGTAGTAGCCGGACCCATTGACATCCTTACCATCGCTGACTATCGAATAGCCATAGTTCGCATATCCCGACATCGGTTGTCCGTTGTAACCACCAATCCAACCTACTCCGCAACTGCCACCGGAAGTACTGTAGTTGAACGGACGGATCAGCGAAACCAGATCGGCGCCCTTGGTAGTACGCAAGCTGGCAACGCCGGCCAACGCCGGATCGCTGCCGTTAGTCAACGCGGTAAGAGCCGCCGAGTTGGTCGTGGTATCGCTATAGTTGACCTGTTGTTTATGGACCAGACGCAGGTTGATATACACACCGCTATCGCGGTAAGCCTGGTTGGACAATGCCACCAACTGATCGAGTCGAGCCGACAAGCCGCTACCCAGTCGGCTGGCCAAACCGGGCGTATACAGGAGCATGACGTTGATGGTGGTTGGCGTGGTGGTCGCAGCCATGACAACGGCCTGGTTGTCCTGTTTGCTATCGACTGGAAAGTAATCACCCCCCCCATGCGTGGGAAGGTGTTTGCGCACTTCCTCCGGCAACGGAATAACGGCATCGTCATCGCCCGGTTCCATCGGCTTCAAACCAGCAGCCTGAGTGTCGATCAACCATTCGCCATCGGCATCGGACTCGACCAAGAATTCTCCATCCGGCGTCAGGATGCGACCCGACACGCCTTCGCTGCCGAACGTAATGACGGCCCGATAGTCGTCCCCATAGTCCTTAAGGTAACCCGACCAAGTTACATTACCGCTGGGATGGTCTTGGCGACTGTCGTAAACGAGTTCATAACTGACGCCGCGCGGCAGGGAAAAACGCGCTTTGGCACTCGGCGGCAGGTCGGCGATGGCCCGATTGAACCGAACGGCCTTGCGGCCAGCCTCGGCGCGGCCAGCCCGCATGGTCTGAATGCCGGTCGCGGCTGCCGGCGAGAATAGTTCCACGGTACCGTCCGAGGCGGCCACCGCCGACTCGGGCTCTGCGGCAACCGCCGGCAGACCGCTTACCGCCAGGACCAAACCAAGCGCGGCAATCCGGCAACGCCGGGGCGGGACGACCCGCCGAACGGGCCTGGACGAGCCGGAAGGAGCCGGAAAAGCGAATAGATTAAAAAAGTTAGCCATGATGACAACACACCTTTGAACATTAATGTGCGGTCTCTGGCCACGCCATCAGGCAGGGAAAAGCCAATGCGCCACGCAGGCCGAATCTGGCAGTTTCGCTGTCATAGGGCAAGGCCCCTTAGACCGGTAACTTTGCGTCGCCACTTTTCGGTGGCTTTGCCTTTTACAGATTGATCATTAGATTAAATGCGATTTGCATGCCACGGCGTTGGCTCAGCACGATTATCTAAATAACCGTTTGAATATAAAAGATTATTTAATCAAACAGGCTGGAGAATAATCAGATTGAACCACTACCCTTACCGCTCAATCCCCAAACCGCGGCTGCCGCTTTTGCATCGCGGCCGCAATCGCCTCGCGAGTGTCATCCGACAGCAGCATGGCGGCGTTCCAAGTGGCGACGTACTCCAACCCGCTCGCCACGCCGTGGTCGCGGCCATGGTTCAGCACCTGCTTGATGCCGCGCACCGTCAGCGGCGACTTGGCGGCGATGCCGGCGGCGATGGCATAAACGCCATCCCGTAATTGCGCAGCGTCGGCGTACACCCGGTTCACCAGCCCCATCGCCTGCGCCTCGGCGGCGTCGAACTGGCGAGCGGTAAAAGCCAGCTCGCGTAACTGGCCCTCGCCGATCAGATACGGCAGTCGGTGCAGGCTGCCGACATCGGCGACGATAGCCAAATCCGCTTCCTTCAGCGAAAACGCCGCGTCCGCCGTGGCGTAGCGCATGTCGCAGGCGGCGATCAAATCCAGCCCGCCGCCGATGCACAGCCCATGAACGGCGGCCAGCACTGGCTTACGACAAGTTTCCAGCACGGTGAACGCCGCCTGTAGATCCAGGATGGTCCGCCGCAACCGCTCTTCCTTACGGCCCGGCCCCAGTTCCTCGACCGAGTCCAACACCTCCCCCATCAACTCGAAGTCGATGCCAGCGCAAAAATGCCGGCCCGCGCCGCTTAAAATCGCCACCCGCGCCTCGGGCGTCTCGTCCACCCAGCGGAAGGCTTCACCGATTTCCCGCCACAACGTTCCGTTTAAGGCGTTCGCCTTGTCGGGGCGATTCAACTCGATCTGGGCGATATGATCGGCCAAGGTCATGGTCAGACAGGTAAATTCCGGCATGGACGCTCTCCAGGTAGCAACTCAGTGAATCTTGGGCGGGCGCTTCCTCCACACCTTGAACAACACGCCCAGCTTGTCGCGCCAGGTCAGCCGCTCGTCCGCCAAGGCTTCCAGGAAATCCGACAGCACCTTGGACTTGGCCACGCCGTAGAACACCAGCAGGATGCTGGGAATCAGCACCACGAACAGAATCAACGACTTGACCCAGCCCGAATGGCTGGTCTCATCGAACAGGTTCATGCCTAGAAAACCGGTCGAGACGGTGGCGATCAGACCCAACGTGGTGACCACGGTCAATCGCACCACGGTGTTCGCCTGGCGGCGCAAGCCGTCGCTGTCCAGATATTGATTCATTTCCTTAACCGCCTCGCTGACATCCTGGTAAATCCGGTCGGTGTCGAGATGTCTGGTCAACATCCGGAACAGATCCTTGGCCTGCGCCTGGTTGGAAACCTCGTGGAACCAGTAGCGGTGGGTGAAACGCAGGAAAGTTTCGAATATCCGGCGGATTTCCCGCTTGAACGTTTTGACTGAATCCACGTCCCGGATGTCGAGTTGGCTGATCGCCGTCACCAGCCATTCCGAGAACAGCATCAGGGTGGCCTTGTGGAAATGAGCGATCAGGTTGACCAGAAAATACTGGTGGCGGAACTGGCCCAGCAGGCCGGTTTCCGGGTCGGCGAAAAAGCGTTCGCTGGCCTTGCCGATCACCACGAAGGCGTGACCGCAGCACAAATAGCGGCTGGTCAGCATCGGGTCGCTGGAATCCCAAAACTTGTCGTAGCAATATTGCCACTCGAAATGGGTCAGTTCGGTCTCGGAGTACGGCAGCGTGTCGGACGGCCCCGCCTTGGCGATCAGCGCCAGCCGGGCGAAATCGCCGCGCGTCAGGGTTTTCGGATCGTCGAAGCTGAGGTAGGCCAGCAGGGGCATGCGATGATATTCGATCTGCCGGTAGCGGATCACGCCCTCGCGGTCGGAGTGGTACAGGACTAACGGCCGCAGCAGATATTCCCAGTGCGCGGCGACGTTGGGGGACCGGTGCTGGCAGACGAAATTGAGATATTTACGCCGGTTTTCGTAGTCGGACACCGCCAGGGTTTCGCCCGTCGCCGTCAGCCACTCCACCCGGCGCGGGCATTGCCCGCCCTGACCGCCGGCTTCCCAGAACGCCGGATAGGCCCGCCCCAGCTTGAATAGCGCGTCCTGGGCCAGCGACAGCGGCAGGTCATTGGCGTGGAACTCCACCGCCAGGATGATGATGTCGATGTCGTAGAAGAAGTAGAGATCCACATGGGCGACCTCGAAAATAATCGGCGGCGACTGGTCGTCGAGCACGGCCCGCATTCGGGCGATATCCCGACGGCGGTAGACGCGAATCGGCGACTTGCCATAGCCGGTCAGTGCTTCGCGGCCGGTGCCCTCGCCATACAGAAAGCGTTGTACGTAAGGCAGAAACGTGATGAATTCCTTGTAGTGCCGTTCCTGGAAATCGTCGGGGTCGCCGAATTCATCTTCCACTTCCCGCCAGGGGCACTGATCGCCCATCGCCTCCAGCAATTCCCAATACTTCGAGATGTGCGGCTCTCGCACTCGGGCGTGCATCACCTGCAAGGGCCAGAGCAGGATTTGGCGGAAATGACGGACCACGGGGGAAGCGCTTTGCGCGGTTTCGCTCACGGGGTTGAATCCTCGTTTGTCCCGTTGCGGGAGGGATTTATTTTAGGCATTCCATGCTAACCAAAGCCGACCACTAAGGATTTGTACTCCTCCAGTTATCATTCTGGCCAATAAAAAACATCCAACACTTGAGTCAGGGTGAACGAGGGCGATTCTGGAAATATATCCTGCTGCAAT
>CAVRCC010000001.1:0-63418 GCA_963719395.1 uncultured Gammaproteobacteria bacterium | reverse complement strand
GGTGTAGTAGCTCTCGGTGTCGTGGAACAGCGGATGGTCCCTGACCAGCCTGTCGCTCTTTTCCATCATCCCGCGCACGTGGCCGCCAGGGGCGACGATTTCGGGCTTGGCGAAGCCGTCGGGGGTGGGGCCGGTGGAAGAGAAAGAGGCGAGGGTGTCGTCGGCCGGGTCGTCGGGTGTCACGCTGTCGGTCATGGCGCCCACGGTGATGATGTAGGGCACGTTGCCGGGCACGCCGATGGTCATCGGGGCGGGGCCGGTGTTGCCGGCCGAGGCCACCACCACGATGCCCGCCTTCCACGCGGCCATCACCGCCTGATTCAACGGATCGTCCCAATAATGGGACCTTGGCGGGGAGCTGAAAGACAGGTTGACCACCCGAATGTTGTAGGTGCTCTTGCGGGCCACCAGCCAGTCGAGGGCGCGGATCACGTCGGCATAGGTCCCTTTGCCTGTCCGCGTCGAAGGCGCGCGCCACGATCAGATTCGCATTGGGGGCGATGCCGTTGAACTCGTTGTCCCTGTAGCGGCTGCTCGCCAGAAGGCTGCTCACATGGGTACCGTGGCCGTTCAGGTCGCTGTTCTCGGTCACCTTGAGCGTTTTGTTTCCAATCGCGTCGTACTGGGCGAGGATGCGTTGATTGTTGTAGTAATCCTTGAGCAGGTATCCGGACATGCCATTGCTGGCCCAGATGCCGGAGTCGATCACCGCCACGCCGACCCCGCGCCCATCGATGCCTTGCATGGTCAGTTCCTTGGCACCGACCAAGGTGGAGATGAAGCTGCGCCTGGCGTTCTTGTCGCTGTTACCCGGTAAGACTTGTGCGGGCGGTGGCGGAAACTCGATCGAGCAGCCCTGACCGAAGTTCAGACGGATTTCATAAGCCTGTTGGTTTTGGATCTTGTTGTTGAGCGTGTCGAATTTGAAGAAGAATCTCTTGCGTTCGCCCTTTTTTAACGTTCTTTTCGTCGTATCGCCCAGCCAGTCGGTGTTGCTGAAGGTCGCCGAGACCCCAGAGACGGCGCGGTCGTAGATCTTGTCCCCTTCGCGTTTGACCTCTAGCAAGCGGTTGTTGGAGGCCGGCCACAGGATCATGCCGCTGTCGAGAACGATATCGATGGCGCTGGTGTTGGTGATCTCCCAGGAGATGCTTTGACTGCTTTCGAATTTAATCTCGGGTTTGCCGGTCACGGTACAGCCGGGCGGAACGGCTTGGCTGGTGCTCACCCCGTGGTTCTCGTACACCTGTTGCACGCCGGCCTGACCGCGCAGCGCCTTTAACTGCTCGGCGCTGAGGTTCGCCCCCACCGAATCGATGAGGCGGAGTTCGTGGGTGATCTGGCCGCCGACCGCCTCCACCGCGGCTTTGACCGTCGCGAAGTTCGCGCCGCGGATGATGACGGAGTGCATCTCCGGCTGTTCCGCGCCAAGGAGCAAGAGTCCGCCGCCCGCGAAGGTCCCGAATAGGAGGCTGGCGGCGATGGCTTGCCGAAGGCGGTTCAAACGAAATATAGGAAAGATTTTTTTCACGATTGCACCTTGGAAACTAAAGCATAGAGAGTCGTGTTTACCCTCACAGTACAAGAATTGCGCCAATCGTCACGGAACGCTAAATATTCGGGGAGTGACTGAAAAACTGATGACAGTTCAATCTCTTGCCAGCATGTCATGGGA
Source organism: uncultured Gammaproteobacteria bacterium (assembly GCA_963719395.1). Classification (GTDB taxonomy): domain Bacteria; phylum Pseudomonadota; class Gammaproteobacteria; order Competibacterales; family Competibacteraceae; genus Contendibacter. The sequence goes on along the minus strand of CAVRCC010000001.1, from coordinate 61,743 downwards.
CCATTGACCAGGATTGGCGGAAAGCATGTCTCTGATTGGAGGCCATCGATCACCGGTATTTCGGCCCGTCGCCGAAATGGTGGGGGACGGCGCCGAAATTGTGGGGGATGAGCGCCAAAGCGGGGGATGGGGAAACGGACCGGAAATCCTCGCCGGTGCGCCCGAGCTGGACGGTGTACGACCGTTGGCCAGCGAGTGTCGATGGGTCGATGGACTGATTTTTTGTATTATTGAAATACGGAAGATATTAATATGTGACAAATTGCAATCCTCATCGGATCAAATTGACATGGTGAGGCGGTGGCTCCACACATGGGTGGAGGGGCGGCGCGGCCAAGAAAAAACCCGGCGCGAGGCCGGGTCGGTGGAGGTCGAGGATGCGTCGCTGGTGGCGTTTATTCCTGATTTACCCAAACGTTGACGCCACCGGTCTGGGTCAGGGCGGTCGCTCCACAGAGAGCCGTCGCTCCACAGATAGCCATCCGACCACAGGTAGCGCAGGTAAGCTTTTTTCCGGAAATCGCCTAAAATGATGGACCACCCAAAAAACATCCAAGGTTCTTTGTAAACCGGTTTCCTTTTTCGCATCGGTATTCGTTTGGCGTCGATAGGCCGAATTCCGTCGCCACAGTGATGCACTTAAGGCCTCCACAGGATTCGCATGAATCTTGGAGTTTGATAGGTTTTGTGGCGTTTCGGGATGCTCCGAACCAGGGGCTTCATAGTTCGGGTGTTTACGACCCCGTCGATGGGCTTGGGATCCTTTATTTTTCAGCCGAACGCGCACCCCACGACGTAGTACGCGACGGGGACGTCCGCGCCGTCCCGAACGAAAGACCTCTTGGCCAATTTCAAACAGCAAAAGACTGTAGCGTCGCTCGCCGTCCGTGACTGACGCGAGATCGCCCGTGCGGACCATAATTTTACTAACTATTTGTATTACCGATAAAAAGAGGTCCCTGTCCTTCTTCCCGCTGCAACGCGCTTTCGACCTCGTCGCGCTTGGCCCGGCCGCACAGAAGTTCGATCAGGGTCAGGGCGAAATCCATCGCCGTGCCCGGCCCGCGCGAGGTGATGAACGTCCCATCGCGCACCACGGCGGCGCTGCTCAGCCGGATGTCGGTCTGACCGTCGAGAATGCCCGGATAGGCGGTGGCCTCGCGATCCTTCAGCAAGCCGGCGCTGGCCAGCACCTTCGGCGCGGCGCAGATGGCGGCGACATAGCGGCCCTGTTCCGTCATCCGCCGCAGCAGCGCCGCGATCCGCCGATCCGCCTCCAGCCGCTGGGCGCCGCCCAGGCCGCCCGGCAACACCACCAGGTCGAAATCCTGGTCCAGCACCGCGTCCAGGGTGGTTTCGGGCAGCAGCACGACGCCCCGCGAAGCGGTCACGGGGCCGGCTTCCAGTCCCGCCACCGTCACGGTGATGCCCGCCCGGCGGAACAGGTCGATGAGGGTAACGGCTTCCAGTTCCTCGCAACCTTGGGCGAGGGGGACGAGAACGGTGGCCATGGACGGTTCCTCCTCCGGGTGGGTGGCAAGGCCGACGCTCAGCCGCTCTTGCGGGTTTGCAACAGGGTCATGCCCTTGAGCAGGTTCAGGGCTTCGTACAATTGATAGTCGCTTTGCGCCAGATCGCCCTCGGCGCCGGTGGTGGCCTGACGTCGGGCGCGCTTTCGCACCGGCGCGCTGTCGGCCGGGGTCTTGCCATCGTTGCGCAAATGGCCGGTCAAATCCGCTTCCTTGACGGCATCCGAATCGATGCCATCGGCGCCGTTCGCCACCTTGAGCGGCTTGAGCTTGATGTCGGGTTCGATGCCTTCCGCCTGGATGGAGCGGCCGTTCGGCGTGTAGTAGCGGGCGGTGGTCAGCTTGACCGCCGTGCCGTTGCCCAGCGGCAGGATGGTTTGCACCGAACCCTTGCCGAAGGTGCGCTCGCCGAGGATGAGCGCGCGGTGATGATCCTGTAGCGCTCCGGCGACGATTTCCGACGCCGAGGCGGAGCCGCCGTTGACCAACACCACCAGTGGCGCGCCCTTGAGCAAGTCGCCCGGAGTGGCCTTGAAGCTTTGGTCGGAGCCATTGCCGCGCCCCTTGGTCTGGACGATGGCGCCCTCCTCGAGAAAATCGTCGGCGACATCCACCGCGCCGTTCAGCACCCCGCCCGGATTGTTGCGCAGATCCAGCACCACGCCCCGGAGCGGTCCCTTGTTCTGCTGTTCGATGTCCTGCAAGGCCTGCCGCAGGTTCGGAGCGGTCTTGGCCTGGAACTGGGTGATGCGCAGATAGCCGAATCCCGGCTCCAGCAGGCGGCTCTTGACGCTCCGGACCTGGATCACCTCCCGGATCAGCTTGAACTTGAGCGGTTTGCGCACGCCTTCCCGCACGATGGTCAGGGTGATCGCCGTGTTCGGCTTGCCGCGCATCCGCTGAATCGCATCCGAGAGCGGCATGCCCTTGACCGAGACGTCGTCCAGCCGGATGATCAGATCGCCGGCGCGAATGCCGGCCCGTTGGGCGGGCGTGTCGTCAATCGGGGCGATGACCTTGAGAAAACCGTCTTCCTGACCGACCTCGATGCCCAGGCCGCCGAACTCGCCGGAGGTGCCGATCTGCAAATCCTGGAACGCCTCGGCGTCGAGAAAGGCGGAATGCGGGTCCAGATTGCTCAACATCCCGCGAATGGCGTTTTCCAGCAGATCCTTGTCCTTGACCGGCTCGACGTAATCCTGCTTGACGGCGTCGAGCACGCCGGTGAACGTGCGCAACTCATCCAGCGGCAGCTTGTTCTCCGGCGGCGTTTCCTTCTCGGCCCAGACCGTATGCACCGCCGTCAGCGAAACGCCCGCCAGAAAACTCAACGCCAGCGCCAGACCGTGTCGGGTTGCAGCACTCATCTTCACTCCAGAAACCATTTTTGATTGCGGTCAGGGGATAACCGGGGATATTTAGCCCATTCCTCGCGTAGGACAACAGAACGCGCCCGGAAATTGCGAGTGCGGAGGGAAATCGGTGCGAAAGCAGGCAGCTTCGAAGGAAACCCCGCGCGCTGGTTTTGCCAACCGGCGCCGGGGCGGATGCGGGAGTGGGCGATTCCGCTTACTTGGCCTTGCCCTGGTTGGCCACGGCGTCCATCAGCTTCTTGAGTTCCTCGGGATCGGCCAGATACTGGCCACCCTTCTTGATCGGCCGCAGGTTGGCGTCGAGTTCGTAAACCAGCGGCACGGCGGTCGGGATGTTCAGGGCGATGATCGCCTCGTCGGACAGGTCGTCCAGGTATTTGACCAGCGCCCGCAGGCTGTTGCCGTGGGCCGCAATCACCACCCGCTTGCCGGAGCGGATGGTCGGCACCAGGACGTCGTGCCAGTAGGGCAGCACCCGGTCGATGGTGGTCTTGAGGCTTTCGGTGGCCGGCAGCACCCGCGGGTCGAGACCGGCATAGCGCGGGTCGAAGGTCGGGTGACGCGGGTCGCTCGATTCCAGCGCCGGGGGTGGAATATCGAAGCTGCGCCGCCAGATCTTGACCTGGTCCTCGCCGTGCTTGGCGGCGGTTTCGGACTTGTTCAGGCCAGCCAGGGCGCCGTAGTGGCGCTCGTTGAGTCGCCAGGTCCGATGCACCGGAATCCACGCCAGGTCCATTTCGTCCAGCACGGTCCACAGGGTGTGGATGGCGCGCTTGAGCACCGAGGTGTAGGCCACGTCGAAGACATAGCCTTCCCTGTTGAGCGTTTGTCCGGCTTTTTTGGCTTCCTCGCGGCCCTTGTCGGACAGGTCCACGTCCACCCAGCCGGTGAAACGGTTTTCCATGTTCCATTGACTTTCGCCGTGGCGGATGAGCACGATTTTATACATGGGATAAAAGCCTCCTTAATATCGTTTGGGGTGGTCGTGGTCGTTATCGGATTCGGCGCGGGGCCGGCCGGATTGTACGGAATTTTCGTGGCGCGATCATACGCCCGGTCAGCCGATTGCGCCAGCCACGCCCCGGTTCCGAACCGGTCGGCGGCGCTCGCAACTTCTCAATATCGCTATATTCAGTTATGCTAATGTACAAGATCCCTGGACAAGGCATGGTCGAAGCATGATGCACGGCGAATGCGCCGGCGTGGCGCGGAATAGCGTCAATTCCGGTTTCCCGCCGGATTTCCTGATGACTCGCGACGACGATATCGAGCGGGCCTCGCGCTCGCTCAAGGCGATGTCGCACCCGTTGCGGCTCAAGATTCTCTGCACGCTGGGTGATCGGGAAGTCAGCGTTCAGGATATCGTCGAGCAGGTCGGCACCTCCCAGAGCAACATTTCCCAGCATCTGGCCATCCTGCGCGACAAGGGCATTCTGACCTGCCGCAAGGATGCCAACCGGGTTTATTACCGGGTGGGCGACGCCCGCACCCTGCGCCTGATCGGTATGATGCGGGAGGTTTTCTGCGCGCGGGATTGAGTCTCGGCGCGGTCAGGGTTCGCGGCATCCCCGGAATTACCGGATCAGCCTTTCATCTTCACGAGGTCCATGCATGAATAGCGAACGGATCATCCGGATCATGGCCGGATCCTTCATTTTGCTGTCGCTGCTGCTCGGGGCGCCGGCCAGCCCGCTCTATCACAGCAGCCACTGGTTGTGGCTCACCGTCTTCGTCGGCTTCAATCTGTTCCAGAGCGGCTTCACCCGCTTCTGCCCGGCGGAGACGATCCTGTGGAAGCTGGGCGTCAAAAGGGCCGGCGACCCCGCTGGCTGCTCGACCTAAGGATCGGCGATGAGCGATTTTACCGAATTCGCCCTGCACAACTGGCTGTTGTTCCTGGCGCTGTTCGCCATTCTGGGCATGTTGGTCGGCGGCGAGATCCTGCGCCGGATGCGCGGGGTGAGCACCCTCGACACCGCCGGCGCCTTGCGGCTGATCAATGACCGGGACGCTGTGATTGTGGACATCCGCGACGCGGGCGAATACAAGGAAGGCCATATCCCGCAGGCTCGCCACATCCCGTTAGGCGCCCTGCGGGAACGCCTGGGCGAACTGGCCAAGGTCAAGGACAAGCCGATTATCGTCTACTGCCGCAATGGCGCGACGTCCCAATCGGCCTGCGCCCTGCTCAAGAAGAACGGCTTTGCCGACGTTTACAGCCTGAACGGCGGCCTTGCCGGCTGGCTGGATGCCCACTTGCCGATCAGCCGCAAGAAGTCCTGACGGCCGCGCTGGAATCCTGCCATGGCGAACATCGTCCTGTACTCCTCCGAGTATTGCCCCTACTGCCGGCGCGCGCGGGCCTTGCTGGACCGCAGGGGCGCGGCCTACACGGTGCTGGATGTGAACCGCGATCCGCGATTGTGGCGGGACATCGCCGAACGCACCGGCCGCGATACCGTGCCGCAGATCTTCATCGGCGACCGGCACGTCGGCGGCTGCGACGACCTGTTCGCGCTGGACCGGCGCGGCGAACTGGATCCACTCCTAAACCACCCGTAAGCCCGCCTCCCCGGCGGCTTTTTTCAATCCTCAAACCCAAACACTAGGCATTCGCATGAGCGAGCAACCGCAGGTTTCCCAGCACTTCGAAATCCAGAAGGTCTATCTGAAGGACGTGTCGCTGGAGACGCCCAATTCCCCGCTGATCTTCACCGAGCAATGGCAGCCGCAAACCGAGGTGCGGCTGGAAACCGGCGCCACGCCGATGACCGAGGATTTGTTCGAGGTCGTGCTGACCCTGACCGTCACCACCAAGGTCGGCGAGCGCACCGCCTATCTGGCCGAAGTCCAGCAGGGCGGGCTGTTCACCCTGCGGGGCTTCGACGACCCGCAAATGGGCCACATGCTGCACGCCTTCTGTCCGAACATTCTGTTCCCCTTCGCCCGCGAGGAACTGGCCTCCCTGATCGGCAAGGCTGGATTCCCGGCGCTGCTGCTCAATCCGATCAACTTCGACGGCATGTACATGCAGCGGTTGCAACAGGAACAGGCGCCGCCGGCCGCGCCGCCGGCGACGACACACTAAACGCGCGACCTGTGGTGGCCACGGTCGCGGTGCTCGGCCCCGGCTCCTGGGGCACCGCGCTGGCGTTGCTGCTGGCGCGCAACGGCCACACGGTTCGGTTGTGGGGCCACGACCCCGATGAAATCGCGCCGCTGCGCCGGGATCGGGAAAACCGCCGCTATCTGCCCGGCATTCCCTTTCCGCCAGGCTTGACCGTGGGCGTCGACCTGGCGGAAGCGCTGGCCGGCGTCGATCTGACGCTGGCGGTGGTTCCCAGCCACGCCTACGGGGTTACCGTGACCCGGTTGCGGCCGCATCTACCGAACGGCGCCGGCTTCGCCTGGGCCACCAAGGGCCTGGAACCCGGCGGGGGTCGGTTCCTGCACGAGGTCACGGCGGAAATTCTGGGCGCGGCTTGGCCGGCGGCGGTGATTTCGGGACCCAGTTTCGCCGGGGAAGTCGCTCGCGGTTTGCCGACCGCAGTCACTGTCGCCTCCCGAGACGCGGCGCACGCCCGCCGGGTAGCGGCCCTGCTGCACGGCTCCAACCTGCGTGCTTACACCAGCGCCGATGTGATTGGCGTCGAACTGGGCGGGGCGGTCAAGAACGTGCTGGCCATCGCCGCCGGCATCGCCGACGGTCTGGGCTTCGGCGCCAACGCCCGCGCGGCGCTGATCACTCGCGGGCTGGCGGAGATGGCGCGGTTGGGTCTGGCGGTGGGCGGCCAGCGCGAAACCTTCATGGGGCTGGCCGGCATCGGCGATCTGGTGCTGACCTGCACCGACGACCAGTCGCGCAACCGCCGGTTCGGTTTAGCCATTGGCCGGGGTGAAACGGCCGAGGCGGCTTTCGCGGCCATCGGCCAGGTGGTGGAGGGCGCGGCCACGGCGCGGGAAGCGCTGCGGCTGGCCCGGCGGCATCAGGTGGAAATGCCGATCACCGAACAGGTCAATGAAGTGCTGTACCACGGCCAGAACCCGCGCCGGGCGGTGGAAATCCTGCTGGCGCGCGATCCCAAGCCGGAGGTGGTCTGAAGCCGGCGCCACCGCCTCGCCGGTTTTCCAATCAGTTCAGGTGATGGTGTCCAGCAGTGGCTGATGGTGTATGTCCAGATCCCGATCCGGCCCGTTGTAAACCCGTGGCCACCGTTTTTTCACCACCGGGCTGTCGCTGGCCAGGGCATGGCAGGTGTTCAACACCGGCGGCGGCGTCCTTTCGGCGGCGGGCTTGGCGTCTTCCTCGTCGTAGCGCTGGCCGTAGATGGTCTGGAAAAGAGTGGTGGCGACCGGACCGAGCAGTTCGGTCATGTGGGTGCAACCCTGTACGCCGTTGAATAACTCCTTGAGCTTGAGCGACCAGCCCGGCCCGATGCGCGCGCCGATCAGTTGCCGGTAGCGGCCGGTAATGACGGGACAGAGTCCGAACGGCGCCGCGTCGGTGCGAGCCTCCACCTCGCGGATCAGAAACTGATCGTCCACCGTCAGCCGAATCCACAGGTCGTGCAGCGGCTCGCCGGCCTGGATGGCGCCACCGCGATCTTCGTTGGGAAACGGATAGGTCTTGGTGTCCACCATCCGGCCCTCGATATCCCACAGCCCATCCTCACGCCGGTAGCCCGAACATTGCACCACGCGTCGATGCAGCAACTGGCGCGGGACGGGAGCGGAAAGTGGCATGAGATCCTCCAGGCAAATGCAAATGAGTTCGCGGTCGAGACGTCAGTCGAAGAATGTGCCGTCCATGATACGCGCCAGCCGTATTTCTACCTGGGCGAGCACGCCGCGCTTCTGGTCGGCGGTGTGATCCCACCAGGCGGCGATTTCGTCCAGGGTGCGGAAGCAACCGTCGCAGAGCTGGGTTTGCGGGTTGATGACGCAGACGCCGATGCAGGGGGAGGGCGGATCGCTGGACGGGGATGCGGAGTCGGCGGTCATGATGGATCGAGAGGAAAGGTCGCGGTATCGATGGCGGCATGATACCGCACCGCGCCGGGGCGAATCCATGGACGATTGGGTCGCGGGGGCGAGCGCGCCAGCGGGGAGCGGGGAAGGAAGTGGGGTTGGCCGCGAAGACTTGGGAAAGAATTATTATGGGCTTATCGAGTGTGCTGGTTTAGAGCACGCGCCGCAGCGCTTCGGTCGGGCGGTGGCGGCCCGACCCTCGATCCTGTGGTGGTTTGCGGACTTTCCCGTCGTCTTCGCGGCCAACCGGGTTAACCGAAGCCTGGCTGGCAAATTTTTTGAAAAATAACCAAAGCGTCGAACCCACGTAAATTAGGATAAACCATGATTAAACATCGGGTATAACCTTATAACGATAAATAATTAGTCTTGCAAGACGGGTGGTAAATACAAAAGGAATAGGGTTTGCGCTTGTGTGGACGCAGGGTCGGGTTTAACCTTTACTTAAAATGTCAGTGAGGAGCGAACTGGCCCGTTCTGGCGGCGCGCCTCGGCAAGTTTTAAACCAGTAAGCGACCCAGGGGGAGCCCCATCATGTTGACCTATCAAGATTGCGTAGAATTGAGCGACCTGACCGAGGAAGAGATCGAAGCCATCGCCCAGCACGAGCATCTACCGGAAATGGCGGCCCTGGAACTGGGCAGCTATCTGGTGCATAGCTCGGAAGGCGTCCCGATGATCAAGCGCATTATTGTGGATGACATCGAGGAAGAGCGCCGGCGCGGTCATGCCGAGAAGGTCTTGCAGTTGAAACTGGTGCTCAAGCACTTTGTGGACACCCATCCCGACAATCCAGCCAAAGCAGCATAAAGGGGATCGGAACTCCGGCATGACCGGGCGGAGCCGAGGGCGCTCAGGGCCGGGGTTCGGTCAGGAGAGCCCGAACCTCAGCCGGGCCAGCTCGCCGCATGGGACGGCCATTCACTGGGCTGAGCGGGGCTTCCCGCTCGGCCAGCGGCCCAAAGACCGTCAGATCGATACGGGTTTCGCCGGCGGCAAAGCGAAAAGCCGGCAGGCAAACCGGATCGCCGCCGGCCATTTTCAGCCGGCGCTCGGTCGCCTCGAACGGAATGTGGTGCTCCATCAGGAACAGCGTGATCTCCTCGGGCGTGTCGGCGAACAGATGGAGGTGGATGCCGGTGTGTGGGCCGGCGGCGCCGCTGAGCACCGGACCGACCAGTCGCGGCCGAAAGCGCGCCAGGAAGCGCATGGCTTCCAGCGCGGTTTCCCGCAAGCCGCGCAGGCGGATTTCCTGGCGGTCGGCGTCAAACAGTCTCTGGCGGTCGAACAGGGCCTGCTCGATTTCGACGTTGTCCGGCAGGGCGGCCCGGTCGCTGACTGCCAGGCGCAGGGCGGCCTTGCGCTTGGCGGTTCGAAAGTCCTGGACCCCTTCTTCGGCGATGAGCCGGGCGCATTCCTGGGCGATCAGAGTCTTGAGGCGGTGGTCGTCGCGGTGGCGGCGGGACATGGGCGAACTCCGGGCGCGCGGGTGTGGCGCTTTGGATAGGATCGTTTGCTATATTCCATGGGGCGGACGTTCGATGCGTCCGCTCCACTCAGGCGAGGAAGCGTAACTTGGCTCTGTTCACGCGTAAAGAACCCATTCTGGGCATCGATATTGGTCCCTCGGCGATCAAACTGGTCGAGCTGAGCCGTTCCGGACTGCGGTTTCGGGTCGAGGGTTTTGCCATCGAACCGTTGGGCGAGGGCATGATGGAAGACCGCAATCCCGCCGATGTCGACGATGTGGCGGAAGCGATCAAGCGAGCCTGTCGCAAGGCGGGTACGCGGGCGCGGCGCGCGGCCGTCGCCGTGCCGACCTCCAGCGTGATCACCCGCACCGTGCCGATGCCGGCGGATTTCAAGGAAAGCGACGTCGAGGTCAATATCGCGATCGAGGCGGCCCAGTACATCCCCTATCCCATCGAGGAAGTGTATCTGGATTTCCAGACGAAAGGCGTGTCGGCGACTAGCAGCGAAATGCAGGATGTCATGCTGGTCGCCACCCGCAAGGAGAACGTGGATACCCGAGAAGCGACCCTCAAGAATGCCGGCCTGACGCCGGCGATCGTGGATGTGGAGGCCTACGCTCTGGAAAACGCGTTCCGGCTGTTGATGGAAAGTCTGCCCCAGACCGGCGGCGGCGAGGGGCGGTTGAGCCTGAGCAAGGAGCGGGAAAGTTTGACGGCGCTGGTGGATATCGGCGGCGCCCTCACCAATCTTTACATCCTGCAGCAGGATCGCGTGATCTTTACCCGCGAGCAGCGGTTCGGCTGCGATCAACTGACCGTCCGGATCGCCGAGGCCTATGGCCTGCCCCGCGAACAGGCCGAGCAGGCCAAGCGCTCCGGATCGGTGAGCGATGAATATCCAGCAACCCTTCTGGAGCCGTTCAAGCAAATGCTGGCCGAACAGATCGGCCACGGCTTGCAGTTCTTTTTTTCCTCCGACCAATATGTTTCCGGCCGCTATAATGTGGATACTATCGTCTTGAGCGGCGGGGGCGCCATGATCGTGGGGTTGGACCGGGTCGTAGCGGACGTGATGAGCATCGCGACGGTCGTGGCCAACCCTTTCAAGAACATGGGGAGCGCCGCGAAGGTGAACAGCAATGCCCTGCTGCGCGATGCGCCGCTGTTGACGATCGCCTGTGGGCTGGCCCTGAGGAGCTTCGACTGACATGACGCGCATCAATTTGCTGCCCTGGCGCGAAGCGCGCCGCGCCCAGCGCCAGCGCGAACTGATCGGGATGCTGGTCGCTGCGGCGCTGTTCGGAGCCGGCATCGTGTTTTTTGTGTACACCGAGATCGCCCACCGCATCGAGTACCAGCAGGAACGCAACGATTATCTGCGCGGCGAGATCGCCCGACTCAAGAAGGCGGCCGAGGAAATGCAGGAGTTGCAGAAAACCCGGACCCGCTTGGTGGATCGTCTCAACGTCATCCAGAAATTGCAGACGGTCCGGCCCGGCATGGTGCGGATGCTGGACCAACTGGTGCGACTGGTGCCCCAGGATATCTACCTGACCGGTTTTAAGACCGCCAACAATCAGGTGACGCTCAACGGCATCGCCCGTTCCGACAACGTCATTTCCGGTTTCATGCGCGACCTTAAGAACGCCGCCGATCTGTTTGGCGAACCGGTGTTGCAGGTGATCGAAACCCGAACCGTGAACAACGTGCAGGCCCGGGTCTTCGAACTGGTCGTGCCGCTCAAGCTGGGAGTGGAAGCCGGTCAGGCTGGCGGGGGGGGCAAAACATGAATCTGTCCGACATAAACCTCAGCGATTTCGATCTGCGGGAAGCCGGAGATTGGCCGCTGGCGGGTAAGGTAGTGCTGGTGGTGCTGGTGATCGCCGCCGTGCTGGGTGCCGGCTATTACTTCTTGACCAATACCCAAATTGAGACGCTGGACCGGGTGACCCAGGAGGAGCAGACGCTGCGGCAGGACTTCGTCGAGAAGTGGCGGGTGACCGCCAATCTGGAAGGGTTCCGGTTGCAGCTCAAGCAGATGGAAGCGGATTTGGAGACGATGCTGCGGCAGTTGCCGACCGGCACCGAGATGCCGGACCTGCTGGAGGATGTGTCCAACACCGGCAAGAAGAACGGTCTGGAGTTCGAACTGTTCAAGCCCGAGGCCGAGCAGCCGAAGGATTTTTATGCCGCCAAGCCGATCACCGTCAAGGCCAAGGGCACCTACCATCAATTCGGTGCGTTTGTGAGCGGGGTGGCGGCGCTGTCGCGGATCGTGACTCTGGAGAACGCAACGTTGGCCGGCATCGCCAAGGATGCGAAGGGGAGCGGCGCGAAGAAAGAGATCAAGCTGGCCAACGAGCCGCTCACCATCCAGGCGACGCTGCAAACCTATCGCTACATGGACGAGGTTAACGCGCCGCCAGCGGACCAGAAAGCGGGTGGCCAGAAACCGCAGCAGAAGACGGGGGCCGGCAAAAAATGAACGCGCGTTTTAGTATGAGGTCGGCGGTGGCCGCCGCGCGCGGCGCCGGGTGGGCTGGGCGTGGCGCTGGTCATGCTGGCAGGATGCGCCGAGCCAGATCTGGGCGAAGTCCAGCGGTTCGTGGCCACCACTCAGAAAACCACCCCGATCAAGAAGCTCGATCCGACGCCGGAAATCAAGCCCTACACGCCGTTCGCCTATACGGCGCAGGGTATCAAGGATCCGTTCATGCTGGCGCCGTTCGCCCAGGAAGAAGAGTTGGAGATGCCGCAGGAGATGGTGGCGCAGAGTCCCAACTATGCCGGCCCGCGGCCCGATCCGAACCGGGTGCGGGAGGAGCTGGAGAAGTATTCGCTGGCTTCGCTCAAAATGATGGGCACGTTCCGCATGGGGGGCGGTGGCGAGTTGTGGGCGCTGGTGTTGGCTCCCGATAACGTCGTGCATCGAGTGCAGAAAAATAATTATCTGGGCACCAACCACGGCAAGATCATCGGTATTACGGAGCAGCGGGTCGAGCTGAAGGAGATCGTTCCGGAAGGGCCCGGGCGCTGGCAGGAGCGTGAAGCGTTCCTGTCGCTTACCCAATGATTGAGGGGGAAGTGTTATGACGAACAGGTCCGCGAGCGTAGGCCAGCAGGGCGGTCAATCATCTGGGAGGCGGCCGCCACCGTGGGTGGCGCCACCGTGGGTGGTGGTACTGACTCTGCTCTGGGGAGTCGTGCTGGGCGGCGCGTGGAGTGCGGCGGTGGCGGCTGCCGAGGCGGGGTCGACGGTGTTGCAGTCGGTGGATATCAGCCCGCTGGCCGGCAATCGGTTGCAACTGCGGTTCCAGTTGTCGGCGCCGCCCAAAGCGCCGCCGAGCAGCTTCACCATCAACCAGCCGGCGCGGATCGTGCTGGATTTCCTGGACACGACCAATGGATTGAGCGCGCGGCAGCAGTCGATCAATGTCGGAGTGGCCGACAAGATCAGCGTGCTGGAGGGGGCCGACCGGACCCGGGCCTCGCTGAATCTGGCGCGATTGGTGCCGTACAAGGTGCAGGTGCAGGGCAATGCGGTGGTGTTGACGTTGGAGAATGCGGGCGCTCCGCCAGCGCGGACCCCGGCGCCGACGCCGGCGGCGGCGGTGCAGGCGGCGGCGAATTCGCGGCAGACCGAGGCCGCCGGCCCGGCGACGACGCCGCGCAACGTCAGGGATGTGAGTTTCAAGCGGGGGCCGGGCGGGCAGGGCGTGATCACGGCCAAGCTGTCCAACCCGAACATCGCGGTCGACGTGCGGCAGGAGGGCAATCAGATCATCGCCGATTTTCAGGGAGCGGCGCTGACGCGCGGCCAGGAGCGGCGACTGGACGTGACCGACTTCGCCACGCCGGTCACGACCGTGGAGGCGCTGAACCGGGGCGGCAACGCCCGCTTGAGCGTCAGGCCCAATCCGCCGTTCGAGTATCTGGCCTATCAGGCCAATGATTTGTATGTGATCGAGGTGCGCCCGCCGCAGAAATCCAAGGAGCAGGAAGACAAGGAAGCGCAGTTTGATCCGTCCAAGAAGAAGTACACCGGCGATCTGCTGTCGCTGAATTTCCAGGACATCGAGGTGCGAGCAATCCTGCAAATTCTGGCGGATTTCACCGGGCTGAACATCGTGGTCAGCGACAGCGTGAAGGGTAATCTGACCCTACGCTTGCAAAACGTGCCCTGGGACCAGGCGCTGGACATTATCCTGCGCACCAAGGGGTTGGCCATGCGGCAGAACGGCAACGTGGTGTTCATCGCGCCGACCGAGGAAGTCGCGGCGCGCGAGAAGCTCGATCTGGAGTCGCGCAAGACGGTGGACGAACTGATTCCGTTGCGTACCGAGATCATACAGGTGAGTTACGCTAAGGCGGCCGATCTGGCGGCGCTTTTGAAGCGGAAGGCTGCGGCCACGGACAAGGGTGCCGTCGAGCAGAGCATCCTGTCGCCGCGCGGTGATGTCGTGGCGGACGAGCGGACCAACAGCCTGATCGTCAAGGACGTGCCCGACAAGGTGGCGGAAGTGCGCGATCTGGTGACGAAATTGGATGTGCCGTCCAAACAGGTGATGATCGACTCCCGCATAGTGATCGCCAACGATAACTTTGCCCGCGACATCGGGGTACGGTTCGGGGTGACGGGTGTGACCAAGAATGGCAACGAGGGGGTTGGCGCGATCAGCGGTTCTTTGTTGGGGACCAGCACTATCGTGGATAGCGCGGCGGAAAATCTGATCAATACGGGGCAGCCGTTTCCAGTGGCGATTCCGCCTATCGCGGAGCGAATTGGGGTTCCATTCCCGGCGGCGCCCACGGGCGGCGGCAGTCCGGCGCGGCTGGCTTTGTCGATCCTGGGCGCCGATTATCTGGTTGATTTGGAATTATCGGCCCTGCAGACCGAGGGTAATGGCGAGATTCTCTCCAATCCACGGGTGGTCACCGCCGACTTGAAAAAGGCGACCATCGTGCAAGGCCGGCAAATCCCGTATTCGGAAGTGGATGAGAACGGCCAGGTTTCAACGGCGTTCAAGGATGCCCTGCTGAAGTTGGAAGTCACGCCGCAGATCACGCCGGATGACCGGGTGCGCATGGATCTGAAGGTTTCGAAGGACGATGTGGGCGCGGTTGTTCCACAGGCCACGGGGGGGTTCGTGCCGTCCATCGACAAGCGTGAGGTGGAAACCCAGGTGTTGGTCAACAACGGGGAAACGGTGGTTCTGGGTGGCGTGTTCGAGCAGACTAAAGGCAAGAATCAGGACAAGGTGCCGTTGCTGGGGGATATTCCGTTGCTGGGCTATTTGTTCCAGAGAAACAGTACCAATACCATCAAGCGCGAACTGCTGATCTTCGTGACGCCGCAGATCCTGAAGAACGGTGCGGTGGCCGAGCGCTAAGACCTGAAAAAAACATGCCATATCGCGGGGAGCAGAGTGATGCGATCATTGATAGAAAGGCTGAAAGGGCTTACCGAGCTGCTGTTGCTCGCTGTCGTGCTGGTCGGTTGGAGTGGGGTCAGCGAAGGCGGTGGGTTTACCGGACCGGATTCGACGGTCTCGGTCTCGATCACCGCCGATAAGACGACGTTGCCGATTAATATTCTCAATGCAGGACCGAATATTGGTGGCCCCTATACCAATACGGTCAGCGTCACGGTCAGACAAAACGGCAACTTGTTAGCAGCGCCGATCAATGTTGCGGTTTCATCGGGTCTTTCCAGCGGCGCATTGTATTATTTGGATGGCGATCCAGAAAATGAAAGGTGCCCATCAGGGGCGACGTGCCCTCCCACGCCCACGGTTCCCATAGCCTTTCGTCAGTTGGCATTCGAGGATGCGACCGGCGTTGTCACCTTTCACTTTCACGCCAGCAATGCGCCGGGAACCGTGGTGCTGACAGCGTCGGCCCAGGATCCGAACTCCGGGGAAATCATCAGCGCCAATCTGACGATCAACGTGACCGGGGGCGGCAACGCGGATAATCCTCCCGCGCCCGCATCGGTCACCTTCGTCATGGACCCCGCGCCGGTTTATATCCGCAACAATCCCGTGGGTACGACCCCGGTAACTCAGAACAACACCAAAATCTTCCAAATCTTCGTGACGGATGATTTCGGCCAGCCTATCGGTCAGGGGGCCGGAAATCTCGTGCGGGTCGAGATGTTGCCGAACCGGCCGAACGGCGGTGAATGGTTGAGCGCCATCGATGCCCAGGGCAATCCACAGGATGGAACCAGTGTCTTGACGGGCACGGTCGGCGGCGCGGCGACCTTGACCTTGCACAGCGGCACGTTGCCCGGCACGGTCGTGATCTCGGCCACGGCCGACCGCGCTGATAACAACGTGGATAACGGCATCCAGATGGGCATCACCAATTACGCCATGGTGTCGATCGGGACGGGCGAGATCAAGTCGTTGACGTTCACCGGTCCGTTCGCAGGCGCAGTTTTCGCGGGCGCAAACAATCTGATCGCTGTGGATGGTCTTTGTGGTGCTAATCCATGCGATACGATATGGAATGGCGTCTATAGTCGCGTCATTTCGGTCATTGCCAGCGATCCCTTTGGCAATCCACCGCCGGCGGGAACGCCAATCACGTTCCGGCTGATCGATTCGCCGCTGGATATGCTCCAAAACCGCTACCCCGACCAAGGTCATGGCCAGTTCGCCATCACGGGCTACAACGGTGATCCGCAGGAAGGCGGCTATGCGTTCTTCGCCCCCAACCGCAAGAGTCCGCGGGTGGCCGGCGATACGCTGAACCCGTTCGTGGTGCCGAATGGGGTGTCGCTCGCGATTGCCAATCCGCTTTGTTTGCTTTTGCTGCAAGACCCGGAAGTCATCAACCCGAATTCGAGCACCGTCAACAGCCTGCCGTCGGAAGGCCGGCTTGAATACCACGTCGGCAGCCGAATCATCACGGGACGACAGGGCAACATGCTGACTGTCAATGCCCCGTTCAACCAGGTCAGCCAAAACGTCGGCGCCAATGTCTGGTACACGGTCGGCTGTCCGCCCCACAAGGGTAATGTGGTGAATTTCAATAATAACGAAGTCGTCGTGATGACTGACGCGAATGGCGCGGCTAATACGGTCATGAACTACCCGGCCAGCCAGGTTGGACGGCGGTTTATGGTGGCGGCCGAGTCGAACGGCGGAAAAGTGGGCGCGGTCATGACCCACTGGTATTTGGGCACGCCGGATAACAGCATCCTGACGATAACGTCGCCGGCGCAGTTGGCGGCGCAGATTTTGTTGGAAAATCCGATCGATCAAAATCCGTGGCCAGCATTGGTTAAGGCAACCCTGGAGGTCACTCCAGGTACGGCGGTCACCCAGCCGGTCACCTTGCAATTGCTGGATGGTGGCGTGCTGTCGGGCGGCGTGCTGCGGCGTACCCCGATTCCGGGCGTGCCCATCGCGGTGGATATCGTGATCAACGACCCAGCGGAAACGGCGGCGATTCGGGCGGAAGAGGCGCTGGCGCTGGCGCAGGCGGCGTTGGATGCTTTCGTTGCCGCAAATCCGGGTGTCTGCGATCTGGTGGTGACGGATCCGGAACAGCCCCCTGCGCCGCGGGATCCAGCAAAATGTGACCAGCAAAAGGCGCTGGCGCTGGCGTTGGATACTGCGAGAACCGCCGCCGCTCAAGCACGCGTGGCTGCCAATCTGCACACGCCCACCGCTTCGGTGGTTCCGGCGACGTTAGCCAGCGGCGCGGGTGGTTTTGCCAATCTGGTGCTGGAAGTCAATGACTTGCCCACGGATGGTAGCGTGGACTTCTTCTTCTCTACCGTTGGGCCCGAGATTCGTAGCGAAACGCTCCAGATCACGGTGCAGCCACCGCCACCGCCGGCAACGTAACCGTTGTTTACTCCCCCTTCGCCCGCTTGCGGGTGAGGGGTTGGAGGATGGGCGTTAATGATCTCTTGTCAGTCGATTTGAAATGAACCGTCGGAAATCCCCGCCGGTTTTTTATGGCGGCCCTGATAGCATCAGGAAGAGATTAGTTGGAAGGGTAGTCCTGAAATGCGAGTGATGAATGGAGACACCCAGAATCTGGGGAGGGCTCCATCTTTCCCCCCTTTTGAAGGGGGGTATAGGGGGGATCTCGCTTGGGGCGCTACTGAACGGATCCCCCCGGCGCTTCGCGCCACCCCCCTTGCAAAGGGGGGGGTACGGCGATCATTCGATTTGCAGAACTACCGGTTGGAAGCTCTGCTTTCCCCTCCTCTTATGATTTTTCAGGAATTAATCGGGTATTTTTCCCCTCCTTGGATAAGGAGGGGTGGCGCGAAGCGCCGGGGTGGTTCGATCCCGGCGGGCTCTGATTATTTTGCTGAAGATCATTCCAAGTGGTGGCGCGAAGCGCCGGGGTGGTTCGATCCCGGCGGTGGCTCTGATTATTTTGCTGAAGATCATTCCAAGTGGTGGCGCGAAGCGCCGGGGTAGTTTGATCCCAGCCGCAAGGATAAAAAAGGGCCGCGAATCGCGGCCCAGGCAGTTTAGACGAACCTTATAGTACGCTATCTGTTGATCAAATAGCTCGCCTCCGTCACGTCCGAATCCGCCCAGCCATCCTTGTAGGCAATCGCCTTCAAGGTAATGGTGGTGCTCTGCTGCGGGGCCAGGGTAACGGACTCCCCGTTGCCGAGCGGCGTTCCCACCGTGGAGGTCGGCGTACTGCCATCCGTGGTGTAGCGGATGGATGCGCCCGCCGTCGCGGAGGTGATCGTCACCTGCACGCCGGCCGGATATTGGCCGCCCGGTGGATTGAAGGACGGTGGAGCCACCGTCGCCAACGGTCCCATGAACTGGCCAAAGGCCCACGGTCCCTGCCCTACCGGTATCGTGGCGATGATCTGATTACTCCGGCCGTCCACCACCGACACCGTGTTGTCGTCGGTGTTGGCAACATAGACCCGCTTGTTGTCCGGGCTGACCGAGACCCCATAGGGTTTCTTGCCCACCGGAACGATGCCGACCACGGCATGGTTGGCGGTGGTGTCGATGACGAACAGCCGGTTGCCAGCGCCGTCGGTCACATACAGCCGGTTGCCATCCGGGCTGACTGCGACGCCGCGCGGGACCAGGGGTTGCGGTGCACCGCCGAACTCATCCAGGGTGATGATGCCGATGACCCGGTTGAAGACGGTCTCGATGACCGAGACCGTCCGGTCGCCGGAATTGGCCACGTAAACCAGCGTGCCATCAGGTTGGACCGCCACGCCTTCGGGTGCCCAGCCAACCGCAACTGAGCCGACCTGCGTCTTCAGGTCCGCATCGAAGATCGATAGCGAGCCGACGCACTGATCGGGGTTCACGTTGATCGGAGGCCGCGCCACCAGCGCGTCGCACTGATCCGGTTGCGGATTGGCCTCATCGTCCGAGAACGAGTTGACCGTGCGGTTGGTGACGTACACCAGCGGTCGCAGCGGGTTGGGATGGGTCGCCACGCCGCGCGGATACGGATTCGCCGCCAGGTTGGGCACGTTCAGGTCGATGAACGGCTGGTTGGTGCTGGTATCGATGACCGACAGGCTGAAACTGCCTTCGTTAGCCACGAACACCCGCTCGCCGGTGGGGTTGATGGCGACGCCCAGCGGCGCCACGCCAACTGGAATGACGGCAATCACCTTGCGTTCGGTCAGGTCGATCACCGACACCGTACCGTTCGTCTTGCCATACTTGGGGCGATTGGCGACATAGAGCCGGGTGCCATCCGGGTTGACCGCGATGCCGCTGGGACCGAGGTTGTTGATGCCCGACGGGATGTTGTCGACGACCTGGTTGATGTCCGGGTTCACGATGGACACCGTGCCCCCGGCGTAGTTGGTGATATAGGCCGGTCCGCTGAGCAGGGTGTAGGCGTTCGGCCCAAAGGAAACGACCAGGTTGACTCTTCCGCTGACCGGCAGGGTGGTGTCCGGTGGCGGATTTTGCCGGATCACCTGACCGGCGGGAACCTCCTGGCTGCGTTCGTTGGACACCAGCCCGACCCGCAAGCCGGCGTCGATCAGCTTGGCGGTGGCGGCGGCCAGCGTCAGGCCGATGACGTTCGGCACTTGGGTTTGCGGACGGGCGCCCGGGTCCTCGGGAACGGGGCCGAGCGACACCACCAGGCTGATTTTCCAGCCCGCCGGGACGAGGGCGGTCATCAGCGGATTCTGGCTGATGACGCGGCCTTCTTCGACCGTGTTGTTGGTCTGCTTGGACACGAAGCCGAGTTGCAGACCGGCGGCGTTGAGCTGGGCGGTGGCGTCGGCCAAGGTCAGCCCCACCACGTTCGGCGTCGCGACCGGCGGTTGCGAACCCGAGGACACGAACAGATTGATCGTGGTGCCGTAGGCCACCGGCGTTCCGGCGGTGGGACTGAGGCCGGACACTTTGCCAGCGGGAATCGAGTCACTGGGTTGTACCGTGATGTTACCGACGTGGAACAAGCCTACCGCAAACAGAATCTCCCTGGCGTCCTCGACCGTTTGGTTGGTGACGTCGGGCACGGCGACCTCTTGGGGCTGGGAGAAGCCTTCGGACACGATCAGGGTGACGGCGCTGCCGACCTTGACTTGCGTACCGGCTGCTGGCTCGGTGCCGATGGCGTCGCCGGGCGGCATGGTGGGATCCGGCTGTCTCAGGGTTTTGTCGATGGTGAGCCCGGCGTTTTGCAAGGTGGATTTAGCCACTTCCTCCGGCAGGCCCCTCACGTCTGGAACCTTGACAACCCCGGCGGGACCCAGCGATACGGTCAAACTGACGGCGGTGCCGGCGGCCACCTTGGCGCCGGCCGCCGGACTCTGGTCGAGGACGATGCCGGCGGGCACTGTGTCGTCGTACTTTTGGAAAGTCGCGCCGACGCTCAAGCCTGCGTTGCGAATAATCGCGGTGGCGGCGGTCTTGGTCAGTCCTATCACGTCCGGGACTTCGATGTTGCCCGGGGCAACCGGCGGAGTGACCGGCGCTTCGGTTCCCGAGGACACGACGAGGTTGACGGTGGTGCCGGGAGCGACTTGGGCGCCGCCGGCTGGATTCTGGCTGATGACGCTGCCGGCGGGGATGGTGGCGCTGGAGGCCAGGGTGACGGTGCCGACGGTTAGGCCAGCGCCAGTAATGCTGGTTCTGGCGGCCGCCAGGGTTTGACCGACGACGTTGGGGACTGTGACCGCCGTGAATCCGGAGGACACCACAATGGCGACTTCACTACCGGGGGCTACTATGATGCCGCCTACCGGATCTTGGCTAATGACGGTACCTGCCGGGATGGTGGTGCTGGTCTCAAAGGTCACGGTGACAGTGAGGTTGGCGGCCTGGATCGCGGCGACAGCGGCGCTTTGGGTCTGGCCGACCACGTTCGGGACCGTGGCGGTCAAGCCCGAACCCGAGGACACCACGATGGCGACCGCGCTACCGATAGCCACGTTGACGCCACCCACTGGATCTTGGCTGATAACGATACCCGCCGGGACGGTGAAACTGGCCTCAGTGGTCACGGTGACGGTCAGGCCGACTCCCTGGATGGCGGTGATAGCGGCGCTTTGGGTCAACCCGACCACGTTCGGGACAGTAACCGCCGGTCTAACGGCTAGCGTGATGTTGACTGCATCGCCGAGGCTAGCGCATGCAGTGGCTACCGGATTCTGGCTGATGACGGTGCCGGCGGTGTATACGGTGGTGACCTGTTCAGTGACCGTGCCGACGGTTAGACCAACGGCAGCAAGCGAGGCGGTGGCAGCGGATTGGGTTTGTCCAACAATATTAGGCACAGCTACATTCGGGGGGGTTATAGGGGGGCCGCAGGCGCTAAATGCCGCATTGGTCGATAGAACCAAGCCCAAGATGATCAGCAGGAACGACGTGGACAAGAATCCGGTTTTTGTTCGCATAACAGCCCCTCACTCAAGGCAGTGCCGCCCTATACGCCCTGTTCGGAAGGCGCGGTTTTCGGAAGCCGCGTCGTCCCCCTTGTGATAATTGAAGTAAGTATAGCATCGCTGCGGCTACTCTAAAATCTTTGTGCCAGCGTTCCCAGGGCAGCCGCGACGCCGGATGGGCGGGCAGGCGAGGGTGGTGTTGGACTTGGGTCGACAGGCACGCTGATGATTGCTGATGATTGACATTCAATCATTCGCTTTCTTATCCCAGCAGTGCTCGCGCGTCGCGGGAACCGTGCAGCACCCGCACGATGGTGACCTCGCGTTCCGTATAGCGGTAGTAGATCGCGTACTTCTGATGAAAATGGACCCGCAAACCGGGAGAGAGATCATCACGGCACGGTCCCAGTTCCGGATGCGCGAGCAGCGGCGCGAAACGGTCCTGGATTTTCCGAGTGAACGCGGACGCCGCGGCGGGACTGCTCTCGGCGATGAACGTCCAAATTTCGATCAGGTCTTCTTCCGCCTGGTCGGTGAGGCGGAGGATGGGGGAGGCGCTAATCGCTGGCTGCCTTTCTGGATGATCCGCTCGGGGTCGAAATCCTGAACCCGACCGGCGTCGAGGTCGTCAATCCCCTGCTGGACCTGCGCCCGCAGCTCCTCCAGCTCGCGCCGTTGCAGCGCCCGCTTGTGCCGCCAGTCGCGCAGGGCCTCGCGGATGATCTCGCTGCTGGAGGCATACTCGCCCGCCAAAACGGCGCTGTGCACCGCCTCGGCCATTTCGGGGGGTAGGGTGATAGTCAGGCGTTCTATGGTATTCATAAATCACATTTTATCACACTGCACCTGGATTTCCAGGTTGAAAACACTGCTGGCGATACTCAAGGCCGTCGGAATGCGGCTGTCGGTAGAATCGCCGGCCCCGCTCACGCTTGATCCGCTCACGGTTTGGCCCAAATCCTGACCCCCAACGCTTGCCCCCTCCTGTTCAAACACGGGTTCCCGTCCCGTCAGCCACCACAACCGGCGGATGAGCGGGCAGGCCAGGTCGGCGATGGCATTTCAAAACATCCCGGTGGAGTTTGCTTTTGCTGACGCCGTTGCTAGACTTCAACCACAAATGTAGTCATTCCAATGGGAGCATCAGTATGTCTGCCAGCACGTCGATTCGTATCAACCAGGATCTCTACGAGCAAGCCAAGCAAGATGCGGTGATCGAGCATCGTTCCATTGCCGGACAAATTGAGTTTTGGGCACGGGTGGGGCGGGCTGCTCTGGACAATCCCGACCTGCCCGCCAGTTTTGTGGCGGAGTCTTTAGCGTCAATGGCTGAACCGCGTGCCCAATCCCTGCCATTCGTTCCCCGGAGTCGCCGTGCATGACAGGGTCCGTCCGGCAAACGCGACGATTTTCCAGAAAATACAAGAAGCTACATGATAGTATTGCAGCCGATGTGGATAGCGCAGTCGATGGGGTGGCACAAAATCCCGAGATCGGCGAGCGGAAGAAAGGGGATCTGGCAGCCTTGCGGGTCTATACATTTCGCACTGGGGGACAGTCATATTTGCTGGGATACACCCTGGATGAGGACATACGCCTCGTCTATTTGGAAGCCGTGGGTTCCCACGAAAACTTTTATCGAGACTTGAAACGATAATGCGGATGATTTGGACCATGACCGATTTACTTCCATCACCATCCGTCGGCAAAATTCTCCCATTGGTCTATTTCTTTGTAGCACGATTAATGCTTTTGTGATTATTTTTAACTTCGGGTAATGATGGAAAACTTTCAGAAGACTGGCAGCGTTGGCTATGAAAGATCGTGGATTCACGCTCATCGAATTGCTGGTCACAGTTGCTATCGTAATGACTGTGCTGACGTTGGGTGTGCCGACCTTCGAAAATATGGTGCGGGATAATCGTCTGACCACACTGGCGAACGATCTGCTCGGGATGCTTAATTTGGCGCGATCGGAAGCGATCAAGCGGGGTGCAGTGGTTTCAGTGTGCAAGAGTGTGGATGGGATACGTTGTGATGGGTCGGGTTGGAGTGACGGCTGGATTGTTTTTGTCAATCAGGATGAGGATAGCCCGCCTGTCGTAGATCCCGGTGAGGAAATATTAAGATATCATGAGACCTTGCCGGCGGGGTATTCGCTGGGGGCGAATAAAAATTTTTTGAATCATGTCTCCTATCGCCCGAACGGTCGAAGCAATAATATGGGTCGGTTTGTGTTTTGCAAAGATAACAAGCTCGAAAATCACTCAAGAGCGATTTTTGTCAGCATCACGGGACGCGCCAGAGTCGCACAGGACGAGAACCGTAACGGTATCCCCGACGAAAGAAACGCGGATAACAAGATTGTGGATATTGACCGTTGTCAGTTTTGATCTTGAGTAGAAACCGGGAAGCTATTGCATCGATTTATATTGAGCGGATTTCATGATCATCCCGATGAAGCGCAAGGGTCAATCCAGGGGTTTTACCCTGATTGAAGTGCTGGTTGCCCTGCTGGTTCTTTCCATTGGCCTGCTGGGTTTGGCTGGTCTTCAGCTTCATGCCCTGCAATATACCCATTCCAGCTATCAACGCACTTTGGTAAATATTCAGGCGTTGGATATGGCGGAACGGATGTGGACTCATTTGGCCGAACCACTCTCCGAGTTGGAGCAGTGGCGGGATCTAAATCGGCAATCCTTGCCCGAGTGGAAAGGTACGGTCACGGCCGTGCTCGGTCAGCCCGGTGGTTATTTAATGACGATCTCTTGGAATGATCGCCGCTTTACCGGTTCGGAGTCTTATTCTTTTTCGTATCGATTGCAGTTGCCGGTTTTGGATTAGTGGCGATATAGAGCGGCCTGTTATGAAGATGGGGTTGCGCGGGTTCTGGAAAGCGAACATCAAGGCGGGTTATAGCCGGCGATCCGATGGATTCACGCTGGTCGAAATTTTGGTTACCTTGTTGATCAGCGCTTTTTTATTAAGTGGTGTAGTAAGCATCGCTCTGAGTAGCAAACAATCTTATCGGGTGAAGGAAAATGTCGGGCGCATGCAGGAGAATTTGCGCTTGTCATCGGAAATCCTGAGGAGGACCCTGAGCATGGCGGAGTCTCTGCATCACGATAGCAATACGGACCGGATCATTGTGAATTACGCAGGAGGTATTGGGGTCGTTAATTGTCTGGGCAATGTAGCGGCGTCCGGTCTAGTGGTCAATCATTTTTATGTAAGGAATAATACGCTCTACTGTGGTACAGCGTATCCAGCGACGCCTGGATCGGATCAGCCACTGGTGGATGGAGTGGCGCGAATGACGGTGCGATACGGTGTCGATACGAATAATCAGGGCCAAGTGGATCGTTATACCGACGCGCCGGCTGATTGGAATCAAGTCATTAGCGCCCGGATTACCTTGCGGTTGCTGGATCCTTCTTCGTCGCAGCGACCGGAGG
Source organism: uncultured Gammaproteobacteria bacterium (assembly GCA_963719395.1). Lineage (GTDB taxonomy): Bacteria > Pseudomonadota > Gammaproteobacteria > Competibacterales > Competibacteraceae > Contendibacter. Next base: position 37,023 of record CAVRCC010000001.1, on the reverse strand, counting down.
TGGTTTTGACGGTGGCGATGCGTCCGAGAATTTTTGCTCGTCTGAATTGAGCGGGCCGTTCGATTGAAATCGGTGATGAAAGGCGCGACGTTGACAGGAGATTAACAGTGATGGCGAGTCATCGGAAGCAGAAAGGGACTGTGCTGGTGATCAGTTTGTTGATTTTGCTGGTGATGACCACGCTCGGTGTTAGCGCCATGCTGGGTTCCAACTTGCAGGAGCGTATGGTAGCCAACCAGAAGCAGACTATTCAAGCCTCGATGGCGGCGGAATCGGGAGCGCTGATGGCGATTCGGTGGTTACGGGCGCATCCGGAAGCGTGGGGAGATGCGAAGGCGTGGAAAGCTGATGGTGCATTGCCATCCCGAGCGCCTTCAGCCCCAAATTTAGGTGGCGGTGTGGTTTATTGGATCGAGAACATTCGTTTTGAAGGGAGATACCGCGACGGTCGTGAGTCGTGGGGGAGTGTTGGTAGCCGACAAGATTATCGAGCAAAGCGGGGTGACAGCGGCCTTGCAAAATGAGCCTGATGGAACGGATTTAGCGCTTGGCGCGAACGAGCAGGCTGGAAATGAGGAGGGTAAGAGTGATAATGCCCGTAGGCCAGAGGGTAGCGTATCTGCCGCTGTCGGTTCTATGGTTGAGTTCATTGGGTTAAATACCCAAAACGCCAGTGCGGGCGCCAAGACCGAGCATGATCCTGTGACTATCGGCGATACTGTGAGTCATACTGATCATGTTGCGACGCCGGATGATTCATCTCGGACAAAGAAAATAAAAGGCAGAGTCATCTTGTGGAGGCAGTCGGCTGTAGTTGGCAGGTAGTCGAGGTTTGAGTAGCAATGGAACGCAGCGTCCAGTTAATGGAAAAGCGGGGTCTGACCTCGCGTGTTGAGGCCATGCCGATTCGGGTAAGGCTTTTCGGGGCGGAATGAAAAACGGGGTCTGGTCGCTGGTTTCGCGGTTAACCCGGCGCCGGCCCGAGCAGGTCTGCCACGTCGCGGGCGTCGAAAATCCGTTCGGCCCAGGCTTCCAGTTGCTCGGCCTCGGCTCCTTGCAGGCGAGCGACCGCCCAGTCCGGCAGTTCGCCGAACCGCCGGCGGAGTTGCTTGCTCAGGATGGCTCGGGCCTCTTCCTGGCGGCCTTCCAGGCGGCCTTTCTTTTCGCCTTGCGCCCTGCCGATGCCGACCAGTTGCTGGTAGGCGCGGGTTTCTTCCAGGGGGGTTAGGACTTGCATCATGCGTAAGATCTCCTCGTAGGTTTGGCCTTGATGGCGTTCCATCAGCCAGGACATAAACACGTCCAGCAGGGCGGGCGCGCCCCACGATGTAGACCGGCCCGGCGCCCCCCTCCGGTTCGAACACGTGGTCGGCCCGCCGTTCCAGTTCCTTGAAGGTCACCAACCGTCCCCGTTAGGGACCGGGCAACTCGATGCCGCCGGTCAGCAGCCGGAAGGCGTCCGCGCTGGAGGCCAGCAGAGCGTGAATTTGTTTGTCGGTCTTCACCTGGTTTCGCGGTTAACCCGGCGCCGGCCCGAGCAGGTCGGCCACGTCGCGGGCGTCGAAAATCCGTTCGGCCCAGGCTTCCAGTTGCTCGGCCTCGGCTCCTTGCAGGCGAGCGACCGCCCAGTCCGGCAACTCGCCGAACCGCCGGCGAAGTTGCTTGCTCAGGATGGCTCGGGCCTCTTCCTGACGGCCTTCTCCAGGCGGCCTTCCTGGCGGCCTTTCTTTTCGCCTTGCGCCCTGCCGATGCCGACCAGTTGCTGGTAGGCGCGGGTTTCTTCCAGGGGGGTTAGGACTTGCAACATGCGTAAGATCTCCTCGTAGGTTTGGCCTTGATGGCGCTCCATCAGCCAGGACATAAACACGTCCAGCAGGGCGGGCGCGCCCGGTGGGTCGAGCCCTTCCAGCCGCCGCCAGGCCGCCGGGGCGCGTTCCGCCAGTTCGGCGTCGCCGGCCCGCAGCGGCAGGAACACCGCCAGCAGCGGGTGCTCGGGCTGGCGCTGGCTGGCTTCCGCCAGCACCGCGTCCAGGTACACCGGCCGCAGCAGCGGGCCGTTCCCCAGACACGCCGCCCAGGGCGAGGCCGGTTCGTCGCAACCGGGGTCCAGAAAAATGACCAGCCCGCACACCGTCCGCCCGGGATGGGCCTTGCGGTACAGCGCGATCTCCAGCACCAGCCGGTCGTACACATCGCCGCTGCGCTGCGCCTGGATTTCCACGATGTAGACCGGCCCGGCGCCCCCCTCCGGTTCGAACACATGGTCGGCCCGCCGTTCCAGTTCCTTGAAGGTCACCGACCGTCCCCGGTAGGGACCGGGCAACTCGATGCCGCCGGTCAGCAGCCGGAAGGCGTCCGCGCTGGAGGCCAGCAGAGCGTGAATTTGTTTGTCGGTCTTCACCGGGTTTCGCGGTTAACCCGGCGCCGGCCCGAGCAGGTCGGCCACGTCGCGGGCGTCGAAAATCCGTTCGGCCCAGGCTTCCAATTGCTCGGCCTCGGCTCCTTGCAGGCGAGCGACCGCCCAGTCCGGCAACTCGCCGAACCGCCGGCGGAGTTGCTTGCTCAGGATGGCCCGGGCCTCTTCCAGGCGGCCTTCCTGGCGGCCTTTCTTTTCGCCTTGCGCCCTGCCGATGCCGACCAGTTGCTGGTAGGCGCGGGTTTCTTCCAGGGGGGTTAGGACTTGCAACATGCGTAAGATCTCCTCGTAGGTTTGGCCTTGATGGCGCTCCATCAGCCAGGACATAAACACGTCCAGCAGGACGGGCGCGCCCGGTGGGTCGAGCCCTTCCAGCCGCCGCCAGGCCGCCGGGGCGCGTTCCGCCAGTTCGGCGTCGCCGGCCCGCAGCGGCAGGAACACCGCCAGCAGCGGGTGCTCGGGCTGGCGCTGGCTGGCTTCCGCCAGCACCGCGTCCAGGTACACCGGCCGCAGCAGCGGGCCGTTCCCCAGACACGCCGCCCAGGGCGAGGCCGGTTCGTCGCAACCGGGGTCCAGAAAAATGACCAGCCCGCACACCGTCCGCCCGGGATGGGCCTTGCGGTACAGCGCGATCTCCAGCACCAGCCGGTCGTACACATCGCCGCTGCGCTGCGCCTGGATTTCCACGATGTAGACCGGCCCGGCGCCCCCCTCCGGTTCGAACACGTGGTCGGCCCGCCGTTCCAGTTCCTTGAAGGTCACCGACCGTCCCCGGTAGGGACCGGGCAACTCGATGCCGCCGGTCAGCAGCCGGAAGGCGTCCGCGCTGGAGGCCAGCAGAGCGTGAATTTGTTTGTCGGTCTTCACCGGGTTTCGCGGTTAACCCGGCGCCGGCCCGAGCAGGTCGGCCACGTCGCGGGCGTCGAAAATCCGTTCGGCCCAGGCTTCCAACTGCTCGGCGTCGGCTCCTTGCAGGCGAGCGACCGCCCAGTCCGGCAGTTCGCCGAACCGTCGGCGGAGTTGCTTGCTTAGGATAGTTAGATCTCCTGCCTTGCGGCCGATGCCGACCAGTTGCTGGTAGGCGCGGGTTTCTTCCAGGGGGGTTAGGACTTGCAACATGCGTAAGATCTCCTCGTAGGTTTGGCCTTGATGGCGCTCCATCAGCCAGGACATAAACACGTCCAGCAGGACGGGCGCGCCCGGTGGGTCGAGCCCTTCCAGCCGCCGCCAGGCCGCCGGGGCGCGTTCCGCCAGTTCGGCGTCGCCGGCCCGCAGCGGCAGGAACACCGCCAGCAGCGGGTGCTCGGGCTGGCGCTGGCTGGCTTCCGCCAGCACCGCGTCCAGGTACACCGGCCGCAGCAGCGGGCCGTTCCCCAGACACGCCGCCCAGGGCGAGGCCGGTTCGTCGCAACCGGGGTCCAGAAAAATGACCAGCCCGCACACCGTCCGCCCGGGATGGGCCTTGCGGTACAGCGCGATCTCCAGCACCAGCCGGTCGTACACATCGCCGCTGCGCTGCGCCTGGATTTCCACGATGTAGACCGGCCCGGCGCCCCCCTCCGGTTCGAACACGTGGTCGGCCCGCCGTTCCAGTTCCTTGAAGGTCACCGACCGTCCCCGGTAGGGACCGGGCAACTCGATGCCGCCGGTCAGCAGCCGGAAGGCGTCCGCGCTGGAGGCCAGCAGAGCGTGAATTTGTTTGTCGGTCTTCACCGGGTTTCGCGGTTAACCCGGCACCGGCCCGAGCAGGTCGGCCACGTTGCGGGCGTCGAAAATCCGTTCGGCCCAGGCTTCCAACTGCTCGGCGTCGGCTCCTTGCAGGCGAGCGACCGCCCACTCCGGCAGTTCGCCGAACCGCCGGCGAAGTTGCTTGCTCAGGATGGCTCGGGCCTCTTCCAGGCGGCCTTCCAGGCGGCCTTCCAGGCGGCCCTTCTTTTCGCCTTGCGCCCTGCCGATGCCGACCAGTTGCTGGTAGGCGCGGGTTTCTTCCAGGGGAGTTAGGACTTGCAACATGCGTAAGATCTCCTCGTAGGTTTGGCCTTGATGGCGCTCCATCAGCCAGGACATAAACACGTCCAGCAGGGCGGGCGCGCCCGGCTCGTCGAGCCCTTCCAGCCGCCGCCAGGCCGCCGGGGCGCGTTCCGCCAGTTCGGCGTCGCCGGCCCGCAGCGGCAGGAACACCGCCAGCAGCGGGTGCTCGGGCTGGCGCTGGCTGGCTTCCGCCAGCACCGCGTCCAGGTACACCGGCCGCAGCAGCGGGCCGTTCCCCAGACACGCCGCCCAGGGCGAGGCCGGTTCGTCGCAACCGGGGTCCAGAAAAAGGACCAGCCCGCACACCGTCCGCCCGGGATGGGCCTTGCGGTACAGCGCGATCTCCAGCACCAGCCGGTCGTACACATCGCCGCTGCGCTGCGCCTGGATTTCCACGATGTAGACCGGACCGGCGCCCCCCTCCGGTTCGAACACGTGGTCGGCCCGCCGTTCCAGTTCCTTGAAGGTCACCGACCGTCCCCGGTAGGGACCGGGCAACTCGATGCCGCCGGTCAGCAGCCGGAAGGCGTCCGCGCTGGAGGCCAGCAGAGCGTGAATTTGTTTGTCGGTCTTCATGCTGGAGGGCGCGGTGGTTGACGGGATTTTCGTTGGTGGAGGACTGACGGAACGGAACGCAGCGTAACCGTTTGCTTCCCTTACCCGCTCACAACGCATCGGTCCTACATATTTTAGGGCCGCGCCCGCCGGGAATCCACCAGCGGTCAGCCCGGTCGGGTCCGGCGGGCGGTTCATACTGCGCCGCATCCTACAGCCCTTTTGGAGACAGTCGGTTGCGAGTACACCAGGGAGATCGTGAATGAGCCGGACCAGCTCAGCGGCGGTAACAGGGCGTCACCGTCCAACCCAAGGCTGGCTTGTTACCGCTTGTCGGAGTGGAATAGCCGTTCGTCTACTAAAAGTTGCGATCATTGACCTTAAAGGTGTTTATATGTGTTCATAAGGTTGAAGGAGGATCTGCAGTGAGTACATACCGAGATAGGTTCAATAAGGGTGTTTTTTGGTATCAACTATTTGATTATAAAAGAATTTAATTGATTACTTCAACAGTTTGTCAACATTGCAGAATGAGCTAATGTTATTAAAATCAGACACTCCATCTACCTGGGGGTTCCTCGCACGGCTGGTTTCCCCGCTAGCGCCCGCTGGCGTCTTTCCCGCGCAAAGCGGAAAGGTTCGCTCTGGTCGGGTTTTCGCGAGGATCGCCGTCGGTGGTTTGCCCAAAATCCCTGGCTTCACCCTGGTCGAATTGATGGTAACAGTGGCGATTGTCGCTATTCTGATCACGGTCGGAGTGCCGGCCTTCATTGACACGGTCAAGAACAACCGCATCTCCGGCCAGGCGAGTGACTTCACAACTGCCCTGATGCTCGCGCGATCCGAAGCGGTTCGAAGAGGGAGCATCGTCTGCGTCAAATCCAAGGGATCGGCGGGAAGCTGGAGCGCGGGATGGAACGTTTTTCCGGAAAAGGCCGGTGAGACGAATTGCGCGACAGTAGCGGGCACCATCCAGACGTATGACGCTCTATCCGGTAGTCACACCTTGACGGTAGGCGATCCTTTCAAAACCTACATTCGCTTCAACGCGATGGGCGTTGCCGTCGATGCAAATGGCGCTCCGGCGGGCAGCGCGGATTTCACGCTCTGCCGAGGTACAACCGCAAAGGATATTGCAAACTCCCGTCTTGTTACCATTTCTGCTACCGGGCATCCGATGATTAAGGTGGATAGCACAACCGGCTCGGCAAAGCCACCTACATCATGTCCATAGGTCCCCGGCCATGACTCACATCCAAACTCGCCTGTTCAGTCGCGGTTTCACCTTGCTTGAGGTGCTAATCGCTATCGTCGTGCTTTCTATCGGCTTATTGGGTGTCGCAACCCTGCAAATGGTGAGTCTCAAGAATAATCAGAGCACACTTTTTCGAAGCCAGGCGTCAGCGCTGGCCTTCGACATGATCGACCGCATGCGCGTCAATCGCAGGGCAGTGGCTAACTACGATACCGGCAATGCCTATTGGAATTATGGGTCTGACTGTGCCACCGCAAAATTCAGTGGCGCCACTAACTTGTATCAAAAAGATTTCAACGACTGGTTGCTCACCTTGTGTAAACGATTGCCGAGCGGTGAAGGAAAAATCACCATCGACAGTAGTAAATCGCAGATTGATGTGTCGATCCGGTGGAACGACAGCCGGGGTACTGGTAAAACCTCCGCGGACCCCTACGGGGAAGTAAATGTCAAAAACCAGTACCAGATCTGTCCGCGCTGCCCGACTCCTGCAACAACTTCTGATGAGCCACGCGATCATGCCTACTCCTTTATTTTCCTCGGCAAACCCACCGGGAATCCGACCGCGGAGTCTTGCCAGTCGCTCGGCCCAGGGATTCACGCTGATCGAGGTGATGGTCTCGTTGACAATCAGCCTGTTTCTATTGCTCGGCGTGACCTACGTCTACATCGGAAGTAAACAGACTTACCGCAGCGGGTCATCGCTGTCGCGGATGCAGGAGAGTGGACGGCTGGCGTTCGAGTACCTGACACAAGATTTGCGTATGGCGGGGTATTACGGTTGCGCCACCAGCAGTTTTAAGGTCAATTCCGATTATCAGTCTTATACCGGCGCCTGTCCTGCAAATTCCAATCCAACAAGTTGGTGAACACACTGAAAGATCCGTCGGGGACCTTCGGTAGCAATTTCCGTAGTGCTATCGATGGCTATCAAGGGCAAACCGCCGTTTCCAGCGCCCCTGGAACCACTTCCATTTTTGATCGCACTTTACCCACAGGGACCGCGCCGACGACGGGTGCCGGAAGAGCGCTTGATAATTCCGACATCCTGATCGTTACCGGTGCATTGCCACTGGGCATGACTATTACCGGTCAAGCCTCCAGCACAGCGGACGTAACCATTCCAGCCCTTCCGGCAGGATTGAAGGGCCTGAAAAGTGCTGCGAATACGAATATCGTCGTTGCCGCCGATTGCAAGAGTGCGGGTGTTTTCTCCATCACGAACTCGCTGAGTACGGGTAATACCGCTTTGCAACACGCCGCGAGCGGCAAGAATGAGTCTGGCGACTTGGGCAATACGTTCGTTGGCGGTGAAATCCTGAAGGCGTTCAGCCGCGCTTATTACATTGCGGTCGATTCGGCAACGACCAATCTCAGAACCCTTTATCGGCGAGAAATCGATGGAACCGATCAGGCATTGGTCCCCGGCGTCGAGAGCCTGCAAATCAAGTACGGTCTAGCCACGAACTTGGAAGAGTATCCGGTTGACTACCTCACGGCAGAGGAGGTTATGGATGGAACTCATACTTGCAACAATAAAGCCACCGGCGGTGTTTCAACCGGTGATGTATGGGACTGCGTCAAGGCTATTCGCGTTGATTTGTTACTGGTCTCTCCAGACGAAAACCTTACGAGCACCGCGCAGACCTTGTGGTTCGACGGCAGCAATTTCACGCCCACCGACAGAAAGCTTCGTTTGGTCATGACGGCGACCATCGGCGTGCGCAACCGCTTGTTACAATCCAAATGACTTCAGGATGGACTGAGGAGACTCCAGAATGACCCAGGAATGGTTAGCCACCCTAAAATCTTCACGCCACAGGCTCCCCATGTTCGACCGCGAACGGGGATCCATCCTGTTTGTCGGTCTGATCCTGCTGTTCATTCTGTCGTTGATCGGTATCACTTCGATGCGCACGACGACACAGCAAGAACGGATGTCGGGTAATTTGCGGGATCGTACCGTCGCCTTCCAGGCCGCCGAGTCGGCGCTGGCGGCGGCGGAGAAGATTTACTTCACGAAAAGTCCAGTATCGGACATTAATACGACTAATGGTGCATTCGATGGGTCGAATTGCACGACGGGCCTGTTGAAGTATTGCCCCAGCACAGCAGTTTGTGCGGGGGCGACAACCGTACCCGCACCTTACCTGGTCGCTTACGGGCGCGGGGACGGCGCCGATCCGGCTTTTTGGAAAAGTACCTACAAGGATTACTGGTCGACCTGTGGCTATACGACTGGCATCACGTTTGTCAATTCGAGCGACTATGGCAAACTCATTAATGGCAAACTGGTCTATCCCTCCCAATCACCCCGCTATGTGGTAGAGCAAATCAATGATCCCTTGGTTAACACCATCTACAAGTCTTATCGAGTCACTGCTATTGGCTACGGGTTCACTAACAATGCGGTGGTTGTTTTGCAAGCAACCTATTCCGCGCAATAACCGGCGCTTTGCCAAGGTGTTCTCAATGAAAACGAATGACTGCTATCGTGCTATCCCCCTTCTGTCGCTGATGACGATCCTGATGGCCGCTCCGGGAATGCCCATTATGGCCGCGCCCGCGCAAAAGCCACTTTACCTGGGTTACAATTCGCCACCCTTGATGCTGCTCACCATGCAGCGCGACCACCGGATTTTCTATGAAGCCTATAACGATCTTTCCGACCTCAATGGCGATGGCACTATAGAAACCCGATACAAACCCAATCTCGTCGATTCGACCGGCTCACCAATTGACTATTACGGTTATTTCGACTCTCATAAGTGCTACGACTACAGCGCAACTAATGATCGATTCGTCCCCGCTAGCGTTACTGTGAATAAGAAGTGCTCGGGTAACTGGAGTGGCGATTTTCTCAACTACCTGACCATGACTCGCATGGATACTCTGCGCAAGGTTCTGTATGGCGGCAAGCGAAGCACGGATAGTTACGACAGCGCCACCCCCGCTAACTCGCTGACTGTTCTGGAACGGGCCTACATTCCACAGGATGTACATGTTTTTGGCAAGGAGTATGACCCATCAATTGATACCTACAACATAGCAGAGTATTCCCCACTGCCGACAATAGCCGTTAATGCAAATCCGACTTTGCAACAGCACCACTTGTTTGCCAACGCATCACTATTGGTAGAAGGAGCAACGGCGGCGCCAAGGCTTTTAATCAGGACAAACCAAACCGATCATATTTGGGATTGGATCGCGGGAAAAGATAAAACCCCACTTGCTGATTGGTCCTGGGCTTACAACCGGATCGTACGTGTTGAAGTCTGCAAGGGCGGTACGGCTGGAGCGTTGAGGGAAACAAATTGCAAGGGGTATCCACTAGGTGGAACGGCAAGTGTTTTCAAGCCGACAGGAATTCTGCACGACTATGGTGAAAGCAACAGCATGTATTTTGGACTGCTCACCGGTTCATATACCCATAACCTTCAAGGGGGAGTGCTAAGACGCAAAATCGGCTCGTTTCAGGACGAAATAGATCCGACTACCGGACAGTTCAAGCATCTCCTACCATCACCAACCTTCAAGGGTATTGTCGCCACCATCGACGCTATCAAGATCAATGGATTTGACGGTGATTACAATAGAACTACTCCTTTTTGCAGCGATACCGAGCACAGAAGGCGGGCACCCACTGACGGTGAGTGCACGTGGTGGGGCAATCCGGTTGCCGAAATGATGTACGAGGGTTTACGGTACTTTTCTGGCGCTGGTTCGCCTACCACGGAATTCTCTTACACAGGCAGCACTGAAGACAGTGGATTGGGGTTACCATTGGTTACTACATGGGACAATCCTTATGAGGCCAGCAGGAACAATTGGTGCGCAAAACCATTCCAAACGGTTATCAGTGATGTCATGCCGACTTTCGACTCGGATAATTTGCCAGGAAGTTTGTTTGCTGGTTCACTGTCCGGTTCCCTCAGCGGTCTCAATGTCGCTTCCTTGGGTCAAGATCTTTGGAATCGCGAATATGGTTCCACTAAAGATATATTCATCGGCGAAGTGACCCCGGTTGTGCAACCGGAAGATGCTAATCTCGCGCCATCGCCTAAATCTGTCTCCAGTTTTTCCATGATCCGTGGCTTGGCGCAGGAAGACACCAACAAACAGGGTTCTTACTACGCCGCCGCAGTCGCTGCGTTCGGCAAGACCAACGATCTTAATTCGGTGCAAGGGGAGCAAAAAGTCGATACCTTTGCGGTGGCGCTGTCATCAACCGCGCCAAAAATTGAAGTGCCGGTCAATGTCGGTGGCGTAAATCAGAAAGTGACTATCGTTCCCTTCGCGAAATTGTTGAGATACAGCGGGACAGTCTATGCAAATCCACAAAACGGTGGGGCGTTGCGTATGTTCCTGATATCCACTGATACCAGTCTTAATGGCGGGCGACTGTACTACAAGTTTTTGATTGAATATGGCAGCCATGAATTTTCCAACGATAACGACATGGATGCGCTGGTCATCTATGAGGTTAAACTCAACGCTGATAACACCATTGATGTTTTCACGACCATCGACCGCGCCGATGGCGCCGGTCTCCAATCCATGGGGGCCCTCTTGCATTTTGGTTACGTCATCTCCGGCACGATGAATGATGGGGTAAAGCTCCTGGTTCGCAACGAATCCGATTCCACCACAGATGTAATGAATCCCAATGACGGCGCCAAGCTTGTGCCTACGACGCCCCCTACCACGCCACCGGTGGTTTGCGATCCTTATTATGGCGCCACGCCCCCGACAGTGCCAGCAACGCTACCGACGACACTACCAGCCCCACCCTTTCTCCTCCCAGCGGTCGACGATAGAAGAGGGCACTGCGATTGGACCTGGTTCACAGTAAACAATTCGACCGGTGCTATTTCAACGACATCTAAAACCAGTTTCACTAACTCTCTACCCCGCAGGCGGCTGGTGCGATACACCCCAGGTACCACTACCTCCGGCGAATTCATCCAGCATGATCCGCTGTGGTATGCCGCTAAGTGGGGCGGTTTCCTCGATGGATACGATCCAAGCATCGACGCTGTTGTGCCATCCTTGAGAAACAACACTCTCGATAATGGTGAATGGGAAAAGCGTGCAGACAACGGCACAATCATCATGCCAAAAGAGCCGCGCAATTATTTCCCGGTAACCAACGCCGGCGCTCTTGCCCGCGTTCTCGACAAGGCGTTCGAGATGGCCGTGGAGCAAAACAGTTCATCCTCGGCGGCTGCAACCAACTCCGGGTATGCCCAGACTCCGGACAAGATTTATCAGGCCAGATTTAACCCCCGCTACTGGACCGGCCAACTGATCGCCTATAAAATCGACCCAACTACTGGAAACGTCGATACCTCGGCCAGTGGAATCGTTTTCGATGCCGCCAACAAGATACCGGCGGAATCCGCGCGCAAGATTTACTCGTACCGTCCGGCTAAAGACTACTCCGATCCAGCAGATCCCACGGATTTGGACAAGCCGAAAGGTAGCTTCGAATTCAAGTGGGATGAGTTCAGCGCTGCCGAGAAGGTCTTTCTCAACCCGACCTGTCTCACGGGCACCTGTACCGAAGACGACCAGCAAGCCGCGCTGTATTACCTGCGCGGCCAGCGCAACTGGACCGGTTGCACCACATCACCCTGCCGGAGCGAAGCCAGCGGCGCATTCCGCAGGCGGAACACGGATTACGATCCCGCCAGTCACGATGTCCCGATTCTCGCTGACATCATCAACTCCGCCCCGGCCTTTGTCGGCGACGAAGACTTGGGTTATGGGGTGGCCAGCGACCTCTCCAGTTACGCCGACTTTGTGACTTTCAAGACCACTCGGGGCAAGATGATCTACGCTGGGGCCAACGACGGTATGTTGCACGCGTTCGATTCCAATACCGGCGTCGAACAATTTGCCTACATTCCACGCGCCGTCTTTAGCGGGACTGGAGCGAACAAGCTCTCCGATCTGACGCGCAAAGGCTTGCCGCACCAGTATTATGTCGACGGCCCGGTCGCGGTGGGCGATGTCTGCCTCAACAACCCCTGCGGTAGTAAGAACGACTGGAAATCCATACTGGTCGGTACGCTGGGCGCGGGCGGTAACGCGGTGTACGCACTGGACGTGACCGATCCGGCCAGCTCCGGCGCTAGCAAGGTGCTGTGGGAATTCACTCACCCCGAACTGGGCTACGTGATCGGACAGCCGCTGATCACCCGGCTGAACGACGGCAACTGGTATGCGGTCATCGGCAACGGCTACGAGAGCTATACCTGCGACCAAACGGCGAGTCCCCGTTATTCCACCGATTCCACGACGGGATTACCCACTTGCACCGGCACTTTGGATGTGAGGAATGCAAAACTGTTCCTCATCAAACTCAACCCTGATCTTTCCGACGGTTGGGATGAGAGCAAGGACTATTTCATCATCCATGCCACCGATGGCCAGATTGCACCGGCAACGCATACTGAAAGCACCGACAACGCCCTGGCGATGCCCGGCGGTTTCAAACAGATCAGGGGCATGACCGGCGATGTAGACGGCGATTTCAAGACCGATCTGCTGTACGCAGGCGATATGCAGGGCCACCTCTGGCGGTTTGACTTGAAAGACCCTGATCCCACCAATTGGACGACACGGTCGATCTTCCAGGCCATGGATGCTGCTTCCCCCGCTGGCGCAGGCGATATCAGCTCCCCCCGCCGTCATGCGGCAGTCCACCAGCGGCTATATTGTGATTTTCGGCACCGGGCGGTATCTCTACGGCGACGCCACCTACGTTGACGATCCGGCTAAAGAGGCAGACGCAGACGCTCTACGGGATCTGGGACAACACCAGCGCGACGGACCCCAGTTGGCTAGTAACCGGCCGCGCCGAACTCCAAAAACAGGAGATCACTGCGGAAACCATCGCCACATTCGGCACTTTAAAGTACGCCATACGCAATATTTCGAACACCCCCTTCACTTGGGGTAGCATCAAGGGTTGGTATCTGGATCTGCTGCAACCCCCCTCAAAAACGCAACAGGGCGAGCGCGTAACGGAGGCGGCGCTGTTCATGGGCGGTGATCGGGTGCTCTTCAATACCAAAATTCCCAATACCGACGCTTGCACCAACGGGGGGTCGAGTTGGGCGCTGGAAATCGATGCCAAATCCGGTGGCCGCACCGCAGCCAAAACCTTCGATCTCAACCAGGATCAAACGGCTAACAGTGCTGACCAATACAATTTTGGCGCTTCGTCTGGAGGTCAAGCAGTGTCCGTGTCTGGAATACAACGATTGCAGCCCGGCACGACCACCACGTATGGCATGGCCTCCATGGGCGCCCCCTATTGCGATGGCGGCAAACAAATCATCAAGAAGACCTTCAGCTATACGGATGGCTCTCTCTCGACCGAGAACGATGCGGTCGAGGACTCCTCTTTCTGTGGCGCCGGCTACAAGCGGACTTCGTGGCGGGAATTGCAGTAACGGTTAGGGGCGCGGCCCAAGCCGCGCCCCGCTTCGGAACAGGAAACCAAACATGCGCAACAAAAACCCGATGCACTCGGGATTCACTCTCATCGAATTAATGATCACTGTGGCAGTGATCGGCATTCTCGCGGCAATCGCCTATCCCTCCTATACGGGATACGTGCAGCGAGCCCGCCGCGCGGACGCAAAAACAGTGCTGCTCGAAGCGGCTCAGTACATGGAGCGAACCTATACCGAACGCGGCGCGTACAACAAGAAGGCCGACGGCACGGCCGCAGCCTCGTTGTCCGATGTGGGGATGCCGACCAGTTTGCAGAGCGCCCCCAAGGAGGGCGCGACCAAGTATTACACGATTAGCGCTGCCGCCCTCGCAGCAGCGACTTATACGCTGCAAGCGGTGCCGCAAGGCGCCCAAGCCAGCGAAGCCTGCGGCACCTTGACGCTCCAAAACGATGGAACCAAAGGACAGGCTACGGGAAAAACGATTGATGATTGCTGGAATCGCTGATTCTCGTGAGTTCCGTGATTCAGGCCGGCTTAACCGCCGGCCTTTTTTGTTGGAACCCGATTAGCCTTCCGCCGCCGCGAATTCCCGCAACGCCGGTTCGTCCAGCGCGCCCCGGTCCACCTTGAGGTAGGCCACGCCCTCGGCGGCGATCACCACCGCTTCCGCCACGCCCTGGATTTCGCTCAACCGCAAGGTGAGCAATCGCGCCTCGACCTCATCGAGCGCGCCCACGTTTAACAGATAATTGCTCAGGTAGCGGGGATTCTGCATAGTCCAGGCCACCAGCAGCCAGGCCAGCGTCGCCAGCGTGGCGAAAGCGAACACGCCCTGCAAGCCGTACAGTCCGCGCAACCAACCGCCCAACGCTCCCCCGGCGAACGCGCCCAGGAACTGGCTGCTGGAATAGATCCCCATCGCCGTGCCCTTGGCGTCGGGCGGGGCCAGCTTGGCGATCAGCGAGGGCAGGGTGGCTTCCAGCAGGTTGAAAGCGGTGAAGAAAACCAGGAGCAGCAGGGCCATTTCCAGCACGGCGTCGTGCAGGGCCAGCAGTCCAAATTCGGTCAGCGCCAGCGTCAGAATCGCCCCCAGGAACACCGGTTTCAGCCGGCGGTATTTCTCGGCGAGGATGACGAACGGGACCATCGCCGCCATCGAGAACACCAGCGCCGGCAGGTAGACTTCCCAATGCTGGTCGCTCGCCAGGCCAGCGTCGCGCAAGGCCAGCGGCATGGCGACGAAGGTGGCGGTCAGCAACAAGTGCAGGGTGAAGATGCCGAAATTGAGCCGCAGCAACTGTCCGTCGCCCAGCACCCGCCCGAATTGCGATACCACCGGTTCGGCGTCGCGGTGAATCCGGCTCTCTACGGGATCGGGCACCCGAAACCGCACCACGGCGATGCCGACCAGAGCGAGCACTCCCGTCAGCCAGAAAATGCCCGGCACCCCGATCCAGCCGTTCAGCACCGGTCCCAGAATCATCGAGGCCGCGAACGAGACGCCGATGGTGACGCCGATCACCGCCATCACCTTGATCCGGTGCTCCTCGCGGGTCAGATCCGCCGCCAGCGCCATCACCGCCGCCGACACCGCGCCGCCGCCCTGGAGCGCCCGGCCGAGAATGACGCCCCAGATCGAATCGGCCAGCGCCGCAACGACGCTGCCGGCGGCGAAAATCAGCAGACCGAGGTAGATCATCCGCTTGCGACCGTAACGGTCGGACAGGAAACCGAAGGGAATTTGGAATAGCGCCTGGCTGAAGCCGTAAACGCCGATGGCCAGCCCCGCCAGCACCGGGGTGTTGCCGCGCAGGTGCTCGGCGTACAACGCGAACACCGGCAAGATCATGAACAAACCCAGCATCCGCAGCGAAAACACCCCCGCCAGCCAGAATGCCGCCTGGCGCTCGCGGGTCGTCATCCGCTCGCTGTTGAAACCCGCTGCCTTCATACCGCTTCAAACCTCATGGGGCTGGCTCGCTGGTTCCAAAGTGGACGATCCACTGTGCATCAGACACAACGAGCGTGCGCGGGTTAGTATAAACCCCCTGGCGTGGCGCTTCACTCCGCGCCGGCGCGGGCCATAACTCGCAAGTAATCATTCAGTTCCCTCTCCCCCTGCCAAGGGGGAGAGGGTTAGGGTGAGGGGGTAAGTCTTTGAAACCGCCGCCCTCACCCCCAACCCCTCTCCCGCAAGCGGGCGAGGGGAGTGAACGGTTCCACTCGCAAGACCCGCATCGCCTATTGCAACGGGAGGCCAGGTTATGGATTTCACCAACCAGTTGATCCTGTTGGCCGGAGTGCTGTTCCTGCTCAGCGTGCTGGCGAGCGCGATTTCGGCCCGGCTTGGGTTGCCGCTGCTGCTGGTGTTCCTGGCGCTGGGAATGCTGGCGGGTGAGGACGGTCCGGGCGGGATTTATTTCGACGACGTCCAAACAACCTATCTCATCGGCACCGTGGCGCTGGTAGTGATTCTCTTCAATGGCGGGCTGTGTACCGAGATCGGCAGCTTCCGGGTGGGTTTCTGGCCGGCAGTGTGGCTGGCCACCGTCGGCGTGGTGGCGACCGCCGCGCTCACCGGTTTCGCCGCCGCCTGGTTTCTGGACCTGCACTGGCTGGAGGGGATGCTGATCGGCGCCATCGTCGGTTCCACCGATGCCGCGGCGGTGTTCGCCATTCTGCATTCGCACGGTTTGCAGCTCAAACAACGGGTGGATGCCACTCTGCAAATCGAGTCGGGCATCAACGATCCGATGGCGGTGTTCCTGACCATCGCGCTGGTGGAACTGCTGGCGGCGGGCGGCACTCGTCCGGATGGGTCGGTCGCCGTTCAGTTCGTCCAGCAGATGGGGATCGGCGCGGCGGTCGGCCTGGGCGGCGGCTGGGGGCTGGTCTGGCTGATCAACCGGATCACGCTGACCCCCGGTCTTTATCCACTGCTGGCCCTTTCCGGCGCCTTGCTGATCTTCGGCGCGACTGCGGTCGCTGGCGGCAGCGGTTATCTGGCGGCTTATCTGGCCGGGCTGGTGCTGGGCAACCGGCCGGTGCGGAGCGCGGACAGCATTCACCGCTTCCACGATGGTCTGGCTTGGCTGAGCCAGATCAGCATGTTCTTGATTCTGGGTCTGTTGGTGACCCCGCACCGGTGGTTGCCGTTGGCCTTGCCCAGCCTGCTGATCGCTGGGGTGCTGATCGTAGTGGCTCGCCCCGTGGCGGTGGCTTTGTGCCTGCTGCCGTTCCGCTTCGCCTGGCGCGAACAACTGTTCATCGGCTGGGTTGGTTTGCGCGGCGCCGTGCCGATCATTCTGGCGCTGTTTCCCTGGCTGGCCGGTCTGGACCATTACCGTCTCTATTTCGACGTGGCCTTCTTCGTGGTGCTGCTGTCGCTGGTCATTCAGGGCTGGACGGTGGCGCCGGCGGCGCGCTGGTTGAAGCTCGAGGTTCCACCCACCACCCGCGCCGTGGGGCAGCGAGTGCCGCTCGATCTGCCAGAACAAGCCGGTTACGAGCTGGTGAGCTATCGAGTGGCGGCGGACAGTCCGGCGGCGGGCCGCGCCCTGCCGGATTTGAACCTGCCGGAGACCGTGCGACCGGCGGCGGTCGTCCGCGAGGGTCGCGTTCGCGAGTGCGGGGACTGCACGCCGCTGCGGGCGGGCGATGATCTCTATCTGCTCGCCCGCGCCGCCGACCTGCCGGTGCTGGATCAATGGTTCGGGGCGGCGTCCCTGCCACCGCATCTGCAAGCGGGACGGTTTTTTGGGGAACTTGCGTTGAACGCCGACGCCGACATGGTCGAACTCGCCCGCCTTTATGGTTTGACGCTCGACCCGGATGATGCCGCCGGTACGCTGGAGCACTGCCTGCAACGCCGGTTCGATCATCCGGTGGTGGGCGACCGGTTCCGGCTGGGTGCGGTCGAGTTCGTGGTGCGCGAGATGCGCGGCGAGCGCATCGTGAAGGTGGGCATGAAGTTGCGCGCCGCTGACGCGCGTGACAAGCGGGCTAAGTGAGCGCCGTTATTGCAACATTCCCCGCTCGACGATGAAGGCGATGACCTGTTCCAGTCCCTGTCGGGTCTTGAGGTTGGTGAACACGAACGGCCGTTCGCCCCGCATCCGGCGGGCGTCGCGCTCCATGATTTCCAGCGACGCACCGACGTGGGGCGCCAGGTCGATCTTGTTGATCACCAATAGATCGGAGCGGGTGATGCCGGGGCCGCCTTTGCGGGGGATCTTGTCGCCAGCGGCCACATCGATCACGTAGATCGTCAGATCCGACAGTTCGGGGCTGAAGGTGGCGCTGAGGTTGTCGCCGCCGGATTCCACCAGCACCAGGTCCAGGTCGGGAAAGCGCTCGCACAACTGCGCCACCGCCGCCAGATTCATTGAAGCGTCTTCCCGAATCGCGGTATGTGGGCAACCGCCGGTTTCTACCCCGACGATCCGTTCCGGTTCCAGCGCCTGGGCGCGGGTCAAAAACTGGGCGTCCTCGTAGGTGTAGATGTCGTTGGTAACGACCGCGATTTGATAGCGGTCGCGCAGCGCCTTGCACAGGGCCTCGACCAGGGCGGTCTTGCCGGAACCGACCGGACCGCCGACGCCAACGCGAAGAGGTTGTTTGTTCATCAGAAACCTCGCGATAGATCCCAACATTATGAATTTAAACAAAATAATCGAGTAGTCGCCGCGTTCGAACCACCCCGGCGCTAAGCGCCACTCCTCCTTATCCAAGGAGGGGAAGCCATACCCGATCCATGGGTGAAAGTTCATCCGGCCGGGGAGAGAGTGCAACCGCCGACACCGCGCCGCGCTTGGCGCGCCACTTCGGCGCCTCGACCGAATTCTGGCTGAACCTGCAAAGTCATTACGATCTGGAAGTGGCTTTGGAGCAACTCGGCGACCACCTGGAACAGGAAGTCAAGCCATTGGCATCCTGAACCACCGTAGCTGAAACGGCTGTTTCGCGATAGTCATCCCATTTCCCTACCGCCCCAACACCGGCGCCAGGAACCGCCCGGTATGACTGTCCGGGTGACGGGCAATCTCCTCCGGCGTACCTATCGCCACCACTTCCCCGCCGCCGCCGCCGCCTTCCGGCCCCAAGTCGATGATCCAGTCGGCGGTCTTGATCACGTCCAGATTGTGTTCGATGACGACAATCGTGTTCCCTCGGTCCCGCAGTTCGTGCAGCACTTTCAGCAACTGCTCGATGTCGTGAAAGTGCAAGCCGGTGGTTGGTTCATCGAGGATGTACAGCGTTTGGCCGGTGTCGCGCTTGGACAGTTCGCGCGCCAGCTTCACCCGCTGCGCTTCGCCGCCGGACAGCGTCGTCGCGTTCTGGCCGAGCCGGATGTAGGACAGCCCCACGTCGGTCAGGGTCTGGAGCTTGCGCGCGATCGCCGGCACCGCCTGATAGAACGCCAGGGCGTCCTCGACCGTCATTTCCAGCACTTCATGGATGTTGCGGCCCTTGTAGCGGATGTCCAGCGTCTCCCGGTTGTAGCGCTGGCTCTTGCACACGTCGCAGGGCACGTAGATGTCGGGCAGGAAGTGCATCGCCACCTGGATCACTCCGTCGCCCTGACAGGCTTCGCAGCGTCCACCCTTGACGTTGAAACTGAACCGGCCGGGTTGGTAGCCGCGCGAGCGTGATTCGGGGACGCCGGCGAACAGTTCCCGAATCGGGGTAAACAGGCCGGTGTAGGTCGCCGGATTGGAGCGCGGGGTGCGGCCGATGGGACTCTGGTCGATGTTCACCACCTTGTCCAACTGCTCCAGCCCCCGCAAATCCCGACACGGCGCGGGCGATTCGTTGGCGTTGTTCAGGTCGCGGGCGGCGTAGCGGTACAGGGTGTCGTTGATCAGCGTGGATTTGCCGGAACCGGAGACCCCGGTGATGCAAGTCAGCAACCCGAGCGGGATCTCCACCGAGAGATCCTTGAGGTTATTCCCACTCGCGCCGACGATGCGCAATTGCTTTTTGGCATCGGGCGGGGTACGCCGCTCCGGCAGCGCAATCCGCCGTTGACCGCTGAGATAGGCCCCGGTCAGCGACTCGGGATGGACCATGATGTCGGCTAGCGTGCCCTGCGCCACGATCCGGCCACCGTGGACGCCCGCGCCCGGCCCCATGTCCACCACCTGATCGGCGGTGCGGATCGCCTCCTCGTCGTGCTCGACCACGATCACGGTGTTGCCGAGATCGCGCAGCCGCAGCAGGCTGGCCAGCAGCCGGGCGTTGTCGCGCTGGTGCAGGCCGATGGACGGCTCGTCCAGCACGTACATCACCCCGACCAGTCCCGCGCCGATCTGCGACGCCAGCCGGATGCGCTGGGCCTCGCCGCCGGACAGGGTGTCGGCGCTGCGTTCCAGGGTCAGATAATCCAACCCGACGTTGACCAGGAAGTTCAGTCGCTCGCCGATTTCCTTGACGATCTTGGTAGCGATCTCACCGCGCCGGCCTGGCAAACTGAGTTGCGTGAAGAACTCGCGAGCCACGCCGATCGGCAGCGCGACGATTTCCGGCACGCTTCGGCCAGCGACGAAGACATAGCGGGCGGACCGGGTCAGCCGCGCGCCCCGGCAGGACGGACAGGGTCGACTGCTGAGATGTTTCGCCAATTCATCGCGCACCAGGTTCGATTCGGTTTCCCGGTAGCGGCGCTCCATGTTGGGAATCACGCCCTCGAACGCATGACGGCGGTGGTAGGTCTCGCCGCGGCTGTTGGTGTATTCAAAATCGATCACCTCGCCGCCGCTGCCTTGGAGCACCAGCTTGCGGATGCGCTCCGGCAAATCCTGGAACGGTTGGTCCACGTCGAAACCGTAATGCCGCGCCAGGGACTTGATGAGTTGGAAATAATAGAAATTGTCGCGATCCCAGCCGCGCACCGCCCCGCGCGCCAAACTCAAATGCGGATGCGCCACCACCCGCTCGGGATCGAAAAACTGCTTGACCCCCAAGCCGTCGCATTCCGCACAGGCCCCGACCGGGTTGTTGAAGGAGAACAGGCGCGGTTCCAATTCGCTCAGGCTGTAACCACACATCGGGCAGGCAAAGCCGGCCGAGAACAGCAATTCGGCCCGCTCCGGCTCGTCCAGGAACGCGACCCGCGCCACGCCCTCGGCCAGCTTCAGCGCGGTCTCGAACGATTCCGCCAGCCGCAGGCCGAGATCGGCGCGAACCTTAAAACGGTCCACCACGACTTCAATGGTGTGCTTGCGGCGCAAATCCAGCGTTGGCGGGCTGTCCAGCTCCACCACTTCACCGTCGATGCGGGCGCGCACGAAACCCTGGGCGCGCAGTTCTTGCAGCAGCTTGACGTGCTCGCCCTTGCGTTCTTTGATCACCGGCCCCAGCAGCATTAACCGCTCGCCTTCCGGCAATGCCAGCACCTGATCCACCATCTGGCCGACGGTCTGGGCGTCGAGATCGATGCCGTGGTCCGGGCAGCGCGGAATCCCGGCCCGGGCGTACAGCAGCCGCAGATAGTCGTAAATCTCGGTGATGGTCCCGACCGTGGAGCGGGGATTGTGCGAGGTGGATTTCTGCTCGATGGAAATGGCCGGCGATAATCCTTCGATATGATCGACGTCGGGCTTTTCCATCAGCGACAGAAATTGCCGGGCGTAAGCCGACAGCGATTCGACGTAGCGGCGCTGGCCCTCGGCGTAGAGCGTGTCGAAGGCCAGCGACGACTTGCCGGACCCGGACAGGCCAGTGATGACGATCAGCCGGTCGCGCGGTAGGTCGAGGTCGATATTCTGGAGATTGTGGGTGCGGGCGCCGCGTATCTTAATCGTGTCCATGCGCGAAACGGTCGAGGGTGGTCAGGTTTGAAGCCGCCATGATAGCGCCCCATGCTCAAGAGATGCTTGTCCTGACCGAACTACCGCGCTGAGCCGCCGCCGCCCGTTCCACAAAGTACGCCGCCTCCGCTTCAAACCAGGCACTCCCCTGATCACCGAGAAGCTCGACTGGCCCCGTCAGGGTTATCTCACCCTGAAGCCCGTCTGCTTGGAGGTCGAAGCGCAGATCGAGCAGGATCGGCTCCTCTAACATCTCCACCCGCCCATGGGGATACAGCGCCACCCGAATATCGAGCGCGGCGGTGGCCACATCCAACTTGACCACCGCCGCCTCGGCCCGTTCGTAGCCCGCCACCCGACACCGTTCCATCAGGGCAAAGCCCAGCTCGCGGGTCACGAACGCCCGGAGGGATTCCAAAATCTCGCTCAGCCGCGCTTCGGCCTGGCGCAGGCGCTGGGGATAGGGCCGTTCGTGCTTGTTTTCCAGCCCGATCACCGCGCGGAGTTCGGCGAACGCCTGCGGTAGCGCACCCGAATGAAACCCAGGCCGCAGCAGGGTGTATAGCGTTTCCCGGTGGGGTCCGAAATGCGCCGGTTGCGCGCGGCCGGGATGGTTGGCGCGATACAGCTTCCAGTTTTCATTCAGCTCCCAGGCCAGAAACCCGAACAGGCCGGGCGACAGCAGCACGGTCACGGTGGCCAGCGGCACGCTGACGAACCGTGGCAACAGCGAGTCCAGCAGCGCCAGCAGCGCGGCCGTCAATGCGGGAAAAAACGGTAGCATCAGCTTGTCGGCCACCATGACGACCGGAAAATGCTTGATCGGATTGATCTGAGGCTCGACCAGCACCGCCGCGTAGAAATGGATGAGATCGCTGAGCGCGCGCCACACCGGGCCGACGATGGCCTTGGCTGCCATGACGCCCCGCCCTTCGTCGCGGTGATGGCTGACCACCTCATCCACCCGATGGAGGCCCTGTTCGATGCCATGCATCAACCAGCCGAACAGGTCGATCACCCAACGAACCAGACCGACGAGCAAGGACTGATGGACCCGGCGCCAGAAGCTGACGAACCGGGTGATGGCGCCATCCAGCATCCGGCGTCCCGATGGGCTGTTGCGCAGCATGCTGCCCAGGATGAAACCCAGCGCGAGCAGAAAGGCGGGAAGCCCGTCGACGCTGAAACCGAAGTTGCCCGCGATGCCGATCAGCGGCAGCGCGAATACCAGGCCGATCAACAGCGGTTCCAGCAGGTAGCGGGAGCCTTTCCGAACCAGGCGATAACGAAACCAGCGAGCCGCCCGCCCCCAGCGCAGCCACCGCGCCAACCGCTGGTACAGGAATTCGGCGAACAGCCAGCGACAACCCCTGCCAAAAGCGGCTGCCGCCTTCCGGCCCTGCTCGGTATGGAGGATGACGATCAACCCCGCGCCGACTCCCAACACCGACCCCGGATTGACCAGCCGTACCGGACCCTGCGCCATCGGAACCAGACTCAGCAGATAGCCCAGCGATTCCAGCCCGATGAAGGCGACGCCGAACGGCGCCAGCAGAAAGCGAGTGACCCATCGACCGGCGGACGCGCCGAACAGCGGGGCGCTCAACTGCTGTAAACCTTTCAGGTAAAACTCACCGGGCTGATAGACCCCCGGCAGCGCGGCGCTGGCCTGGCGATTGAAGCGCGCCAGTCGATCCCCCAACAGCAGCTCGCGCCAGCCCGGGTCCGGCAACGGTAACTCGTTGCGGGCTACCGCGTCGCGCAGGTCGGTGAAGCGCAGATGCCAGCGTCGCGGGATGATCTCGAACAGTTCTTCCTGAAGCGCGTTCCGCGCCACCTGCTGGCGAGGGTCGCCGGGGATAAAGCCGGCGGCGTCGAGCAGGTCGCGCAGGCGCGGTAGCACCTGCTGGCGGAGCCGTTGGCCGATCTGATCGCCCAGGGTCCGCAAGGGCGCGCTGAAATAAGCCACCTCGGCCCCGGACCACGGCGACTGGTCGAGACGGGTTTTCGCGGCGTTTAGGGCGCGCAGGGCCTTGAGCGGACCCTGAAACGGCAGCCCCAGCCGCAGCGGTTGCCGACCGCCGCTCCACAACCAGACGACCGGTTGCAATCGGTAATAGTCGGTCCGTCCCTCCAGAAAAATTTGCTCCAGGTCGTGCAACAGGCGGGAGTACGGGCTGGAGGGCCGCGCGGTAGCCGGTTCGTCCAGCAAGCGTTCGATCAAGTGCTCCAGTACCCGGGTGGACTGAGCGTCCAACTTCCAGGTCGCGGCAAGGTTGTGGGCCAGCGCCTCGATGATTTCCATCTGACGCTCTTCCAGAGTCCGCGCGACGGCATCGGATTCCCCCTCCCCGGGAGGGAGGAGGTGAGGAGGAGGGGGGAGACCGCTGGCGATGTGTCGGTACTGGTGGACAGCCGCGCATAAAAAGCGGAGCGCCGCGCCATAGCGACCGGCCATGTCGGCTCTGAAAGCAGCGTGGACCCCGTGGCGGAAGAGGCGCAAGCGCGCGGTGAGAATCCACCGTGGCCACCCGCCGCGGCCACGCGCGGCCGACTGGCGATCCAGCAGTGTGGCCAACAGCCCCATGACCGGCGTCAAGCGTCCGTTCAGATCGCGCCAGACCGAGACGAGCCAGCCTGGCTTCCGGGTCAGGGCGGAGGCCTGTTGCAGCGCCTCCTGACAGCGCGCTTCGATCCGTCGGGCCATCCAGTCGCTTTCGGCCGATGCCCGGTTCGGACTCGTCTCCGCAGGGGTTTCCCTGCCGAAAGTGGGAGAAGGTTTCGCCAGCAGCGGAAGAATCGTATTGGCGCCGTCGGCTAAATCGGGATCGTTCCGGCCGAACGGCAGGTGGAGCGGCAATTCCGGCTCGTAATCGGGAGCGCCGTCAAAGCCGGATGGGCGACTCCGGGTCAGGAGTTGCGGCCAGCGGCTGCCGTGCCGGGGCGGCGGCAAGTCCAGACCTCCGTCCTTCAGCCAGCGATCCAGCCCGCGCCAGTCGTGGATGGCCGGAAAAAAGTATGCGCGCGCCCCAGGGACAAAATAGCGCAAATAAGTAACAAAACCGATGAAATGACGGCAAAGCGTTTCGTCGTCCAGGTCCAGCACCACCTGCCGGTCCTGTTCGAGCAGGGTCCGCGCCTCGCGAAACGCCCGCTCGCCGATCTGTTGGATCAACCCCCGGGCGCCAAACGAGCCGTGGTCCTGATTGTCGGCGCGCGCCACTTGCCAGGCGCGCGCTACCTCGGCCTCGAACCGGCGACCCCAGTAATCGCGCAGCCAGTGTTCGGGAACGCCGGCGGCCAACTCCTGGGCTGACGGCGCGGGCAATAGAATCACCAGGTCGGGCAGGTTGAGTCCCTCGATGACCGACAGCGCATCGGGATTCTCGTCCTCCAGGCCGATCAGTAACACTTCGCGTGGCATCAGGTAATAGCCGAGCGGCGGGATGGCCAGGTTCGGCGAGCCGTCGCCCAGATGTCGACGAACCAGCCGTTCCAGCGCGCGGGGATGAAACAGAAACACGCCCTCCGTCGGCCGGAGCACGCGCCGTCGTAGGTCTCGCACCGTCAAATGAGCACGCATGGGTTACCTGAATTTTTGATAGTTATTGGCTATCTTTTGCTTTGTTATATTTGATTTTTAATAAACCACACATTTTGCAATAGTGGACTTGGCAAGCAACTGTACCCGCATCACTTGCGGAAATTCGACGATGCCCCCGACGAAAATCCTCGCCGCCGCCGTCGGCGTCCCCATCGTCGACCATACTGTTAGTCGTAACACACTGATCCACAATCGAGAAGGAGAGCGCCATGAGTGACCAAAAGAAACTGACCACCAACGCCGGGTGTCCGGTCGCCCACAATCAGAACGTCATGACCGCAGGGCCGCGCGGGCCGCAACTGCTCCAGGACGTTCTGGTTCCTGGAGAAGCTCGCCCACTTTGACCGCGAGGTGATCCCCGAACGACGCATGCACGCCAAGGGCTCCGGCGCCTACGGCACGTTCACCGTCACGCACGACATCACCCAGTACACGCGGGCGAAGATCTTCTCCCAGGTGGGCAAGAAGACCGAGCTGTTTGCGCGCTTCACCACCGTCGCCGGCGAACGCGGCGCGGCCGATGCCGAGCGCGACATCCGGGGTTTCGCCGTCAAGTTTTACACCGAGGAAGGCAACTGGGACATGGTTGGCAACAACACGCCGGTGTTCTTCCTGCGCGATCCGCTCAAGTTCCCCGACCTCAACCACGCGGTCAAGCGCGATCCGCGCACTAATATGCGCAGCGCCAAGAACAACTGGGATTTCTGGACCTCGCTGCCCGAAGCATTGCACCAGATCACCATCGTCATGAGCGACCGCGGCATCCCGGCGACCTACCGGCACATGCACGGCTTCGCCAGCCACACCTTCAGCTTCATCAACGCGAAAAAAGAGCGTTACTGGGTCAAGTTCCACTTCAAATCCCACCAAGGGATCAAGAACCTCACCGACGCCGAAGCCGAAGCGATCATCGGCAAGGACCGCGAGAGCCATCAGCGCGATCTTTACGAGAGCATCGAACGGGGCGACTTCCCGAAGTGGACGCTCAAGGTGCAGATCATGCCCGAAGCCGACGCCGCGAAGGCGCCCTACAACCCCTTCGACCTCACCAAAATCTGGCCGCACCAGGACTATCCACTGATCGAGGTGGGGGTGATGGAACTGAACCGTAACCCGGAGAACTTTTTCGCGGAAGTAGAACAGTCGGCCTTCAACCCCGCCAGCATCGTGCCGGGTATCGGCTTCTCGCCCGACAAGATGCTGCAGGGCCGGCTGTTCTCCTACGGCGACGCTCAGCGTTACCGCCTGGGCGCCAATCACCATCTCATTCCGGTCAATGCGCCGCGCTGCCCGGTCCACAGCTACCATCGCGACGGCGCCATGCGCGTCGATGGCAACCACGGCGGCACGCTGGGCTATGAGCCAAACGACCAAGGCGAATGGGCCGAGCAGCCGGATTACCGCGAGCCGCCGCTGAGCCTGGAAGGCGCGGCGGACCACTGGAATCACCACGAGGACACCGACTACTACTCGCAACCCGGCGCGCTGTTCCGCCTGATGAGTCCGGCCCAGCAACAGGTATTGTTCGAGAACACCGCGCGTTCTGTGGGCGATGCGCCGCGCGAGATTCAGATCCGCCATATCGGCCACTGTCTGAAGGCCGATCCCGCTTATGGCAAGGGCGTCGCTGATGCCTTGGGTATTGCCTTGAGCGAGGTTCCCACCTAAGCGAAATCACTGCTGACCGTTCGGTGGCGGCGCGGTAGCGCCGTCCCCTGCAACCGAGGCATCATCCGATTTTCTACCGTCGTCGGCGGACCGGGTGCGGCCGATGCCAAGCGCGACGTGCGCTACCGCTACCGGTCGGTGGCATAAACGACAGCTATCAAACTCATTGCGTGAGTTAATTAGCCATATTGTCCGGTGCGAACTATGCTTTATTTGACCTCAAGTTTATCGGGGTCTTGCGTTTGATCCATCATCAAAGAGAGGACACTACCGATGCAGCTTAAAGGTTCGAAGACCGAGGACAATCTGAAAGCGGCTTTCGCCGGCGAATCGCAGGCCAACCGGCGTTACCTCTACTTCGCCAACAAGGCGGACGTTGAGGGGCAGAACGACGTCTCGGCCCTGTTCCGCTCGACGGCGGAAGGCGAAACCGGCCATGCCCACGGTCACTTGGACTATTTGGCCCAAGTGGGCGATCCGGCCACCGGCCTGCCGATTGGCTCTTCGCGCAATAACCTGAAGTCGGCGGTTGCGGGCGAAACCCACGAATACACCGACATGTACCCGGGCATGGCGAAGACCGCCCGGACCGAAGGCTTCGATGAGATCGCCGACTGGTTCGAGACGCTGGCCAAGGCCGAACGCTCGCATGCCAACCGCTTCCAGAAAGCCCTGGACGCGCTGGCCGACTGAAGGTGGAAGGGGCGGGTCGCGCGCCCGCCCCGATCCCGCAGCGCCACCCCGAGGAGAGGCCAAACCCATGAGCGTCCGCGAAGGCAGTCTGGAGCCGCCGAAACGGCATCCCATCGACTGGAAAAACCCCGACTACTACAACGAAAGCTCGCTGCTCGCCGAACTGGAGCGGGTCTTCGACATCTGCCACGGCTGTCGGCGCTGCGTCAGCCTGTGCAACGCTTTCCCCAAGCTGTTCGACCTGATCGACGAGGGCGCGACCGGCGAGGTGGACGGCATCCCGAAAGCGAAGTACGGGGCGGTGGTGGACCAGTGCTACCTCTGCGACGTGTGCTTCATGACCAAATGCCCCTACGTGCCGCCCCATCCCTGGAACCTCGACTTCCCCCATCTGATGCTGCGGGCCAAGGCGGTCAAGTTCAAGAAGGGCGAGGTCACCTTCCGGGACAAGCTGCTGACCAGCACCGACGCCCTGGGCAAATTGCTGGCGATTCCGGTGGTGGCGCAGACCGTCAACGCCACCAACAAAAGCAAAACCCTGCGCGGCGCGATGGACAAGATGCTGAAAGTCCACCGCGACCGCCAGCTTCCCGACTACGCGCCGAAGCGCTTTCGAGCCAGCGCCCAGGCCGAGAGCCATTTTCCGGTGCGCGACGGCCAGCGCACCCCCGGCAAGGTGGCGATTTTTGCGACCTGCTACATCAATTACAACGAACCGGGCATCGGTCACGACCTGCTCAAGATCCTCGCCCATAATGAAATTCCGACCACCTTGGTTGAAAAGGAAGCCTGTTGCGGGATGCCGAAGCTCGAACTCGGCGATCTGGAATCGGTGAATCGGCTCAAGGACATCAACATCCCCGTGCTGGCGCGAGTCGCCCGCGATGGCTACGCGATCCTGACCGCCATTCCTTCCTGCACCTTGATGTACAAGCAGGAGCTGCCGTTGATGTATCCGGACGACCCGGACGTGCGGGCGGTGGCCGAGGCGATGTTCGACCCGTTCGAGTATCTGGCGTTGCGCAACAAGGACGGGCTGCTCAAGACCGATTTCAAACAGTCGCTCGGCACGGTTTCGTATCATATTCCCTGCCATCTCCGGGTGCAGAACATGGGGCAGAAAACCCGCGAGTTGCTCCAACTGATCCCGAATACGACCGTCAATACCGTGGAACGCTGCGCCGGCCACGACGGCACTTGGGGGGTGAAGAGCGAGTATTTCGAGACCTCGATGAAGATCGGCCGGCCAGTGTTCAAGCAGATGGCGTTGGTGAATCCGGATTACGTCAGTTCGGACTGCGCCATCGCCGGTCGTCATATCTGTCAGGGCATGGGCGAGACCTCGGCCCAGAAGCAGCATCCCATTTCCCTGATCCGGATCGCCTACGGGCTTTAACCGAAGGAGGACCTGCCATGCCACCCATTACCCGGGACAGCCTGATGTCATTGGAGCAGTACGCTCGGGAACGCCCGGCGTTCCGGGCGCGAGTGCTCGCCCACAAGCAGGATCGCAGTCTGGCGTTGGGCGATCATCTGACTCTGATGTTCGAGGATGAGTTGACCCTCCGCTATCAGATTCAGGAAATGCTGCGGATCGAGAAGATTTTCGAGGAAGATGGCATCAACGGCGAGCTGGAAGCCTATAACCCGCTGGCGCCGGATGGCAGTAATTTCAAGGCGACGCTGCTGATCGAATACCCGGAGGTCGAGGAACGGCGGCGGATGCTGGCTCGCCTGAAAGGCATCGAGGATGCCATCTGGGTGCGGGTGGAAGGCTGCGAGCGGGTGTTCGCCATCGCCGACGAGGATTTGGAGCGGGAAAATGAGGAGAAAACCAGCGCCGTGCATTTCCTGCGCTTCGAACTCACGCCCGAGATGAAAAGTCAGTTAAAGCAGGGGGCGGCGCTGGCGGTTGGCGTCGACCACCCGAACTATGCCGCCATAGTGCCGGCGGCGCCCGAGAACTTGCGTCAGTCGTTGCTGGCCGATCTGACCTAGCCTTATAGTCGCCTTTTTGGTAAAAACCCCCGCCTTCAGGCGGGAAAGACTTCAGTGGCTATGACCAAAATGAATTCTCTGATATACCGAATGTGGTAAGCCACGGGTTGTGGGCGGAGGATCAATCAATTTAGCCCCGCGATTAGTGTGCTCTACCTCGCTACGCTTTATATCTTCGTAAATAGCGTCTAAATCGAAATTAAACTTCGCGGCGTGGGCTTCGCGTGTTGCCCGGACTTCATCAATAATTTCATCATTCATTATTGGCTCCGAGTAGTGGCGTAGCAGCGTAGGGCGGGTTAGGACGTGAGTTCGTAACCTGCCGATTGTGGAATCATTCAATTCCAGCGGGTTACGCTACGCTAACCCGCCCTACGCGCTAATTGTTGGTCAATTCAGCTACACAATTCGTCTCATAATTTTCAATTAATACGCCGAGTATTTCCATCATAGAAGCTAGAGGATGGGTCTCATCTTCACCCACTTCATCAATTAGATCATCTAGCAAGCTGACGAGTTGATCATATTCTTTTTTGTTATGAGGAACATAAATAAAACCGGTAAGGGGAATCCAAGCTTTTTCGGCCTGCTTTATCTTGAGGTTTTGCATAATTTATTTCCTTCACCTATTTTGATCATACTCTGCGTGAGTTAAAATAGCCCTAATGTAAACTTTTCTCCTGTTATAGTGAACAGCAGCAACTAATCTTACTTTATTTCCGCCAACATTAAATACAGTCAGCTTGCCTACCTGATCTGCGTTAGGGAACATCAAACGTAACTCTGAAAAAGAATTAAAGTTATTTTGTTTCACCAGTTCATACCAATGGGCAAGAGCCGATCTAGTATCAGGATACTTTTCTACGAACTCATTAAGTCGCTTTCGAGTGATAATATGCATTTTATTTGTATCATTTCGATGAATACTCAATACCTCATAACAGGCAATGGCACGATCTTCGGACAGCGATCAGTTAACCATGTAGGGTATGCATCGCGTACCATCATTCGTCGCATCAGTTAAGTAGGGTAGGCAATACCACCCTACAATTTGCTTTTTCTCCGTTTTGCATCAAGCTGTTGCTGAATGGCAGGATCGAAATACTTCGAGTTGTTTTTTGCTGCTTCCAGCAACTCCTTATCTTCTGCGTCCCAAATGGCTTCTATCTGTGGTCCTTTAACAAGAGTGGCAAGATTATTGATTAACTGACCCAAGCGAACTTCAGGAAACTGTTCGCTCAGTTTGGCCAATACCTTCAAAAGTTTTAAGCGTGTTTTTTCGATCATAATGCTTGACTGGGTTGGCTATTTTTGCCGTGATGTTTGGCAATTAATTCCCTTACTACAGGCACAAGCTCGGTAGGCATTTCCATCACGGTTTGAGTTTGATCTTGGAGAATAGCCTCGTCCTCAGCAACCGCCTCATCTTCGGTCTGCACTTCATAGTGCGCAATAACTTTCTGAACCCGCTGTTCGTCCCAGCCGGGAGGGAATTTACTTTGCTTCATTTTCAGTAGCTTGTTTTACTATTTTGCTGGCGGTAGATTCCGGTAAGGTGTTGATAAAGGATACCACCTTTCTTTTTCCAGCCTTTTGTTGGTTGCGTAAATCATCAAAGATTGCTTCAAGTTTATCATTGAAACGGTGGGCGTGTTCGTCGCGTATTTTCCAGATTTCTTCAAGCATTTCATTAGATGACATGGGTTATTCTCCAAAGAATTCGGCGGGCGTGCAGATAACAGGAAATTGATGGATTGATGAGTCAGAATGCCAAAGAATAATGTGCCTTAGAATATCTGGATTTGCAATATGCCGACAATTCCAAGTTAGTAGAAAGTCCATTTTGTGTACTGCCGCCGCCGCCAAGTGAAGAGCGTCCTCTTTTGCTCGGGTTGGCAGGATTCCGTCATCTAATAGAGCCTTCGCCAAAGCAAGTACCTCTTGTGTGAGGTCAAGAAGGGGAATATTTTCGAGAGCCTGTAATCTCTTTTGAGCCGCTTCAGAATCTCCCGCTCCCGCTTCCTGAATGACAAGCTGCGAGACAAATATCTGAAAATTTTTGCGTTTGAAATCCCACCAATCTCTAGTGATTTGCTGGTGAGCAGCCAAGATAAATCTCGGCTGGGGCGAGCAGTCAAATAGCTTATAACCGACGTTTCAAGGTACAATTTCGGCATCATAGTTTTATCAAAACGGGTTGACTCCTAACTTCCTCTACAATTAACTCAGCCAAGTAGGGTACGCATCCTGCACCATCATTCATCGCATCAGTAACCGTAGCGTAGGGCGGGTTAGGATGTGAGTCCGTAACCCGCTGATTGTGGAGTCGTTCAATTACGGTGGGTTACTCTGCGCTAAACCGCTTTATGTGCCACATGCTTGAAGAGCTATTTAAGGATTATTACCGGTACCCATTGTTATATTAGAGATACCAGATTTACCGCTGTAAATTACAATAAAGTCTCCAGGCTTTCCATTAATCCAGTACAAGCTATCGTTAGCTGGAAATTGGGCAGCTAGCCACTTGCTATTGTATAGGTCTACAGTTGAACCTATAGCAGAAGTGTAGGACTTTATGAAGACACTATCACTAGGAATGAGTGATTTAACCTGTACACGCGATTCTTCTAAAGATAGTTTGGGCTTCAAATTTCCATAACTGATTGATCTTATAGGATATTGATCAATAAAGCTAGTAATAAAGAGATCATTCTTGTAGTTACATTGAATAATACTTGCAACAGAAAAGCATGGCCGATTAGGCAATCCATATATTTTTTCCCATTCGGTTTTTTTAATTCCAAGGCCTCCTGATCCTGATCCTGATTTAGTAACAGTATTTAGTAATTTTTGTGGTGGTAAAATTTCAAGCACTATAGTTCCATCTGGACGCCGCTCGACTTGGCGCATTTCAAGGTTAGCTGGTGGATAGGGGGCGTTTTTAACTTGACCAGTTTTCGGGTCGGTCCATTGATAACCGGTAATTGGTTGTGCTATTACTGTTGTACTAAAAACAGACAAAAATGCTATCACTATCAAAAAATTAACCATCACTTTAGTCCCTTTTATACTATTTTTTATCGCCAACAAGCTGCGATTTGAGTTGAGTAGTTGAGTAGGGTGAGCAATGCCCACCCTACTGCTATGCCTTAACTCACCCTCACGCCACCAGGCGTTCGTTCAGTTCCACCAGCACCTTTTGCGCGGCGACCGGAATGACCGTGCCGGGGCCGAAGATCGCCGCTGCGCCGTTGGCCTTGAGGTACTCGTAGTCCTGGGCGGGAATGACGCCGCCGATGACCACCATGATGTCCTCGCGATCCAACTTCTTGAGTTCCGCGATCAGTTGCGGCAGCAAGGTCTTGTGGCCGGCGGCCAGCGAACTCATGCCGACCACATGCACGTCGTTCTCCACCGCTTGGCGGGCGACTTCGTCCGGGGTCTGGAACAGCGCGCCGATGTCCACGTCGAAGCCGAGATCGGCGAACGCGGTCGCGATCACCTTGGCGCCCCGGTCGTGACCGTCCTGGCCGAGCTTGGCGACCAGGATGCGCGGCCGGCGACCTTCGCGCTGCTCGAACTCGTCGGCCATTTGCCGGACCTTGGCGATTTCCTCGGCGTCGCCGAACTCGCTGCTGTACACGCCGGAAATGGCGCGGATGACCGCCTTGTGCCGGCCAAACACCTTCTCCATCGCATCGGAGATTTCGCCCAGACTGGCGCGGGCGCGGGCCGCTTCCACTGCCTTCTCCAGCAGGTTGCCGGAACCGGCGCTGGCGGCTTCGGTGATGGCGTTTAGACACGCTTTCACCTTGGCCTCGTCGCGCATGGACCGCAGCTTCTGCAAGCGCTGCACCTGCGCCTCGCGCACGGCGGTGTTGTCGATGCTGAGGATGTCCAGCTTGTCTTCCTTGGCCATCCGGTACTTGTTAACGCCGACGATGGTTTCCTTGCCGGAGTCGATCTGCGCTTGCCGGCGAGCCGACGCTTCCTCGATCCGCATCTTGGGCAAGCCGGTTTCGATGGCCTTGGCCATGCCGCCCAAGCTTTCCACTTCCTGGATGTGGCCCCAGGCCCGCTTGATCAGTTCGTTGGTCAGCGCCTCGACGTAATAGGAGCCGCCCCATGGGTCCAGCACCTTGCAGATCGCCGTTTCATCCTGCAAATAAAGCTGCGTGTTGCGGGCGATGCGCGCCGAAAAGTCGGTCGGTAACGCAATCGCTTCGTCCAGGGCGTTGGTGTGCAACGACTGGGTGTGGCCCAGCGCCGCCGCCAGCGCCTCGATGCAGGTGCGGGCGACGTTGTTAAACGGGTCCTGTTCGGTCAGGCTCCAGCCCGAAGTCTGGCTGTGCGTGCGCAACGCCATCGACTTGTCGCTCTTCGGGTTGAACTGCTTGATGATCTTGGCCCACAGCAGCCGTCCGGCGCGCATCTTGGCCACTTCCATGAAGTAGTTCATGCCGATGGCCCAGAAGAACGACAGCCGGGGGGCGAAGGTGTCGATGTCCATCCCCGCCTTGATGCCGGTACGGATGTACTCCAGCCCGTCGGCCAAGGTGTAGCCCAGTTCCAGATCGGCGGTGGCGCCGGCTTCCTGCATGTGGTAGCCGGAGATCGAGATGCTGTTGAACTTCGGCATCTCCTTGGAGGTGTAGGAGAAGATGTCGCCGATGATCCGAATCGACGGATCGGGCGGGTAAATATAGGTGTTGCGCACCATGTACTCTTTCAGAATGTCGTTCTGAATGGTGCCGGTCAGCTTCTCGTGGGAAACGCCCTGCTCCTCGGCGGCGACGATGTAGAACGCCAGTACCGGCAACACCGCGCCGTTCATGGTCATCGACACCGACATCTGATCGAGCGGGATACCGTCGAACAGGATGTTCATGTCCAGCAGCGAATCGATCGCCACGCCGGCCTTGCCGACATCGCCGACCACGCGGCCATGATCGGAATCGTAACCGCGATGGGTGGCCAGATCGAAGGCGATGGACAGGCCCTTCTGCCCGGCCGCCAGATTGCGGCGATAGAAAGCGTTACTTTCTTCGGCGGTGGAGAAACCGGCGTACTGGCGCACCGTCCACGGCTGGGTCACGTACATCGCCGGGTAGGGACCGCGCAGGAACGGCGGCACGCCGGCGACATAGCCGAGGTGCTGCAAGTCCTTGATGTCGTCCCGCGTGTACAGCGGCTTGACGTCGATGTGCTCCATGGTCGCCGAGACCAGTTGCTCCAAGGTCTTGCCAGTGGCTTTCTCCACCGTCGCCCGCCATTCCGCGAAGCTGGGCTTGGGGAAGTCGGCGCCATAGGCCATCGTGGTGAAATCGGGTGACTTGCTCATTGGGCGACCCCCATCTTCTTCTGCAAGGTTGACAACAGGGCTTGGCAATTGGCGGCGAGATGAATGAAATCATCCACGCCGGCCGCCTTGAAGGCGTCGACATGATCGGCCGGATAGCCGGCCAACAGCACGATCAGGTCGGGACTGGCTTTCTTGAGTTTCTGGACCAGCGCCGGGACGATTTCGGGATAGGTGGCGTCGGTGGAGCAGATCACCACCGCCTTGGCGCCGGAGGCCAGCGCCGCATCCGCCGCTTCGTCCGGGGTGCTGAAGCCGGATGGATAGATCGTCTCGAAGCCACCCACGCCGAGGAAAGCGGTGGAGAAATCGGCGCGGCCCTTGTGCTGGGTCAACGGCCCCATGGTGGCGAGGAACACTTCCGGCCGCTGGCCGGTACGAGCGACGTAGGTTTCCGCCGCTTGCCGCAGCGCTTCGAACGCTTGCGCGCCGCGATGGGCGTGGACGGCGTTGATGGTGGGGCCGGCCTTGGCGCCGGTGCGCGCCGCTTGGGCGATTTCGCCCAAAGTCGCGCCGGCGAGCGCGGCCTGAATCGCGGCCTCGACGCCGTTCGCGCCGGCCTTGGCGAGCGCGTCCAGCGCCGTTTGTTTCTGGCCGCCGTTAGCGCTCGCCCGATGCTGCTTGAGTGCCGTCGCCCGTTCCGACTGGACCGCCCATGGGTCCACCGGCGCCGGCTCGATCCGGGTTTCCTTCATATTCGGATACATGTTAGTGCCGACGAAAATGTCCTTGCGCTTGGCAATGTTGGCGGCGCGCTTGGCGGCGATGTCGGCAATTTGGGACTGCGGCCAGCCGGCGGCCAGCGCCTTGGTCATGCCGCCCTGTTTCTCGACCTCCTGGAAGATCCCCCAGGTTTTGCGGCCAACCGAGTCGGTGAGATTTTCGACGTACCAGGAACCGCCGGCCGGGTCCACGGTGCGGGTGATGTGGCTTTCCTCGCGCAGCACGGTATGGGTGTTGCGGGCGACGCGGCGGGAGAACTCGTCCGGCACGCGGAGCAACTCGTCGAACGGCGAAATGTGCAGGCTGTCGCAACCGCCGACCGCGCCGGAAAACGCCTCGGTGGTGGCGCGCAGCAGGTTGACGTGCGGGTCGTAGACGGTCTGGTTCCAGGCCGAGGTGCGCGCGTGCAGGCTCATCTTCTGCGAGGTTTCGTTGCCGCCGAACGCCTGAACGATCTTGGCCCACAGCAGCCGCGCGGCCCGCAGCCGGGCGATTTCCATGAAGAAGTTGGAACCAATCGACAGGGAGAACCGGATGCGCGGGGCGATGTCATCGATGCTCAGACCGCGCGCCTGCATGGCGCGGACGTAATCGACCGCCGTGGCCAGCGCGAAAGCGAGTTCCTGCGTGGTGCTGGCGCCACCGTTATGGTAGGGACTGCCCTGCACGGTGATGGTCTGCAAGTGTGGGGCATTGGCCTTGGCCCAGGCAGTGAGTTGCGCCATCACGGCGTAGATGCCGTCCAGATCGCGGGGCAGTCGGCCGTCGCGGGCCAACTGGCCCAGCGGGTCCATACCGATGGCGCCGCGCACCTTGGCCAGCGACTTACCCTGTGTTTTCACCAGCGCCGCCAGCAGGGCGGTGAAGGTCAGGGCGCTGGTGCTGGCCTGAATGAAGAGGGGCGTGTTTTCGAGATCCACGCCGTCCAGCGCCTGGGCGAGATCCGCGACGCTGGAGATGGACAAGCCGCCTTTGCCCACGTCGTCGGCTTCGGCTTGGTCGGCGTTGGTGCCGGCCAGGGTCGGGCGGTCGAGCACTAAATTGACGGCGTTTTGGCCGCGCGCCAGATCGGCGCGCAGAGCTTCGTTGAACGCCGCCGGCGTGCCGTAGGGCAGTTCTTGGGCGACATCCCAACTGCTGGCGACGTAACCCAGGGGAGTCGTGCCGCGCAGGTAGGGCGCGAAGCCGGGCAGGCTGTCGAGATGGGGCAAGCCTTCGATATCTTCCTGCCGGTACATCGGCTGGAGATCGATGTTCTCGTAGGTCTTGGTGACCAGGCGTTTTTCGAACAGCGCGCCCTTGAGGAACTTATCGACGGCCTTGCGCCATTCCTCGTAGGGGGTTGGGGGGAATTCGTTGAACGTCGGGGTCGCCGCGTCCGTTTGTTGTTGATTCGACATGCGCATCCTCCAGTGGACCGAAACGCGATGGGGTTGACAGTACCGCA